>JANREL010000153.1:0-14494 GCA_030758355.1 Polaribacter sp.
ATTGCAAAAAGTAGGTTTATCAACAAAATATCCAAATATCATTATGCAGATTGTTTAGAAAAAATCAACAAAATTTTAGATCCTAAATAACTATTAATTTCTTACCAATTTAATCCCTATTGCACATTGTAAACAGCGTTTCTTTGTGCAATAGTTGTTTTTCAACTCAATTAAAGCCTGACTTTCCATGGCATTTTTTGATGCAATTTTTAAATTTACAAATGCATCAATAATGCTATTTTTTTCGGGTGAAATTTGTTGAATCAATCGTAAAATTGTTTCTTCATCAAAATCAGTTTTGGTTTGTAAATAGACAAATTTCATGGGAATAATAGTGTTTATCAATAACAAATCCACAAAAGATTTCGTTAGTTTTTTGGTGCTTTTTTTAGACATTGTTTCAAATGTAAAATGTGTTTTCCAAAAGTCCAGCACCTCAACATTAAACAATTTATAAAAATCTTCTTTTTGATCAATAATCATCAATTTCGAAAATAAATTTTGATGTTGAAATACCAAATTGATCAATTGTGCCAATCGAATTGTGGGAAAATTAGGAGGCCGCATTCTAAAAAACTGGAAATTATTTTTATGAATGCATTGCAACTGATATTTGTGTTTCAAATATTGATATTCATTTCGCAACTGTTGATGGAAAGGAATTTCTAAATCTTCTTCTAAAAATCCTGCTTGTCCAAAAAGCAAGGCTGACAATTGAATTTCATCAAAGCGAACTTTCTGAACAGTAGAAAAATCTAAAGAAATTGCCAATTTATAAAATGCCTCTCCATTTATTTTCAATCCAAAATTTTTAGCTAGCAGGATAAAAAGCACGGCTTCAAAATCAAAATTAGTTTTTTGCAACAGCTCTTTTATAAATTCCGACTTATGTTCTAAGCGTTCAAAATACAATCTTTCGAGCCAATTATTCAATAAAAATGGTTCTATGTGATGAATTTGTTGCTCACAAGGAATCCATCTTATTGAACCATTTACCATAGCATTGTATCTATTAATCAACTCTTTATCAATATAGTTTTTCAATTCTAAGGTAGGTAAAGGTTGATTGTTTTTAGAAAAAACAACTACATCATGCTCCCAAACTACATGCAAAATTACTGCATCGTAATTAGAATCTTTTTCATGATTGTGTGCATACCAATCAGACGATTTTAGATGCATTTCAATATTGCCTACCCAAGTTTCATCACCAATTTTTATATGTGCATTTAAAAAATCTGGCCCTGAATTTTTATTCTGAACTCCTGATTTTAAAACTTTGATTTCCTGATTATTAACTGTTTTTATAGCAGTTTTATAAAACAATTGAAATTGCCAAACGTAGTATAAAAATTCCTCTTTCATTTTTTTTGATGAAGATACTGAAAAATTTATTTATTCATAAATTTTAACAATAGTATTCAAAAAAGCAACACTACCAAATCAACTATTTTTGCTGAAAATTTAGAAGCAATGAATATTATAGAAAAATTACAATGGCGTTATGCAGTTAAAAAATTTGATAAAACTAAATTTTTATCAAACGAACAAGTTGAATTATTGAAAGAAGCTTTTAATTTAACCGCAACTTCCTATGGATTGCAACCTGTAAAACTTTTGGTAATTCAAAATAAAGAAATTCAAAAAGAATTAGTAGCACATTCTTGGAATCAAAGTCAAGTTTTAGATGCTTCACATTTGTTAGTTATTTGTGTTCCCAAAAAGTACACTACTGAAGAAGTTTCATCATATTTTAATTTGGTACAGAAAATAAGAAACACACCTGATGAAATTATCAATCCTTTTAAGAAGTTTTTGACGGCAGAAATTGAGAAAAAAACACAAGAAGAGTTGTTGATTTGGAATAAAAATCAAGCCTATTTAGCACTCGGAAATCTATTAACTGTTTGCGCCCTTGAGAATATAGATTCTTGTCCAATGGAAGGTTTTGTTCCTGACAAATATGATGAGATTTTAGACCTTGACTCTCGAAATTTAACATCGGTTTTAGTATTACCTGCTGGCTTTAGGGCTGAAGATGATTACATGAAGGATTTGAAAAAGGTCCGAAAAGATATGGATGAAGTGGTAATCAACTTCTCGTAAACCCTCTATTAATTTGAAAAGCCTTCCTTATGAAGGCTTTTTTTAGTTAATAATAGTTGTATTTTTGAACATCTAAAAGAAATTTTTCTATGAATCAAGATTTAAAAAACATTGAACCTACTGAAATTTGGTCGCATTTTACTGATTTGAATGCAGTTCCACGCCCTTCCAAAAAAGAAGAAAAAATCATTCAATTCATGCTTGATTTTGGTGAAAAATTAAACTTAGAAACTATCACCGATACCGTCGGAAATGTCATCATAAAAAAGCCAGCTTCCAGAGGAATGGAATCTAATAAAACCATTGTATTGCAAGGACATTTGGATATGGTGCATCAAAAAAATACAAACACAAGGTTTGATTTTGAAAAAGAAGGCATCAATATGTTTGTTGATGGTGATTGGGTAAAAGCAAAAGGCACCACTTTGGGCGCAGACAATGGTTTAGGAGTTGCTGCGATTATGGCAATTTTATCTTCAAAAACTATTCAACATCCAGCCATTGAAGCACTGTTTACGATTGATGAAGAAACTGGAATGACGGGAGCTATAAATTTGGATACCAATATATTATCAGGAGAAATACTCTTGAATTTAGACACTGAAGAAGATGATGAAATTGGAATTGGTTGTGCCGGAGGTTTGGATGTAACCGCTACGAGAACCTATGAAGAAGAGGAAATTCCTGAAAATACGACTGCATTTTCCATTGCAATTACTGGTCTTAGAGGTGGACATTCAGGGATGGATATTCATAAAGGTTTGGGAAATGCCAACAAAATAATGAATCGATTATTGTCTGACGGATTTACCAATTTTGGATTGCGAATAGCTGAAATCAATGGTGGTAGTTTGCGCAATGCCATTCCTAGAGAAAGTTTTGCGAAAGTGGTTGTAGATTCGATTTCAAGAGCCTCATTTTTGTTTGAAACCAACGCACTAATCACCCAAATAAAAAATGAATTTTCAACTATTGAACCCAATTTATCAATCAAAATTGAAGAAATTTCACAACTAAAAAATGTTGTTGAGTTAGGTGTTCAAGAAAGCTTTTTAAGAGCCATGTATGCCGCATTGAATGGGGTTTATAAAATGAGTCCAGATGTAGAAGGTTTGGTTGAAACTTCCAATAACATAGCAAAAGTTGACCTAAAAAATGGAAAAATTCAGATAGGATGTTTGACCCGTTCTTCGTCTGAAAGCAGCAAACTTGATCTGGCAAATTCTATTCGCTCGTCTTTTGAATTAGCAGGTTTTGAGGTGGAATTTTCAGGTGCTTATCCTGGATGGTTACCAAATATGAATTCCGAAATTTTGCAAATCGTTTCAAATACCTATCGAAAATTATTCGAAAAAAAGCCCAAAATAATGGCCTGTCATGCAGGATTAGAATGTGGAATTTTAGGACAAAATTATCCAAAAATGGATATGATTTCCTTTGGTCCAAATATCAAAGGAGCCCATTCTCCCGATGAACGTGCGCAAATTTCGTCCACTCAAAAGTTTTGGAAATTGTTGCAAGAAATTTTGAAAAATATTCCTGAAAAGAATGCTTAAAACTTTCCTAAAATTGTGAATAAGTCATCGTTTTTTTGCAGTTAACTATTTGTTTAAAAACTTTAATAAATTAATTATAACAAACTGTCATTCAGTCTATTATAATTTTTTCTCTTTGTTAACATCTTTCAGGTTTTTAAAACAGAATAAATTGTAATTTTACCCTATTAAACTAGTCTATTTTAATGGGAAAAATAATTGCTATTGCAAATCAAAAAGGAGGAGTTGGGAAAACAACAAGTTGTGTTAACCTTGCTGCTTCTTTAGGTGTTTTAGAAAAAAAAGTATTATTGATTGATGCTGATCCTCAAGCAAATGCAACTTCGGGAATGGGCATTCAGATGGATACTATTGAAATCGGCACTTACCAAGTATTAGAGCTTACTTGCGATGCGAAAGATGCTATTATACCTACAACTTCACCCAACGTTGATATAATTCCAGCGCATATTGATTTGGTTGCTATTGAAATTGAATTGGTTGACAAAGAAGATCGTGAATACATGCTAAAAAAAGCACTGAAAGATATTAAAAATGACTATGATTATATTTTAATAGACTGTGCCCCATCTTTAGGATTAACAACTTTAAACGCTTTGGTTGCAGCAGATTCTGTGATGATCCCGATTCAATGTGAATATTTTGCCTTAGAAGGCTTAGGGAAATTATTAAACACCATTAAAAGTGTTCAAAAAATTCACAATCCACAATTGGATATTGAAGGCTTATTGTTGACCATGTTTGATTCGCGCTTACGACTTTCAAATCAAGTAGTTGATGAGGTTCGTAAGCATTTTTCTAGTATGGTTTTTGATACCATTATTAAAAGAAATACACGCTTGGGCGAAGCTCCTAGTTATGGCGAAACCATTATTGCCTATGATGCGACTAGCAAAGGTGCTGTAAATTACTTAAATTTGGCCCAAGAAATCTTAAAAAAGAATTCATAAAAATGGCAAAAGCAACCAAAAAACAGGCTTTAGGAAGAGGATTATCAGCATTATTACAAGAAACACCGAATATCAATAGTGCTTCTGATAAAAATGCTGACAAACTAATTGGCTCCATTATTGAAATTGAATTAAACAGTATTGATGTAAATCCGTTTCAGCCAAGATCGTATTTTGATGAAGAATCTTTAGTAGAATTAGCTAATTCGATTAAAGAACTGGGTGTTATTCAACCAATTACTGTTCGCAAAATGGGAGGAAATCAATTTCAATTGGTTTCTGGAGAAAGACGATTTAGAGCATCAAAATTGATTGGAAATAGCACAATTCCTGCCTATATCAGAATTGCCAATGATCAAGAAATGCTAGAAATGGCATTGGTTGAAAATATTCAACGAAAAAACTTAGACCCTATTGAGGTGGCACTTTCGTACCAACGTTTGATTGATGAAATCAAATTGACTCAAGAAGAATTAAGCACTAGAGTTGGAAAAAAAAGATCGACAGTAACCAATTATTTACGTTTGTTAAAATTAGACCCTATTTTACAAACAGGTATGCGTGATGGATTTATTTCTATGGGACATGGGCGTGCCATGATAAATATTGAAAATACAGAAGATCAATTGGCAATTTACGAACGTATTTTAAGAGAAGAACTTTCAGTAAGACAAACAGAAGATTTAGTAAAAAACTTAAAATCAGGACCAGTTTCAAAATCAAAAACGAAGCAAATTCCAGATTTCATTAAGAATAATATCAAACCTTTGAGCGAATTTTTTGGTCAAAAAATAGCTGTAGTTATGAGTGCTAATGGAAAAGGAAAAATTAGTATTCCTTTCAATTCTGAAGAAGATTTTAACCGCATTAAAAATCTATTAAAATAAGTGAATTTAAAAAAAATCATACTTATTTTATGTCTCAGTTTTTTATCTGAAAGCTTTTTTGCGCAAAATGATTCTCTGCGAATCGATACATTAAAAACTAAAAAAATCACTAAAAAAAAGTTAGAAAAAGAATATGTGTTTGATCCATTAGCTCCTTCAAAAGCGGCATTTTACTCCGCAATTTTTCCAGGAATGGGTCAGATTTACAATAAAAAATATTGGAAAGCTCCTATTGTTTGGGGAGCTTTGGCTTTACCTGTTTATTATTATCAAATAAATAATAGCGATTACAAAAGGTATAGAACGGCTTATAAACTTAGAAAAAACGGATTGCCGGACGAATTTATAGTTGATGGCGTTGAAATTGTTTCTACCCAAACTCTAGAAACTGCTCAAGCGCAATTGCGCGAAAACAGAGATATGTCTTTATTGACAGGTGTTCTTTTGTACATTTTACAAATTGTGGAAGCAAGTGTAAATGCCCATTTAATTCAATTTAATACCGATGATAATTTATCTGTAAAACCTCAATTAATTTTTGATCCAATACGCATTGAAACTCCCAGTATTGGACTCACTTTTAAATATAATTTTTGATATGAAAATCGCATTGTTAGGCTATGGACGAATGGGTAAAGAGATTGAAAAAATCGCTCTTTCTCGGGGTCATGAAATCGTCATCAGAAAAGATGTCGAAGATATTATTGATATCACTTTAGCAGATGTTGCTATTGATTTTAGCGTTCCAAATGCTGCTTTTAATAACATAACAAATTGTATTGAAAACAACGTTCCAGTGATTGCAGGAACTACAGGTTGGTTAGAAAAATATGAGGAGGCTGTAGCTTTTTGTAATCAAAAGAATGGCGCTTTTTTGTATGCATCCAACTTTAGTGTGGGTGTCAATATCTTTTTTGAGCTCAATCAGCAATTGGCAAAAATGATGCGTACTCTTCAAGATTATGAAATTTCTATGGAAGAAATTCACCATACTCAAAAATTAGATGCGCCAAGTGGAACTGCGATCACATTGGCTGAAGGAATCATAGAAAATACTTCAAAAAAAGGGTGGGAATTGGGCACAATTACATCTTCTCAAAATATTTCAATCGTTTCAAAAAGAATTCCAGATGTTCCTGGAACACACACTGTTTGGTATTCATCTGAAGTGGATACTATCGAAATAAAACACACAGCACATAGTAGAAAAGGTTTTGCTTTAGGTGCAGTAATTGCGGCAGAATGGATTGTTGGAAAAACAGGCGTATTTTCAATGAAAGATGTCTTAAACATTCGTTAAAAAATGTAACTTTTTTGCTATTTTGCGCCTTATAAACTTGACATAAATTTCCTTATTGGAATAAAAATATCGATTATGACATTTACTCAATGGTTTCTTTTTTTTATCAGTATTCAAATCATTCATTTTTTAGGTACTTGGAAATTGTATCAAAAAGCAGGAAGAAAAGCTTGGGAAGCTGCATTGCCTATTTATAATGGAATCGTTTTACTGCAAATTATCAAACGTCCAAAATGGTGGATTATCCTACTTTTTATTCCGATTATCAACCTACTAATGTTTCCCGTAATTTGGATAGAAACTATCAGAACTTTTGGATTTTATAAGAAGCTAGATTCATTCTTAGTCATTGTTACTTTAGGATTGTATATTTTTTATATCAACTATACAAAAGATGTAAAATTTAATGAGAATAGAAGTTTAAAACCTCAATCAGAATTGGGGGAATGGATTAGTTCTATTACGTTTGCCATCATTGCTGCAACCTTGGTACACACTTATTTTATGCAGCCATTTACCATACCAACTTCGTCTTTAGAAAAATCTTTATTGGTTGGAGATTATTTGTTTGTAAGTAAATTTCATTATGGTGCAAGAGTGCCATCCACAGTAATTGCTGCACCAATGGTGCATGATTCAGTGCCTGCAATTCCAGTACCATTTATGGGTTTTAACATTACTCCTACTTTTAAATCTTATTTGAGTAAACCCCAATTACCATATATGCGTTTGCCAGGTTTTCAAAAAATAAAAAATAATGATATTGTTTGTTTCAATTGGCCAGCTGATTCTTTGGCAACAATGTGGGGAGATACTTCAGGAAAATTTACCTATAAACCTGTTGATAAAAAAACCAATTATGTAAAACGTTGTGTTGGAATTGCTGGGGATACATTGCAAATAATTGATGGTTATGTATATATCAATGGAAAAAAGAATGAACTTCCTTACAGAGCAAAATTGCAGTTTTATTACACCTATGAATCAAAATCACCTATTGATGCAAATACGTTTCCAGCATTTTTACTAGAAAAAGAACGCACAGGAGTTTACCGAATTTTGTCTGAATATTGGGAAAATGACAAAGTACAAGATGCTATCAAAAAGAATGGTAATTTAACAAAAATTGGCCAAGATTCTTTATATACAGAAGTTGCAGGAGGTATCAATCCTGATATGGCTCAGCGTTTGAAAATGAGTTCAGTAAGTACAAAAATCAATATCAATTTAACGCAAGAAGAAGTTGATCGGTTGAAAAAATATCCTTTGGCTGTTTCCGTTACAAAAATAAATCATGCTCCAGATAATGCTATTTTTCCTCATGTTGAAAAATTGCAATGGAGTCAGGATAATTTTGGACCTATTTATATCCCAAAAACAGGAGCTACAGTTAAATTAAATGCGGAATCACTGCCATTTTATGAGCAAATCATCAAAAATTATGAAAATAATGATTTGGTTGTAAATGGTGAAGAAATCTTTATCAATGGCAAAAAAGCGGATTCTTATACTTTTAAACAAGATTATTTTTGGTTGGTTGGAGACAACAGACACAATTCTTTAGACGCGCGTTATTGGGGGTATGTTCCTTTTGATCATGTACTTGGAAAGCCTGTAATGGTTTGGTTTAGTTGGGATGCAAATGCACCAAGTTTTAGCGCAAAAATTAAATCAATTCGTTGGGACAGACTATTTACCACAGTTCATGGAGATGGAGAGCCCGTTTCTTATAGATATGTTGTCTTTGCATTGATAGCAATGTATATTGGATGGAATTATTTTAGGGGAAAAAAGAAAGTTAAAAAATAATTTTCAGTTACAGTCACCGTTTTCAATTAGCATATCAATTGCAAACTATCACTGTTTACTGACACTGAAAACTGAATAGTCAGAGAATGTCATTATTTATTCCAACGTATTTTTCTCCAATTTCTCAGTATGCTGAAATTGCAAATTCAGCAGAAATTATTTTTGAAATGGAGGATAATTTTCAAAAACAAAGCTACAGAAACCGTTGTTATATATATAATAGCAATGGAAAATTACTGTTGAATATTCCTGTAAAAAATCCTGAGACGCAGGGAAGAAAAAAAACAAAAGAGATGTTGATTGAAAACAATTTTCCTTGGCAAGATCAACATTTTAAATCCTTGCAATCATCATATAGAGTTTCTCCATATTTTGAGTATTTTGAGGATGATTTGTTGCCAATTTTCACTAAAAAATACAAGTTTTTACACGATGTAACTATTGATACGTATTTGTTTATAGTTGATGCGTTAGAACTGAATCCAAATTTTTCGAAAACAGCAACATACGAATTGGAAAAAGTAGATAATGATTTCCGATTTTTAGCAGATAAAAATCATCAACCTTCAAAAGATTTCAAAAATTACAAGCAACTGTTTGATGATAAACATGGTTTTTTATCAAATTTATCCATCTTAGATTTATTGTTTATGGAAGGTCCAAATGCTGTAAGCTATTTTTGATGTTTACCACAAAATTCATCCTTCATTACGGACTTCATTTTGTAGTTCCTTTATTATTTTCTTACTTTTTTTTCAAAGAAAACTGGAAAAAAATATACCTAATTTTCTTAGCTTCTATGTTGATTGATTTAGATCATTTATTGGCAAATCCTATATTTGATAGCAACAGATGTAGCATCAATTTTCATCCTTTACACACCTATTACGCAGCAGGAATGTATGTTATTGGATTATTTTATAGAAGAACGCATATATTAGCTTTTGCATTACTTTTTCATTTACTGACAGATTTTATTGATTGTTATTTCTGAAATCGTTTAGAAAGACGCAAAATTTCATCAGAAATTTGCAATTTGATCACCAAATAGAAATAAATTCCTGTTATTAAAATACTCTTTAAAATAATATTGATGGTTTGATGAATTGGAATTTTCCAGAGATAGATATCATGTAGCGGAAAATCCCAGAAATTAAAAATCACATATAAAATGGCAATAATTCCAATCATTCTCCATGATTTATCTGTAAAAGGTGTCATTGCGAACTTACTTTTTACAAATAGTAGTTTTCCTGTATTGGCAAAGAAAATCACAATCAATGTGGCTAATGCCAGACCATCTGTGCCCATATTCAGTTGATCATAAAAAAGAGTATTCAAAGCATACACAGAAATAGCCATCATAAAACTATAGGGCAACGTGATTTTATAGTATTTAGAATTATTGATAATTGCACCATTATTTCCTAAAAATCCGTTGTACATTTTTACGAACGAAATCATAAATACCACCAATTCACCTCCTGCGTATTGTTGAGGCAATAAATTAAATAATTGATTGACGTTTGCATTGATCAATACAAAAAACAAACCGCTGATTAACAACAAGTTGATGGAACTTTTTTTATACAAAGAAGCTACTTCTACATGATTTTCCTCATTCAATGTTTTGGAGGTTAGTGGTTGCAAAATATTCATCATCGCTCTGCTTGGCGCTTCAATAAACGAACCAATAAAAACGGCCACAGAATAATAAGCTGCTTGCTCAATTGCTTCTTTTCCAGGAATCATGAATTTGTCAATATCCAAAATAATGGCACCTGCACTTCCTGCCATGATGATATATAATGAAAATCGAAAAATTTCTGTAAAATTATCAGGTCTTGAAAAAGTGAATTTTGGAAAATACAGGTAAAAGGCATAAACCATCATTACAAACATTCGTAAAAAGTAAAAACCTGTCAAATAATAGATGAAATTTTCTTTAGAAATCCATTGAAAATAAACTGCAAAAAGCAACAGCATTACTGCTACTCTATTCCATAATTCCTTTAAAATATTCCCAAAAACCGAGTGAAATTGCACTCTTGCCCAAGCATAAAAAACTTCGAAATACGCACAAGTAAATGCAATCAAATAAATAACGGATGTGTAATTTTTAATGATTGGATTATTGATAGATAAATAATCACTAATTTCTTCATAAAATAAATTCCCAAAATATCCCATTGGAATTGCAACCAACAAGGGTAAAAACAACACAGATGACAAAAATTTATCTTGTTCTATTTTGGTAAAGTAACTTGAGTAAAATTTGATGATGGTATGATGAACACCTAAAGCAATTAAAGGCATTAAAATATTAGAGGTTGACAATAAGAAAGTTACCAAACCATAGTATTCATCTTCTAAAAAACGAGTGTACAAAAACAAGGTATTGATACCACCAATGAGAAAACCAAGGTAGATAAAAAGGGTGTTTTTGAATGATTGTTTTAAAACAATTCCCATGCGTTTTTATAAATTTTTAATGATAGAGGCCAATTGTTCTGTCAAATTTTTACGATGAAATTGGGCCAAATTTTTAGAATTTACAGTCAAATTTCCCTCTTTGAACTGTTGATAAAGTCTTAAAATTTCGATTGATAACTTCGCTTCATTTTGATGATCAATCACTACACCTGCATTTGTATTTTGTAAAATTACTGCCAAATCTCCATTTTCTGGTCCCAACGCTAAAATAGGCCTTTTTGCGGTTATATATTCAAAAAGTTTTCCTGTTAAAATTCCTGCTGATTTTGGCACATTTGGAATTAATAACAATAAAACTTGTGCCTTTTTCTGAAATTCAATTGACTCTTTATGAGGTACATAACCTTTTATTTGAGTAATTTCAGCTAAGTTATTTTTTTCAATTTCAAGTCGAACTTCTGAGGAAATATCACCTACAAAAAGCAACTGAACATCATTTTTAAACTCGTCATTAGCATCACACAACTTTTTTAAAACCTTAAAAAAAACTACTGGATTGCTTTGTTTTGGTAATAAACCAATATACGAAATTGTAAATTTTGAGTCCAACACTACATTTTCATCTTGCAAAACTTCGGAATCAAAACCATTGGTAATTACAGCAACATTTTTTGCAGTTTTCAAAAAATCTTTTTTCAAAGAATTACTCACTGTCAATACACAATTCGCATTTTCTAAAACTGATTTTTCTAATTTTTTATTTTTTTCTTTGGCAAATGACAGCTGTTTGAATTCGTTGTTATAATACAAATCAGTCCAAGGATCTCTAAAATCAGCAATCCATTTGATGTTGTTTTTTTTGCTAATTTTTTGTGCAATCAAATGCATGCTATGAGGTGGACCTGTTGAAATAATAACATCAATTGGATGATCTTTCAGATAATTTTGTAAAAATTTCACAGAAGATTTTACCCAAAAAATCTTTGGATCAGGAATAAAAAAATTCCCTCTAATAAATGACAATAAACTATTATTGGTACTATTGGCAACATCCTTTTTTTTCACTCCTTTTTGTTTCCAAAAAAACACATCTGTAGGCTCGAAAATTGGATTTTTCAACACAGTAATGTTTTTTGGTATTTCAGAAATCAAGCTATCATCTTCCTTTGGATAGTTGGCATTATCAACTGTATACACGATGGGTTCAATGCCAAAATCTTGTAAATATTTTACAAATTTCAACCAACGTTGAACACCACTTCCACCTGCAGGAGGCCAATAATACGTGATAATTAGTGCTTTCAATTGCCTATAGTTTCGTATAAATGTACTAACTTTTTAGAAGTTTGTTCCCAAGAAAATTCATTTCGGACAAAATCTTGACCATTTTTACCTAGAGTTGCTCTTAAATTCTCACTTTGATACAATTCTAAAATTTTATTTTTAAAATCAGCTACATTTTTTTCTTGATGAACCAATCCCGAATTTACTTTTTCAATCAATTCTTTTTGTGCAGTTGCATCACTCACCAACAATGGTTTTCCAAAACTCATGTATTGAAAAATTTTGTTTGCGTACGCAACATCGTGCTGCAAATTTCTGTGCAACGGAGAAATACAAATAGCACTACTGATGATGTAAGACTGAAATAAACTCACATTTTGCCATCCTTCAAAATCTACATAATCTTCAATTCCTAAATCAGCAACTTGTGCTTTTAAAATTGAATCTGTGGTGTTTTTTCCTACAATTACAAGCTTGATATTTGGAATTGATTCTATCAATTTTGGAATACTTTCAATTGCCGTTTGCAATCCTCTCCTGATATGTGTGTCGCCCAAATACAACATCACAAAATAATTTTTATACTTTTTGATGATGGAATCGTCGATTGAATACGCTTCAAAAAATGATTTTCGAATCGTGTTTGGTACTAAAACATATTTAGTATCAGATGGAAATCTTTGCTGTAAAGAGTCAATAAAATGAGGAGAAACTGTAATTACTTTGTCTGCTTTTTTTATAAATTCTGCCTCTTTTTGTTTCCATTTATTTGGTGAAATAATATACTTCCCAGGAAACTTTTGAAGGTGAGGATACAATTTCATCACTTCTGGCAAATTGTCATGCAAATCCAACACTACTGGAAGTTTAAAATATTTATTTGCCCAAAAAACAGCTTCCGCAATTTTAATATCGTGAATGTGCAAGACATCAATATTGATTGATTGTAAAAATCGTACAATTTTCTTTTTCATCAAAAAAGAATATACTGGAATTGTATAAACCAAAGCTGATAATTTATACTCTAATTTGTTAGATAAAAACCTCTTAATCTGAATTTCATTGATTATTTCATCTGATTGATTTGCATCATATTTCAAACAGAAAAGAAATACTTCGTGACCAGCAGCAATTAAAGAAATTGCTTCATTTTCCACTCTTGGATCTGGAGGAAAAGTGGCGTCAAGAATCATCCCAATATTCATAAAGATTGATTTTTTTTTGAAGTTTTTAATTGAAAAACTTAATTTTTGACTCCTTTTTTCTTTTCATAAAAAAACCATCCTAAAGAAATCAGCAATAGCAAACCATAAGATGACAACGAAATGAAACTTCCTTGTTGAATGACTGTTGGCTCGAACTTGAAAATAATGGTATGATTTCCTGCAGGAACTTTTAACCCTCTCAACACATAATTCACTCTAAAGTGAGGTACTAATTCACCATCTATATAAGCATTCCAACCTTTGTCATAATAAATTTCAGAAAAAACAGCCAATTGTTCTTTTTGCGATGTTGATTGATATGTAAGATTTGTAACTGCATATTTTTTTAGAGAAATAGTAGCTGTTGGATCTCTTTTGATTGTAAAATTTTTCAATTCTGAAAACTTACTAATATCAACAACTGCTGTTGTTTTGGAATCTAAACTATCCAAAGCATTCATTTCTTCAGTAGCATTTTGAACTTTATCTAAAGAATCTACAAACCAAACATTGCCATTTATAGCTTGATTTTGTTGCACTTGTAAAACGCCAGAATTATCAGGAATGATAAAATATTTGGTGTTTAACATGTTCAATACTTGCATATTTTGCTTCGCAATTTGATATTCAAACAACTCTTGATAGCGTCTCATTTTGGCTGCATGATATCCTCCAATTGATTGATGAAAATAAGAAGTTGCGCCATCTTCCATCAAGTTTGTTGAGAAATTCGCTACTCTAAAATGCGTTTTATCTTCTAAAATCAATTTATCAGCTTCTGATGCTGTAAAGGGTTTTTCTACTTTACTAGCTGACACAAAATCATCAGCATTCAAATATCTTCTGTTTACAGAAATTTGGTCCACTAAAATCAACAGTCCCAAACCCACAAAAACTAAAACTTGCTTCAATTTATTTTGAAGTACAAACCATAAAAGTGTTGCTGAAATCAACATAAAAATGA
>JANREL010000153.1:14594-15814 GCA_030758355.1 Polaribacter sp.
ACATAATCAATAAAAAAGTTCGTTAAAAATTCAAAATTACGTCCCCAACTCAACAAAATTGAAAATACGGTTGCAGCAACCAACCATTGTTTTAATCTTCCTTTTACAAGAAAAATCCCAAGGAAGAATAAAAAGAAAATGACAGCTCCAATATAAGCTGGTGCTTCTACAATTGGTTGATCTCCCCAATAAGTAAGTACTTGTTTTGAATAATCATCAGCTACTTTTTTACCTGCTTTTTCTTCTAGTAACTGATAAAATTCAGAATTATCATCTAATTTTTCCACAGTACCTCCACCCATAAAACGAGGAATGAATAAATTGAAGGTTTCTAATTTTGCATAACTAAATTGCGTGATGTAATCTTTGTCCAATCCTTTTGTTGCTTCTTTTGGACTTCCATCAGGATTGATTGTCAATTCTGATTTTCCTCTTGTACTTGCATCCGCATATTGTTTCATCGCTAATAATCTGGAAGAATTTGCACCCACTCCTAAAATTACTGCACCCAAAATAATCAATACTTGCTTTAAAAATATAGGAAGCGTTTTCTGTTTGATGGCATGAATTCCCTCTACAACTCCTAAAATCAACAAACAAAATCCTAAATAATAAGTCATTTGAATGTGGTTTGCGTAGATTTCTAGCGCCATTGACAAACCTGTAACTAAAAATCCTACAATGTATTTTCTTTGAAAAACCCATAAAATTCCTGCTAAAACCAAAGGCATATAACCAATTGCATGTGCTTTTGCATTATGGCCAGGAATAAAAATAATGATCAAATAAGTTGAAAATCCGAAAGCAAGTGCTCCTAAAACTCCTAACCTCCATTCTACTTTCAAAGCCAACATCAGTACAAAAAAACTTAAAAAATACAAAAATGTATAATCAGCTGGCCTTGGTAAAAAACGGATCAAAGTATCTAAACTTCTTACAAAATCATTGGGATAATAAGCACTAATTTGATACGCAGGCATACCACTAAAAGAAGCACCTGTCCAATAGGGCTCTGCATCATTTTCGGCTCTGAAATCACTGATTTCTTTGGCCATTCCTTGAAACTGTGTAATATCTGATTGGGGTATTTTTTGTCCTTTTAAAACAGGATGAAAATATATGAGAGATGCCGCAATAAAAATGACGATTGCAACAATGGTAGGTATAAATTTCTTTGGATTCATGGTTTGTCTATTTCTTCAAAATCAACATATTCTCCT
>JANREL010000154.1:0-6638 GCA_030758355.1 Polaribacter sp.
ATGGTCCGTTCGTCTAGGGGTTAGGACGCCAGGTTTTCATCCTGGTAACACGGGTTCGATTCCCGTACGGACTACAAAGTTTTAATTAAAAACGAAGAAAATAATATTATGGCAAATCATAAGTCAGCATTAAAGAGAATCAGAAGTAACGAAGCAAAAAAGTTACGTAACAAATACCAACACAAAACAGCCAGAAATGCTGTAAGAGATTTACGTGTTTTAGAAGATAAAGCTGAAGCTGAAGGAAAATTAATAAACGTTATTTCTATGTTGGATAAATTGGCAAAAAAGAATATTATCCACAAAAATAAAGCTGCAAACTTAAAATCTAAATTAACAAAGCACGTTGCGGCATTGTAAGATTTAATGTTTTTATAAATACAAAAGCTCTGAAAATTCAGAGCTTTTTTTATGTCCTAATATTATTAGGATTATAAAATTTTTACATTTATGTTGTTGCTATCTAAGATAGTATTATACTACCAATCGTATTTTTTATGAGCGTCTAATCGGATAAAAATAAATAGTAAGATAGTAAAACCCCACAAGGAAGAACCTCCATAACTGAAAAAGGGTAGGGGTATTCCAACTGTAGGCAGCAATCCAATCACCATTCCGATATTTACAGTTACATGGAAAAAAAGTATAGATGCTACACCATATCCATAAATTCTTCCAAATTTATTGGTATGTGTTTCTGATAAATAGATGATTCTTGCGATCATCAACATGAATAGAATTATTACTAAAGAACTTCCTAAAAACCCCCATTCTTCACCAACAGTACTAAAAATATAATCTGTATGTTGTTCGGGAACAAAATTACCTTTGGTAATATCTCCATTCAAAAAACCTTTTCCAGTCAAACCTCCAGAACTGATAGTCAATTCTGATTGATAAGAATTATAACCAATATCCTTCGTGTCAACTTTTAATCCTAACAATACTTCAAATCGATCTCTGTGATGTTGTTTGAAAACATTTTCATACACAAATCCAGTTCCGTAGATAAACATTCCTATACCAAAATAGGAGATTAAAATTTTATGCCAGCTAAAGCGTAGTAACCTTTTTCCACCTTTATAAATTAGGTATAATACAATAACTGTAATGAGTGAGAACAAACAAATAAATATGGTGTGTGTTCCCCAAAAAATTGTCGATATAAATAATGTAATTGAAGCTGCCCCAAAAATTATATAATTCAACGTTAATCCCTCTCTATTTAATACTAAAAAGAAGGCTAAATAAATTAATGCAGAACCAGGATCAGGCTGTAAAACTATCAAAATTGCAGGTAAAAAAATAACTGTAAATGCTTTTATTTGATTTTTTATTAGTGAAAGATTGTATTGACGATCACTTACTAATTTTGCAATCGCAAGAGCTGTAAACGCTTTTACAAATTCCGCAGGTTGCAAACTCATTGACCCAAAACTAAACCAAGCTTTGGCTCCATTAATTTCTTTTCCAAGTGGAAAAATTAATACCAATGAAAAGATTGCAATCAAATAGAAAATACTTGCAAATCGCTCATAAAATTTTGAATTAAAAAATAAAACAAAAATCATTATGGGATAGCATAATAATATCCACAGTAGTTGTTTGCCGTATTTCGTGTTAAAGTCAAAAATATCTATGTATTCATCATTTTGAGAGGCTGCTAGAATATTTAGCCAGCCAAAGCCAACTAAAATTAGGTAGAAAAAAACAAGAATCCAATCAATTCCTGCAAAAATATTATTCTTTTCTTGACGCAACTTCCCTGTTTTTTGGTCTGTAATAATTGTAAATATTTTGCAGACTTAGGTTTAACATATTACTTTCTCTTAGTTTGTTTTCCTCAGAAATATATCTGTTCAAATATTTTTCAATCATCAAACTAGTGATGGGGGCTGCAATTGTAGATCCAAATCCCCCATTTTCAACAAAAACTGCCAAGGCAATTTTTGGATTTTCTTTGGGAGCAAACGCTACCAAAATGGAATGGTCAGGCAATTGCTGTTTGTAGCCATTTATGCGAATAAAATTTTCTGAAGTTCCTGTTTTCCCACAAATTTCAATGCCTTTAACTTGACTCCATCTTCCTGTACCCGTTTTAAAAACCTCGTGCATCGCTTCAATTACAGGTTCAAAATATTCACGTTTAATAGTAGTCTGCTTTTTGATGGTATAATTTGGATTATTTATAGGTTTTCTTGCTATTTTTTTTACGATATGAGGGGTGTAAAAATAGCCTTTGTTAGCAATTGCAGCTGTAAAATTTGCCAACTGAATAGGTGTTGTTAAAATTTCTCCTTGTCCAATAGCATTTGAAATTGTTGTTGAAGCACTCCATCTATATTTGTAACGACTGTCATAATAGGCGCCATCAGGAATCAATCCTGGAGAACCTGAAGGTAAGTCATAACCAAGATAACTTCCCAGTCCAAAGCTAGTTACATGCTTATTCCAAATATCTAGAGATTCGTTTGCTTTACTCTTTTTTTCAATAATTTTTTTGTAGGTATTTGAAAAATAACTGTTACAAGATCTTGCAATTGCTGTTTTTAATGCGATTGGTGAATCATAAATTCCGCAGTGACAACGCATAAAATCGCTTGCTTTTCCACCATATCTATAACCTCCATAACATCTAAAACTTGTTTCGGTATTGATAGCATTTTCTTGCAAACCAACCAATGCGTTCATCATTTTAAAAGGAGATCCAGGAGGATAAGCTGCTAACAAAGCTCTATCATAAGTAGGCTTTTCTGGATTTTTTGCATCCATTAAAATTAGAGAATTTTTAGAACGATCACGTCCAACCAACATATTTGGATCATAAGAAGGAGAGGTTACCAAAGCTAAAATTTCTCCAGATGATGGTTCAATGGCTACAATTCCACCTCGTTTTCCATTCATCAATTGTTGTGCATAGATCTGCAATTCAATGTCTATAGTTAACGTTAGGTCTTTGCCACTTTCAGGAAGCGTATCCATTTGTCCATTCTTGTAAGAACCTGTAACCTTATTAAATCGGTTTCTATTGTAATATTTTTTACCTTTTCTACCTCTTAAAATTTTTTCGTATTCTCTTTCAACACCTTCTTTTCCCTCTAATTCTCCTTGTTCGTAATCATCGTTTGTACGTACTTTTTCTTCATTTACTTCTCCAATATAACCTAAAACATTGGCTGCTGCATTCAATGGATAATCTCTAATAACCCTTTTTTGAATATAAAATCCACTGAATTTATGCAGCTTTTCTTGAAGAAAGGCAAAATCATCTTTGGCGAGTTGTTTTAAAAAAACAGAAGGCAAATAGGTTGCATAATTTTCTGCTTTTTGGAACCTTTTTATAAAATCTTCTTTATTAATTTTAAGGAGCTTACATAACTCAATAGTATCTATGGATTTCACTTGATTGGGTTGTACCATTACATCGTAGGAGAGTTGATTTGCAACTAAAAGGCGTCCATTTCGATCATAGATATAACCACGCTCAGGATAGTCATACTCGATTTTTACGGCTGCATTATGCACAGGATCAAAATCAATGCCTTTTAAAATTTGCAATTGAAAAAGCCTTCCAATAAAAAAAATTCCAATGAAGGAAATAAAAAAATAAAGTAAAAAACTTCTTTGCATTATTCGTTTCTTGTGAAAATAGCTGAGCCAATAAAATATAAAAACAGTGTAAAAATACTTGAAAAAAATGTATTACTCAGTACATTAGAAAAATTATGAAAGCTAAAGTTAGCCAAAGAAAAAAATATAAAGTGATGAATGACTGTTAAAGTTACTACATAGTTGAAAATTTTTCCAAAAGATTCTGTTTTTAAACTAAAAAATGGGAAATCTATTTCTAATTTATTGAAATAAACTTTGACAAAGAACAGGCGTATATGTGCAATCACTGTTATTGAAAATGCGTGAATCCCTCCGGTATCTGAAAAAAAATCAACTAATAATCCCAATAAAAATGAGTAAAATAATATCGGAATCTTATTTTCTTTCAATGGATATAGAAAAACAAAAACGATATATAAATACGGATTTATAGCATCGAACAATAAAATATTATTCAATATAAATACTTGAAGAAATAGTAACGAAAAAAATAAAAAAAACAGTTTAAATGGATTATTCATTTTCTAAGTTTTCGATTTTTTTTATTTCAAGTTTATCAAAGTTTTTAATGACATATACCGTTCCAAGGCTACTCATATCATTAAAAAGTTTAATCAAAACTCTATTTTCTGCAGAATTCCCTCTGTTGATTTTTGATACGGTTCCGATCAAAATTCCTTCTGGAAAAATAGTTGATTTCCCGCCAGTTTCAATGGTATCACCTATTTTTAAGGGCGCTTGTCTGGGAATATCAATCAACTGAATTGATCTGTAATCATCTCCATTCCAATCTAATGTGCCAAAATAGTGGCTGTTTCTTAAGCGAGCATTGATTTTACTATTTTTATTTAAAACAGATTGAACTCTTGCATATTTATCAGAAGTATTATCAATAATTCCCACAATTCCCAGACTATTGATAACAGCCATTTCTTTTTCAATTCCCTGATTTTTTCCAATATCAAGGGTTAAAAAATTGAATTCCTTGTTGTAATTATTACTGATGATTTTGCCTGATTTAAATGAAAATTTTTGAAAATATCTTACTGTATCAACAATTGTTGAATCTTTAATTGGAGTTGCAAAAACTTTTTTCTGAAGTTCATTTCTCAAGCGTGCGTTTTCAGCTGCCAATAATTGATTTTCTGATTTCAGATTAAAATAGGATGTGATTTTTGATTTTTGAGTATAAATTCCTCCAACTATTGAATTGGCTGAATTGACGAATTTACTTTTTTGGAAATTTAAATTCGTTAAAATCAAACTAAAGGCAATAGATTCTAGCAATATAAAAAATAAGAAATATTTAAACCTCTGAATAAAAAAAATCAGTTGTTGCATTGATAGAATTTAAAGACTAATTCATTAGTACATTTTTATATTTTATGAGTTCTTTTAAAGCTACTCCTGTTCCACGAACTACGGCTCTTAAAGGATCTTCTGTTATATAAACTGGTAAATCTGTTTTTCGAGATAAACGTTTGTCCAAACCTCGCAACATAGAACCTCCTCCTGCTAAATAAATTCCTGTATTGTATATATCTGCTGCTAGTTCTGGTGGAGTCTTAGATAAGGTTTCCATGACAGCGTCTTCAATTCGTAAAATTGATTTGTCCAATGCTTTTGCAATTTCGCGATAGGAAACTTCTACCTGTTTAGGTTTTCCACTTAACAAATCTCTTCCTTGAACTAACATTTCATCTGGTGGATTGTCTAAATCTTCAGTGGCAGCACCAATCGTGATTTTTATTTTCTCAGCAGTAGTTTCACCAACATGTAAATTGTGTTGGGTACGCATGTAATACATGATATCGTTTGTAAACAAATCACCTGCAACTTTTACGGATTGATCGCATACAATTCCGCCTAAAGCAATCACTGCAATTTCAGTAGTTCCACCACCAATATCAATAATCATGTTTCCTTTTGGTTCCATGATGTCAATGCCAACACCAATTGCAGCAGCCATTGGCTCATAAATCAAATAAATTTCTTTGGCATTCATATGTTTTGCTGAATCTCTTACAGCGCGTTTTTCAACTTCTGTAATTCCTGATGGAATGCAAATTACCATGCGCAAAGCAGGTGGAAATAATTTCTTTTTGATAGAAGGAATTTGTTTTACAAACTCTTTAATCATTTCTTCAGATGCTTGAAAATCCGCAATAACTCCGTCTTTTAAAGGACGGATTGTTTTGATATTTTCGTGTGTTTTTCCTTGCATCAGACTTGCTTCATGACCAATTGCAATGATTTTACCTGTAATTCTATTTCTTGCAACTATTGATGGACTGTCAATTACTACTTTACCATTGTGAATGATTAATGTATTTGCTGTGCCTAAATCAATGGCAATATCTTCCGTCATGAAATCGAAAAAACCCATAAATTTCTATGTTATTTTTAAATGATGTATCCTTACAAAACTACTAAAATAAATCTGTATTTTATCAGCTATTTTATTAATGTTTAAAATGCCTAGTTCCAGTGGTAACCATTGATATATTTTGTGCATTACAATAGTCAATACTCAACTGATCTTTGATTGATCCTCCAGGTTGAATCACACTTTTGATGCCTGCTTTGTCAGCGATTTCAACACAGTCAGGAAAAGGGAAAAACGCATCACTTGCCATGGCTGCTCCATTCAAATCAAAACCAAAGTTTGTTGCTTTTTCTATGGCTTGATTTAGAGCATCAACTCTACTTGTTTGTCCTGTTCCACTTGCCAAAAGCTGTTTGTTTTTCACCAAAACTATCGTATTAGATTTGGTGTTTTTACACAATTTTGAGGCAAATAACAAATCTTCAATTTCAGCAGCACTTGGTTTTGTATTGGTTACATAAGTCAAATGTTCTGTAGCATCTGTAATGAAATCTTTATCTTGAACTAGTAGTCCATTTAACGAAGTTCTTACCAATTGTTGTGGTAATTTTACTTCTTTTTGAATTAAAATTATTCTGTTTTTCTTTGCTTTTAATATTTCCAATGCATCATCATCGTATTTTGGAGCAATGACAACTTC
>JANREL010000154.1:6738-15755 GCA_030758355.1 Polaribacter sp.
TTGCTTTTAATATTTCCAATGCATCATCATCGTATTTTGGAGCAATGACAACTTCACAAAATAAGTCATGAATTTCATTGGCAGTTGCTGCATCAATAGCTGTATTTGCGATTAAAATTCCACCAAAAGCAGAAACTGGATCTCCAGCCAACGCATCAACATAAGCTTGTTTTAAAGTCTCTCTTTGTGCAAATCCGCAAGCGTTGTTGTGTTTTAAAATGGCAAAAGTGGGTGCCTCTCCTTTAAATTCTTCCATCAAATTAACGGCTGCATCAACATCTAACAAATTATTGTAGCTTAATTCTTTTCCATTCAATTTATCGAACATGGCATCTAAATCTCCAAAGAAAAACCCTTTTTGATGAGGATTTTCTCCATAACGCAACACTTGTGATTTTTGTTCACTTGCTTTATAAACCACTTCAGTTTTATTAAAATAATTGAAAATTGCTGTGTCATAATGAGAAGAAACATTAAACGATTTTGCAGCGAATTTTTTTCGTTGATCTAAAGTTGTGATGCCATTATCTTTTGAAATAATACTAAGAAATTCCTCGTATTGCTCCATAGAGGAAACAATAAAAGTGTCTCTAAAATTTTTGGCTGCTGCTCTGATTAACGAAATTCCTCCAATATCAATTTTTTCAACAATATCAGCCTCTGAAGCGCCTGAAGCTACTGTTTTTTCAAAGGGATACAAATCCACAATCACCAAATCAATTTGCGGTATTTCATATTCTTTCATTTCAGCAATATCTCCTTTGTGATCTTGCCTGTTTAGAATTCCACCAAAAATTTTTGGATGCAATGTTTTCACTCTTCCACCTAAAATGGATGGATAAGAAGTAACATCTTCTACTGGAGTTACGTCAATTCCAAGTTCTCTGATAAAAGTTTCTGTACCTCCTGTAGAATAAATGGTGACGTTTAGTTCGTTTAATTTTTGTACAATTGGTGCTAAACCATCTTTATGAAAAACGGAAATTAAGGCAGATTTGATTTGTTGTGAAGTGCTCATTTTATGTAAAGTTATTAAGCATACAAAAGTACACAATCATACCATGAACCGCAATAAAAAGATAGTAACAAATATGGTAATTAATTAACAGTCAAAAGAATTAGAATACGTTGGCTACTTTTTTACAAACATATTCTAAAAGGACTTCATCATCTTTGGTAAATGGACTTACAGAATGCGAATCAATATCGATTTGACCAATATTTTCGCCATCTACAAAAATCGGAATTACAATTTCTGATTTTACTTTCCAACCACAAGAAATATAATTTTCTTGTTCGCTAACATTTTGAACAACAAAGTTTTGATTGCTTACAGCAACTTGTCCACAAATTCCTTTTCCAAAAGGAATGATAGTATGTTCAGTTGGTTCGCCAGTAAACTGTGCTAATTTTAACTCTCTTTTATCTCCATTTTTGAAGTAAAAACCTACCCAATCATAATACGAAATTTGACTTTCTAAAAAATCACAAATTGCTTGTAATTTCGCTTCTTTTTCTTTTTCAGAGCTTATGATGATATCAACTTCTTGTTGTAAAAATGCTAAATTCATATTGATAATTTTGAAATGCAAAAATAGTTGAAAATTTGGAGTGTTTTTTTTCTGAATTTATTTTAACAGAAAATTTGCATGAAATATTGTAAATTTGCAACAAATTATGAAACAGCATTTTATCACAATTACCTCTTTTACACTCTCTTTATTAGTGCTTTTTTCAACGGTATCATTTACTATTGAGAAGCATTATTGTGGCGATTTTTTGATGGATGTTTCATTTTTAGGGGATGCTGATGATTGTGGAATGGACATGGAAAAAGTAGCAGCAGCTAAGAAAAAAGGATGTTGTAAAGACGAAGTTCACCAAATCGAAGGTCAAGACGAGTTGCAACAGTTTTCTTTTGAAGATTTTAATTTAGAAAAACAACAATTTGTTGTTGCTTTTGTGCATTCTTATCAGGCTCTTTTTGTGAAAAAATGTACTAAAAAAGACTTTTATAAAGATTTTTCTCCACCTGATATTCCCAAGGATTATCAATCTCTTTTTCAGGTTTACATCATTTGATTTTTAATTATTGACTCGTAAAATCTTCTTTATTTGAAGATTTAAAAACACGTTAATACATTAAAAATTATATATAATGAAAAAAAATATCCTCAGTTTTTTACTGATTTTTGTTTCTTCATTTCTTTTTTCTCAAACCACTTTTACAGGAATGATTATGGACAAAAACAACCCAACAAATGCTTTGGGAGTAGAAGGCGCAAGCGTTAACTGGTTCAATACCAATGTGAGCGCAATCACTAATAAAAAAGGTTGGTTTACCATAGCTTACAAACCCGAATATAAAAAATTAGTAGTAAGTTATGTTGGTTTTAAAACTGATACATTGACTATTATTAGTTTAGAAACGTTACATCATTTTTTAACTCCAGAAAGTGATTTAGATGAAATCACTATCAAAAGTAAAAAGAACAACGTACAAAAATCACTATTTACAACGACCAATGTTTTTACGGTGAATAGTGCTGAATTGCTAAAAGCAGCTTGCTGTAATTTGGCAGAAAGTTTTGAGACAAATCCGTCAATAGATGTGGGTTTTTCTGACGCCTTAACAGGAACAAGACAGATAAAAATGTTGGGATTGACAAGTCCGTATTTGTTAATAACGCAAGAAAACATTCCTTCTGTAAGAGGAGCAAGTCAGGTTTTTGGACTCACTTTTACCCCAGGAACTTGGGTGGAAAGTATCCAAATTACCAAAGGTGCAGGAAGTGTAGTGAATGGTTTTGAGAGTATTTCTGGACAAATAAACACAGAATTGGTAAAACCCGCTACTGACAAAAGTTTCTTTTTGAATGCTTTTGCATCTCAAATGGGACGTTTTGAAGTAAACACACATTTCAATAAAAAAGTTTCTGAAAAATGGCACACAGGATTGTATGTTCATGGAAATTATACCGGTCAAAAATTCGACATGAATAACGATAATTTCTTAGATATGCCTTTGGCAAAACAACTCAATGTTTTGAATCGTTGGCAATTTTCGGATGCCGAAAAAGGGTGGGTGAGTTTTATCAATGTTCGTTTTATGAATGATGAAAAACAAACAGGAGAACTCAATTTTAATCCTGAAATCCACAAGGGAACAACCCAGTTTTGGGGAAGTGAAATTGATACCAAACGTTTTGAAACTTCCGCAAAATTAGGGTATGTTTTTCCAGAAATGCCGTATCAAAGTTTTGGTTTTCAGATTGCATACAGCAATCATCAACAAGATTCTTATTTTGGTTTGAATTCGTATGATATTCAGCAACAAAGTGTGTATTCGAATTTGTTGTTTAATTCGATTATTGGCGATACTCGCAATAAGTTCAAAACTGGATTGTCTTTTACGCATGATAGTTTTGATGAATTTGTAAATACAAATGATTTTGTCAGAAAAGAAACTTCTGTAGGGGCTTTTTTTGAATATACATTTGACAATTTGGATGATTTTTCATTTGTGGCAGGCTTGCGTGCAGATTCTCATAATTTGTTAGGAAATTTCATTACACCACGCTTGCATTTGCGCTATAATCCTTGGGAGGATGGGGTAATCAAAGCTTCTTTTGGTAGAGGAAAAAGAAGTGCGAATATCTTTGCTGAAAATCAACAATTATTTGCGAGTTCAAGACAAATTAATATCGAAAATAACAATGGAAAGATTTACGGCTTAAATCCTGAAATTGCCTGGAATTATGGAATTTCATATTTGCAAAAATTCAATATATTCAATCAAAAAGGAGATGTTACGTTTGATTATTACAGAACTGATTTTAGCAATCAAGTAGTAGTTGATTGGGAAAATCCACAAGCTATTTCTTTCTATGATTTGGATGGAAAAAGCTTTGCCAATAGTTTTCAAGTAGAGGTAAATTATACTTTAGCAACCAACTTAGAATTGAGAACAGCTTATAAATATTTTGACATATCAACAACGTATAAAAGTGGTGATTTGCAAAAACCCATTCAACCACAACATCGATTTTTTGCCAACCTTTCGTATGAAACGGAATTAGAAAATGAAAAGCAATGGCGTTTTGATGTAACTTATAATGCGATTGGGAAACAACGATTGCCAGACACAGGTTCAAATCCTGTACAATATCAATTGCCAGTATTTGCTGCTCCATATCAATTGTTGAATTCTCAAATTACCAAAGTTTTTTCAGACAGATTTGAAATGTATGTTGGCGCGGAAAATTTAACAAATGTGCAACAAAGAACTCCTATTTTGGGAAATGACAATCCATTTGGACCGAATTTTGATACCACAATAGTATATGCACCCATTTTTGGACGTGCAATTTATACAGGCTTACGATTTCACATAAAATAACCATTAAAAGTAAATAATCATGAAAAAAATCATCTTAGTAATTAGTATCTTTTTGATTGGATTTTCAGTTCAATCTCAAGAAGTAAAGAAAAATAAAAACGCCAAAATGACCCTAGAAGTTGACGGGATATGTGGCATGTGTAAAAAGCGAATTGAAACGGCATCCTTAAAAACTCCTGGAGTAAAATTTGCTTTGTGGGATGTAAAAACGCATCAATTAAATTTGATTATGGATGAAAATAAAACCGATGTTGCCACCGTTCAAAAAAATATTTTGGCAGTTGGACACGATATTATTTTGAGCAAGGACAAAAAATTATCAGCAAAAGAAGAAGCGTACAATGCTGTTCATCCGTGTTGTAAATATCGTGATGAAGAAATTATTTTGGATCATGAAGGAGGAATGAAAAAACAAAAAAAACAATAATATCATGAAAAAAAAGATCATCATTATCGCAGTTATTATTTTATCAAGTATCGTTTTTACTTCTTGTAAAACTGAGAAAACAGTACCGCAAAAAAAGGAAGTGATTACTGAAAAAGTAGCGTATCAATGTCCTATGAAATGCGAAGACGACAAAACTTATGATAAAGAGGGTACTTGTCCTGTTTGTAAAATGAAACTGAAAGAAAAAGTTTCAGAGGTAGAAAATCATCATCACAAAGATCATTAAAATTATAAAACCGCCTTTATTTCTTATAAATACTGGCGATTTTTATGTAAATTGTAAAAAAATATTTTAAAATGAAACATACTTATATTGTAGAAGGAATGACTTGTAATGGGTGTAAAGCCAGCGTAGAAAAATCGATTGCCTCTTTAGAGGAAGTTTCAAATGTAACTGTTGATTTAGATGCTGCTGAAGTTGCAATTGAAATGAAAAATCACATTACTTTATCAAAATTACAGGAAGCTTTATCATCAAAATATACAATCTCAGAAATTAAAACTGAAAAAGTAACCGCGTTTGATTCATCCAAAGAAAAATCAGAAATTCAACAACTATTTCCATTGTTTTTGATTTTTGGATATATTACAATTGCAGCAATTTTTTCGGCAATCAATCCTTGGAATACTTCTGATTTTATGCTCAATTTTATGGGGCTTTTTTATATTGTTTTTAGCTTTTTTAAACTACTAGATGTAAAGGGTTTTGCAATGAGTTTTGGAATGTATGATCCATTATCAAAAGTAATTCCGACTTATGGATTTGTATATCCTTTTATTGAGTTGGCTTTAGGAATTTTCTTTTTAATGCGTTTTCAAATTTTTGTTTCGTTAGCAATTACGTTAATCATTTTGGGAATAACAACTGTGGGAGTTGCAAAATCGTTGTTAGATAAAAAATCGATACAATGTGCCTGTTTAGGATCAGTATTAAATTTGCCAATGACCAAAGCTACATTTATTGAAAATTCAATTATGATTTTGATGGCTATTTTGATGATTTTTAATTATTTATAGTTTTGAAAATGATGACTAGTCAAAATGACTATTTATTTTTTTTCTAAAGAATCAACATAAATTTCATTATCAATCCCTGCTCTAACTCTTTTGATGGTTTTTACATCTTTTAATCGCACTTGATCAATAATATAAAGTCTATTGATGCCTTCACCAAAAATCACTTCACCATCATAATATACCGTTGTTAAACTTGGACTTCCGTAACCAAATTCTTTGTTGCCTCTCAAGTTTTGATTTTCATAAGTCCCTCCATTCATTTTTCTTTGATCTTCAATCATTTTTGATAATTTATCATTGCTAAATCGTGCATCTCTGGTTAAAAATTCGAGTAATAAAAGGTTTTTTCTTTGTTCTCCATCAACATCAATTGTAATAAACGCTTCTTTTTCTGTGTCCTTTTTACTCTCTTGAGCTGAAAAAGTAAAAGAGAGTAAAGTGATAATCGCAAATAGGTAGTTTCTCATTTTCATAATGTTTTAGTTTTTAGTTAAAATTATTAATAAATTGTCAATAATTATATCATACAATAAAAAAAATCCGTTAGAAATTTCTAGCGGATTTTTGTAAATAAATATTTTGATGATTTTTACATCATTCCTGGCATTCCACCACCCATACCACCTGGCATTGCAGGAGTATCTTCTTTGATGTCAATCAATGCACATTCTGTAGTTAAAATCATGCCAGCAACAGAAGCTGCGTTTTCTAAAGCAATTCTAGTTACTTTTTTAGGATCAATAATTCCAGCTTCTAACATGTCTACATACGCATCAGCTTTTGCATCATATCCAAAGTTCTTTTTACCTTCCAACACTTTGTTAATTACTACAGAGCCTTCACCTCCAGCATTTTCAACAATGGTTCTTAAAGGTGCTTCAATAGCTTTGTTAACAATTTGAACCCCTGTAGTTTCGTCTAGATTAGCAGTTGTTAAATTTTCTAACACTTTTTTAGCGCGCACTAAAGCAACACCACCACCAGCAACAATGCCTTCTTCAACAGCAGCTCTTGTAGCGTGTAATGCATCATCAACTCTGTCTTTTTTCTCTTTCATTTCTACTTCAGATGCAGCTCCAACATATAAAACGGCAACACCTCCAGCTAATTTTGCCAAACGTTCTTGCAATTTTTCTTTGTCATAATCAGACGTTGTAGTTTCAATTTGCGCTTTGATTTGGTTTACTCTAGCTTTGATGTTTTCTGCGTTTCCAGAACCGTTTACAATGGTTGTGTTATCTTTATCAACAGTTACAGTTTCTGCAGTTCCTAATAAATCTAAGGTTGCATTTTCAAGCGAAAAACCTCTTTCTTCAGAAATTACAGTTCCCCCAGTTAAAATTGCAATATCTTCTAACATCGCTTTTCTACGATCACCAAATCCAGGTGCTTTTACAGCTGCAATTTTTAATCCTCCACGTAATTTATTAACTACTAAAGTAGCCAATGCTTGTCCGTCAACATCTTCAGCAATAATTAATAATGGTCTTCCAGATTGTGCTACAGGCTCTAAAATTGGGAGGATTTCTTGTAAGTTTGAAATCTTTTTGTCAAATAATAAAATATAAGGATTTTCTAAATCAGCTACCATTTTATCAGCGTCAGTAACAAAATATGGAGATAAATAACCTCTATCAAATTGCATTCCTTCTACAACATCCACATAAGTGTCCATTCCTTTTGCTTCTTCAACAGTGATGACGCCTTCTTTACCAACTTTTGAGAATGCTTTCGCTATTAAATCTCCAATAACATCATCGTTATTAGCAGAAATTGCAGCCACTTGTTTTATTTTTTCAGAAGAGTTGCCAACTTGTTGTGATTGTTTCTCTAAATCAGCAACGATTGCTGCAACTGCTTTGTCAATTCCACGTTTCAAATCCATAGGATTTGCGCCTGCAGCTACATTTTTCAATCCTTCTTTTACAATTGCTTGCGCTAAAACTGTAGCAGTTGTAGTTCCATCACCAGCTAAATCATTGGTTTTTGAAGCTACTTCTTTTACCATTTGAGCACCCATATTTTCTAAAGGGTCTTGTAATTCAATTTCTTTTGCAACAGAAACTCCGTCTTTAGTAACAACTGGAGCACCAAAAGATTTTGAAATAATTACGTTTCTTCCTTTAGGTCCTAAAGTTACTTTTACTGCATTAGCTAATGCATCAACTCCACGTTTTAATCCATCACGTGCTTCAATATCAAATTTTATATCTTTTGCCATTTTATAATAATTGTTTAATTGTTTAAAAGTTTATTTTTTAATGATTACTATTTGCAATTAAAAATTGAAAACTTTTAGATGATTGCTAAAATATCAGATTCACGCATCATCAAATAATCCTTTCCTTCCAATTTTAAGTCTGTTCCTCCGTATTTACTGTATAAAACACTGTCCCCAACTTTTACGGTTAATGGTTCGTCTTTTTTTCCATTTCCAATGGCAACAACAGTTCCTTTTTGAGGTTTTTCTTTTGCATTGTCTGGAATGATAATTCCTGAAGCGGTTTTTGTTTCTGCTGGAGCAGGTTCTACAAGAACTCTGTCAGCTAAAGGTTTAATGTTTACTCCCATTTTTTATATAAATTTTAGTGATTTAATTATACTTTATCTTATCATTTTATTTTCAGAAACTATGCCAATTTCAAGAAACTGACATTTTTTCTTTGATTCTGTTTTTTGTTTTTCTTACTGGAAAAAAAAATGCCAACGTGTCATTTCGTTGGCATTTTTTGTTTCGTAAACGATTGCTTATTTTAGTGAATCGTTTGTAGTATTTATTGTTTTTGGAGTAGTTGACTCAACTCCATCCAAAGTTTTGTCTAATTTAAAATCTTTCTCTCCATCTCTTGGAATGGCAAAATTTGCTAACAAAATCAAAGCAAACATTGCAATTGCTAATGTCCAAGTAGTTCTGTCTAGAAAATTATTGGTATTTTGAACACCACCTAAAGCTTGTGCTCCACCACCAAATGAAGAAGATAATCCTCCTCCTTTAGGATTTTGAACCATCACAATTAATATTAATGCAACAGCTACAATCAAAATCAGAATTAAAAATGCTGTATAATTCATTGTTTGTATTTTTGTAAAATTTGTACTCTTTTAATTTGGTCTGCAAAGAAACCACTTTTTTCTGGATATTTCAAACTTAAA
>JANREL010000155.1 GCA_030758355.1 Polaribacter sp.
AATTTGATGCGTTGTTTGTTTTCAATTCTTTCTGCCAAACCAACATTTCTTTTGGCGGTTTGATAATTTTCGATGCTAAATTGATACTCGCTTTTGGCCTTCTCTGCTAATAAACGGAGTCTTTCTTTGGTTTCTTGTAAGCGTAAATCAGCAGTTTCTAAAGCAATTTTTGCTTGCGTTGTTGTAGCGTTTCTTCCAAAACTACTAAAAATAGGAACGTTTAAACTTACGCCAAATAACGATTGTTGAAACCAACGTTGATCATTGTCAAAAAATGTAAATGAATCTGAAAATGCCTGAGCTCCATAATTTACAAAAGCATTTAAGCTAGGTAAATACATGCTTTTTTCACGTTTTAACATCAAACGTTTTACTTCTTTATCGTTTTCAGCAATTTTAAAATCGATGTGTTTATCAACTGTAAATATTTCTGAAATCAACCCTAATTTGATGTTTGAATTTGCCAAACCATCTAATGTATCTGTTAAAATTAATTTGGATTCAATAGGATTTCCCATGGAAAGATTCAGCATTTGATAGGCAATTGCTTGCATATTTTCTACATTTCTTAACTGGTTTTTTAAATTCCCCAAGGTAATTTCTAATTGTTCTACATCTTCTTCTTCATTAAAACCATTTTTAAAAATTTGTTTGGCATCTTGATAATTTTTCTCTAAAATTTTGATGTTTTTTTTCAGAATTGAAACACTGTTTTCTGTCACTAAAACAGTTCCGTAGGCGTTGATGACGGCTTCTCTAGTAATCAATTCTGTTTTTTCTTCTGCTTGTTCAGAAATTTTTAAAAAAGTTTTAGCGGCTTGTAAACCCACCAAATACGATCCGTCAAACAATAATTGCGTTAATGTAACAGACGCATTCATATTTTGTTTTGTGCCAAAAACTACAGGAATAAAGCCTTCAGGGGCTGTTGGCCTGCTGTTTGGTTGCAAATTAAAATACTGTTCTACAGTTTCTACAGTAGAAGTTGTGTTGTCAAAAGCGGCAGCTGGTAACAAAGAAACGGGTTGTTTCAAAAAGTTTTGATAATCAACTTTTGCATTGATTTGTGGCAATCCAATTGTGGTTGTTTTCCAAACTTCTTCATTGGCATTTTTGATATCATTTTTGGCAGCTTTGGCATTGTAACTATTTTCTAGTGCAAATTTTACAGCTTCCTCCAAAGAGAACGACATGGTTTTTTCTTGTCCTTGTATGGTTGTTAAAAAAGTGATACAAATTGCAAAAATTATTTTTTTCATTTCAATTTTCATTTAATTGTTTTTCTAGTTGAAGAATTCCATTTGGAGTACAAATTCCTCGTAAATGATAGTCTAAATATTGGTTCATTAAGTTTTTTGTTGCATAATTTTTCAAAGGAAACATGTCATTATCTTTAATACCAGTTACACCTATAAAATAGATTCTTGATATAAAATCTACATCAATATCTGCTCTATACAACCCCTTTTTAACCCCTTTTTCTAAGTTTTCAATCACACATTTTTGCATGATTTGAAACTGCTTTTGTTTCAATGAGGAAAATAATTTTGGATAGTATTTTTGCAATTGATATTGAGGAGAAGATTTTTCATCCTTTAAATGTTCCATCACCAATTTTTTAATGGCAAAAATTTCATCAATCGGATTCATATCAATGCCACACACCTGATCAATTCCGCAAGAAATTTTTTCGAACATGGTATTGGTAACTTCAGTAACTAAATCCGTTTTATTATTGAAGTATTTATAAATTGTTTTTTTAGAAACACCCATTGCATTGGCAATTTCATCCATGGTAATACTCTTAAAACCAAGGTTTAAGAATAATTCACACGATTTATCGATAATGGCTTCTTTCATAAATTTGACTGCAAATGTACAATTGGAAACTTTAGAAACAAAAAAAGTTTCCAAGGTTTTAATAATTTTTTAACATTGGAAGTTTTTTGAAGGAATTCTTTCTCTTATTTTTACGGAAAATTTCAATTTTGGACATTTTACAATATCAACAAGTATTTTTAGACTATTTAGGATCAAAAAAGTGGGTAAGAGAGCCTAAAAATTTGTACGAGCCTATAGATTATATACTACAATTAGGGGGCAAAAGAATGCGACCTATACTCACATTAATGGCTGCAGATATTTTTTCTTCCGATTACAAAAAGGCGTTGCCTGCAGCTTTGGCAGTAGAAGTGTTTCATAATTTCACCTTGATTCATGATGATATTATGGACGAAGCCCCCTTGCGAAGAGGCAAAAAAACAGTTCATGAAAAGTGGAATTTAAACACAGGAATTCTTTCTGGTGATGCTATGTTGATTTTGGCATATCAATTTTTTGAAAGTTATGAACCTGAGATTTTTCATAAACTCGCAAAATTGTTTAGTAAAACTGCTTTAGAAGTTTGTGATGGCCAACAATTGGATGTTGATTTTGAAACGAGGAGCGATGTTACTATTGACGAATATATAGAAATGATTCGTTTAAAAACATCGGTTTTAGTTGCTGCAGCTTTAAAAATGGGAGCCATAGTTTCTAAAACGGATGCTAAAAATGCCGATTTAATTTATGATTTTGGATTAAATTTAGGATTGGCTTTTCAACTACAAGACGATTATTTGGATACTTTTGGAGATCCCGAAACCTTCGGAAAACAAATTGCAGGAGATATTATTGAAAACAAAAAAACCTATTTGTATTTACAAGCGTTGAAATTAGCAGATAAAAGAGATCAACAAAAACTGCAGTTTTTTTACAATCAAAAATTAGAGGACAATTCCATTAAAATTACGGAGGTTACTAGAATTTTTGAAATGTATGACCTTCCGATTTTGATTAAAGCGGAAATAGAATCCTTTACAGAAAAAGCATTTGAAACTTTACAAGAAATGGACATTTGTCAATCAGACAAAGAAAACTTAAGAAACTTTGGTTTATGGTTAATGAATAGAACTGTCTAATTATTATGAGGAATTATTTGTAAATAATTTAAAATAAATAGTACATTTGCACACCAATTG
>JANREL010000156.1 GCA_030758355.1 Polaribacter sp.
GTTGGACCATAATTTTGAACATACGTTCCATCAGAAATTAATGGGAAGATAATTTCATTGTTAGCAGAGTTGGTATTGTTGTCTGCCATAAAGTTGTCTAGATAATTGGTTGCTAATGTGTAGCCTCCACCAATTATTTTTTTACAATAGTCAATACATTCTGTGTATTTGGCTTGACCAATATATACTTCAGCATTTAAATAGATTTTTGCTAAAATCATCCAAGCAACTCCTTTATCAGCTCTACCATGCTCATTTGCTTTTGGCGCTGCTAAATCTCCATCAATGGCTTTCAATTCACTTTCTACATAGTCAAATAATTGTTGACGATCATAAACGGCTGGTTGCGCATTGATTGCATCAGCCTCTGTTGTGAAGTTTGCTTTTCCAAAAATGTCCATCATGTAATAATAAGACATTGCTCTTAGCAAACGTGCCTCTGCTCGGTATTTTGCAACTTCAGCTTTTGTTGCAGCAGAAACATTTCTTGCAGTTAATTTCTCATCCGTAGTTTCGCGTAAAAAATTGTTTGCAAAAGCGATTGTTACATTGGTTCTACCGAACATACCTAAAATTATTGGATCATCGGAATTCCAGATATTACGTTGAATTTCACGAGTTCCAGGGTCGTTTTCGTAAGACCAAATCATTTCATCTGCTGACAGGGTTTGTAGGTATAATAATACACGTCCAAATTGACTTGTACCAGCATCTAATCCATCAATATTTGATGATCCAGGACCGTCAACACCAGTTAAAGATAAGTTTGCATATACTCCTGCTAACAATTCTTTGTAAGCAGTTTCATTTGCAAAAAAATCTTCACCTAATAAATCTTGATCGTCTTGTGGAGTGATGTCAAGGTCTTTCGTACACGAAGACATTGCTACTAGCATCACAAGAAATAAGATTGCTAATTTGTTAAAATTCATAATTTTTTTCATCTGTATTTCTTTAATAATTAAAATTTAATATTTGCACCAACCAAGAAAGTTCTTGGTCTTGGAAAATTAGTATTATCAATTCCGTTAAACAATTCAGGATCTAAACCAGAATAGTTTGTAATTGTAAATACGTTTTGCATACCCGCCCAAATACGAATGCTGTTAGAAGCAAATTTTTTGATTGGCTTGTTAAAAGTGTATCCAAAAGTAATGTTGTCCATTCTTAAGAAGGAGGCATTCTCTAAGTAATAATCAGAGATGATTACATCTGAAGTGCTTCTAAAATTAGTGTTTAAAACAGATGTAGGAATATTTCCTAATACAGCATTGTCTTGCAATAAATCATATTGTGCTAAACCTGAATTAATGTTGTTATATGCATAATTTCCTATACTTGCTCTTAAGTTAAATGCTAAGTCAAAATTCTTGTAGTTGAAGTTTGATTGAAAACCAAAGGTAAAGTCAGCTTGAGGATTTCCTTTTAAATAACGGTCTTGAGTATTGATGATACCATCACCATTTAAATCAGCATAAGCACCTTCAATTGGTTTTCCTGCAGTATCATATAATTGTTTGAAAACATAAAATGAATTTGGAGCAAAACCTTCTCTAAATAATTGAATAAAGTTCCCTGTACCACCTGCAATTCCACCTGTAGTAACATCTTGATTTAAAGCCAATTCTTTGATTTCACGGTCTAAATAAGTTGCATTGAAGTTCAAATTCCAGTTCATGTTTTCTTTTTTGATTACATCAGCATTTACAGTAAACTCTAAACCATTTACTTGTAAATCTCCAATATTTTGAAGAACTCTATTTGTAAAGTTAGAACCATCAGCAACAGGAGCGTCAGATATTAAATCTGTTGAATTTTTTTGGAAAGCATTGATAGATCCAGAAATTTTATTGTTAAATAAACCGTAATCAACACCAAGTTCAACAGTAGCTACTTTTTCCCAACGTAAATTACTTCTTTCAGAAGGAATCGTTGATTGGATTGGCACACCACCAAATAAGAATTGAGAGTTTTGATTTCCAAAACGATATCTGTCTAAATATAAATCACCCGCAATTCCGTCTTGTTGACCATTGATACCATAAGAAGCTCTTAATTTCAGGTCAGAGATTACTGTATTGTCTTTTAAGAAATCTTCATCGCTCATTCTCCAAGCGAATGCAGCTCCACCAAAATCACCCCATCTGTTTGAAGGACCAAAACGTGAAGTTCCATCTCGTCTATAGTTCAATGTTAATAAATACTTTTCATTAAATGTAATATTAGCTCTCGCTAAGAATCCAATTAAAACAACAGGTGTATTTGCGTATGAGGTGAAACCTATATCATTTGGATTTCTTAAGTTTCCTGTACTATCTCCATTCCCATTGAAAGATTGGTAATCATATCCAACTAAAAAATCTGTCTTGAACTTACTAAAAGTTTTATTATAGTTTAATGTTGCGTTAAAGTTCTCATTTAAATTTTCATTTGTGTATGAACCTTCTCCACCTATAAATAAATCGGTATAGTTGGCTGGACTATTTAGAGGATTAAAAAAGCTACCTTCTTGAACTGATTTATCAAAACCAGCACTTACACTTGCAATAACCTCAGGTAAAAAATGTAATTTATAGTCAATTTTTAAATTACCAAATTGTCTAAATCTGTTAGATCTATTATCATTTTGTAATAAAGCAGCTACTGGGTTTCTTGTGCCATTATCTACTAAAATACCACCAGGAGTTCTCGTAATGTGCTGATAAAAACCACCAAAAGGAGACGTTCTATCATAAACTGGTTGTGTAGGGTCGTAACGCAATGCAGCATTTACTTGACCAGCATCTGCAAATCTCTCGTTTACAAAAGCTCTAGTGTAGTTTAAACTTACTTTTAAGTGATCATTAAAAAATGACGGATTCATTGATAGAGAAACATTGGCTCTGTCAAACTGCGATGTTAAAATATTTCCTTCAATTTCGGAAAAATTTACAGAAAGTCTAGTAGG
>JANREL010000157.1 GCA_030758355.1 Polaribacter sp.
AAAAATGTCGCAGGTTATGATAAAACGCCTTCCCAAATTACGGACGATTTGAGCGATTTAGGTGTTCAAATTCATTTTGATGATGTTATTAAAAATATTCCGATTTCATTCTTGAATACAGAAAATACCTTGGTAATTTTTACACCCGCAATTCCAAAAAATCATTCAGAATTGATGTATTTCAAAGAAAATAATTTCAAAGTATTGAAACGAGCTCAGGTTTTAGGGATGATTTCAAAAAATACATTTTGCTTGGCTGTTGCAGGAACCCATGGTAAAACAACCACTTCTGCGATTTTAGGTCACATCATGAAAAGGGTAAATGCAACTTCATTTTTAGGCGGAATTTCAGAAAATTACAATTCGAATTTGTTGTTGGGTGAAGACAAAATTTGTGTAGTTGAAGCAGATGAATTTGATCGATCATTCTTGCAATTGTATCCGAATATTGCCTGTATAACTTCGATGGATGCTGACCATTTGGATATTTATAAAGAAGCTTCATCCCTAGAAGAATCGTTCGTGACATTTTCTCAGCAAGTTTCTGAAACACTAATTGTTGCAAAAGGATTGCCTTTAAAAGGATTGACTTATGCTGTTAATGAAACGGCCGATTATATGGCTTTTAATCTGAAAATTGAAAGCGGAAAATATATTTTTGATGTAAAAACACCTGTTTCAGAAATCAAAAATATTGAATTCCATTTGCCAGGAAAACACAATGTCATGAATGCTTTAGCGGCATTAGCAATGGCAGATTCTTATGGAATTTCTTTGGAGGAAATCAAACAGTGTTTGGCAACTTTTAAAGGAGTTAAAAGAAGATTCACCTATAAAATTAAAACCAACGATTTTGTGTTGATTGATGATTATGCGCATCATCCCACAGAAATTGCTGCGGTACAAAATGCGATTAGAGAAATGTATCCTAATGAAAAAGTGTTGGTTGTTTTTCAGCCACATTTATTTTCAAGAACACAGGATTTTGCGGATGATTTTGCAAGTGCATTAGCAGCTTTTGATGAAATATTGTTATTAGATATTTATCCTGCAAGAGAATTACCAATTCCAGGTGTAAATGGTGAATGGTTGTTAAGTAAAATCAATAATCCACATAAAAAAATCACTCAAAAAAAGACGCTTTTAAAGGATATTCAACAATCGTCAGCAAAAGTAGTGGCAATGTTAGGTGCTGGAGATATTGGCGTTATGATCTCTGAAATAACGAATCAACTTTTAAAAACGAATCAAGATGAAATTTAAGAAATTTTTAAAATACATTTTATTTTTCTGCTTGCTAGTAAGTGTAGGATTTTTATATAGTTTTTCAACGACAAGAAATAATCAACAGAAAGTATCAAAAATTGACATCAAAATAGAGGCGGGAATCAGTAAGTTTTTGAATCATTCAATGGTTAATAAATTGTTAATACAAAAAAATGAAACAGTACAAAACCTACCAAAATCCGTGATAAATTTATACGGTTTAGAAAGTAACATTTCAAAAAACCCTTATGTAGAAGAGGCTGTTGTTTTTTTAACAATCAAAGGAAAGTTAAAAACAACAGTAAAGCAACGCACACCCATTGTTAGAATTATTCAAGATGAGGATGTTTACTATGTTGATAAACAAGGTATAAAGGTTCCGTTGTCAGAGAATTATTCGGCTAGAGTATTGCTAGTTTCTGGGGTTAAAAATGATGCTGAAATAAAAGAAATGATGCCGTTAATCTCGGCAATTTTAGCCGATAATTTTCTTAAAAAAGAGATTGTTGGTATTGAAAAATTAAAGAATGGCGAGGTGCAATTGGCGGTGAGAAGTGGTGATTATAAAATCGATTTTGGAACTTTCTCTGAATTTGAACCAAAATTTAGAAAGTTAAAAGCGTTTTATAACAACACATTTAGTGATAAAACGATTCAAAAATATAAGTTAATAAATTTAAAATATCACAACCAAGTTGTGTGCACAAAATAAATCAAGATGGGAAATAATAAAATAGCTGTTGGTTTAGATATTGGTACTACCAAAATTGTTGCCATGATTGGTCGTAAAAATGAATATGGCAAAATTGAGGTTGTGGGTACTGGAAAGGCAAAAAGTTTGGGAGTAAAAAGAGGCGTTGTAAGCAATATCACACAAACAATTCAATCTATTCAGCAAGCTGTAGAAGAGGCTGAAAGCGTTTCAGGAATTACTATTGATAATGTTGTTGTGGGTATTGCAGGGCAGCACATTCGTAGTTTGCAACACAGCGATTACATCACAAGAAGCAATGCTGATGAGGTAATTGATGATATTGATATTGAAAATTTAGTAAATCAAGTGCACAAATTGGTGATGTTGCCTGGGGAAGAAATAATTCACGTTTTGCCACAAGAATTTAAAGTTGATTCTCAAGCAGATATCAAAGAGCCAAGAGGAATGTATGGTGGGCGTTTGGAAGCAAATTTTCATGTGGTTGTTGGTCAAGTTTCATCCATTAGAAATATTGGAAGATGTGTAAAAAGTGCTGGTTTAGATTTGAATCAAATCACTCTAGAACCTTTAGCTTCAGCATCAGCAGTGTTAAGTCAGGAAGAAAAAGAAGCAGGAGTTGCTTTGATTGATATTGGTGGTGGAACAACAGATTTAGCGATTTTCAAAGACGGAATTATACGTCATACAGCAGTAATTCCTTTCGGTGGAAATGTTATCACAGACGATATCAAAGAAGGGTGTTCTATCATTGAAAAACAAGCAGAATTATTAAAAATTAAGTTTGGTTCAGCTTGGCCAGGTGAAAATAAAGAAACAGAAATAGTATCAATTCCGGGATTGAGAGGAAGAGAAGCCAAAGAAATTACGCTTAAAAATTTGTCTAAAATCATACATGCCAGAGTTCAAGAAATCATTGAATACGTGTACACAGAAATCAAAGATTATGGTCATGAAACACAAAAAGGAAAATTGATCGCAGGAATTGTGTTGACAGGTGGAGGTGCTCAATTAAAGCATTTAAGACAATTGGTTGAGTATATCACAGGAATGGATGTAAGAATTGGATATCCAAATGAGCATTTAGCGGGTGATTCTGATGACGCATTGTCTAGTCCTGCTTATGCAACCGCAGTTGGGTTGTTGATTGAAGGATTGAAACACGAGGAAAAAACTGAACAAACAGTTCAGGAATCAACATCACAAATTGTAGCTGAAACCAAAACCACAACAACTGAGAAGTTAGAAAATTCTCCTAAAGTTGCTGAAAACCCAAAACCAAAAATGCCAACTTTTTTAGAAAAATTTACAGATCGTTTCAAAGATTTTTTAGATAACGCAGAGTAATTTTTTTAAAAAAAATATAAAAATCAAAAATTAACAAAAACCAAAAAATAGATACGTTATTATGAGCGCAGAATTTGATAACATTTTATTTGACATGCCAAAAACACAGTCTAACACAATCAAAGTAATTGGTGTTGGTGGTGGTGGAAGCAATGCAGTAAATCACATGTTTACCCAAAACATCAGAGGTGTTGATTTTGTAATCTGTAATACAGATGCACAAGCCCTTGAAAACAGTCCAGTCCCTAATAAAATTCAATTGGGTGCCAACTTAACCTCTGGGTTAGGAGCAGGTGCAAATCCTGAAATTGGTGAACAGGCAGCTAAAGAAAGTATTCAAGAAATTCAGCAAATGCTAAATACCCAAACAAAAATGGTATTTATCACTGCAGGAATGGGAGGTGGTACAGGAACTGGTGCTGCACCAATCATCGCGAAAATTGCGAAAGATATGGATATTTTGACAGTAGGAATTGTAACCATGCCATTTCAGTTTGAGGGAAGAATGCGCTCAAATCAAGCTCAAATCGGAATTGATCAATTGCGAAAAAATGTAGATTCATTGATTGTTATCAATAATAACAAATTGCGTGAAGTTTATGGAAATTTGGGTTTCAAAGCAGGATTTTCAAAAGCAGATGAAGTTTTATCAACTGCTTCAAGAGGAATTGCCGAAGTAATTACCCATCACTACAAGCAAAATATCGATTTGCACGATGCAAAAACAGTGCTTTCAAATAGTGGAACTGCCATCATGGGTTCTGCAAAAGAAGAAGGTAAAAACAGAGCAAAAAACGCTATTGTAAAAGCGCTTGACTCTCCTTTATTGAACGATAATAAAATTGAAGGAGCTAAAAACGTATTGTTATTAATCGTTTCTGGAACTTCTGAAGTTACTTTGGATGAAATAGGAGAAATCAACGAATATATCCAAACAGAAGCTGGTTACGATGCCAATATTATCATGGGTATCGGAGAAGATGATGATTTAGGAGAGTCAATCTCATTGACAATTGTTGCAACAGGTTTTGCTCCAGATCAACAAAGTTCTATCACAAATACTGAGGCTAAAAAAATCATTCACACGCTAGAGGATGAGCAAAAAGCAACCTACAATTTTGGTGAAAAAACGCTTACGAAAGTACCATCCTTAATTGAGCCAGCGCCAATAGTAACTGAGCAAAAAGTAACCTATGTTCTTGATGATGCTGAAGATGAATTGCCAAAAATGGATTTGATTCCAACGTCTAATATCATAGCTGAAATTCCTGTAGTTTATGAAGAAATTGCCTTAGAATTTATTTCTGATGATGATTTTTTTATTACAGAAGCTCCAAAAAAGGAAGTGATTTCTGAGTTTAAAGACGATGAAATTTCACAAGAATTAATTTTTGAATTTCCTTTGAATTCTTTTACTGAAATTACAGCTGAAAAAGAAACTCCGAAAGCTGAATATCATAGAAATATCAACGAAATTGAGGTTTTTGGAGCTCAAGAAATTACTTTTAAACGACATATTTTAGAGGATTTTGATGTAAAACCAACAATTTCAAAAAGTTCAAATATTGTCAATAAAAAAGAAATAGAAGAGGATGCTTTTGGATTTACTTTAAAAACGGCTAAACAATCTGAAATCAATCAAATTGAAACAGACAGTGAAGAGATTTCACCTATGAGTTTAACAATTGCTGAATTGACAAAAAGAGCTGATGACAGACGTAATAAAATGAAGAGTTTTAATCATAAATTTAATGAAAAATACAATAAAAACGTAGACGAAATAGAGCGTGAACCGGCTTTTTTAAGAAACGGTATTGATGTGGGAAGAAATTCATCTATTAGTAAAACTGAACCTACGTTAAAAAAAGAATCAGAGGATTTAAATTTTAAATCGAATAATACTTTTTTACACGATAATGTAGATTAATTTTCCCAATCAAATTTCAATTATTGAAATCACATCTCAAAAGGATGTGATTTTTTTTCTAAACAATCAATCATTCAAATTCAGTTAGGACCACCCTAGAAATTATAAGATTTGGTCGCAATTATCATGTAAGTGGCAAAAAAAATCTCATAGGGAACTATGAGATTTTTTAAAATATCTGTTTAAATTTTAACTTACTGCCGCTTTGATTCTTTTCATGGCTTCTCTAATTTGACTTTCTGAGGCTGCATAAGAGATTCTTATACAATTTGCAGCGCCAAAAGCCTCACCACTAACAGTTGCTACATTTGCTTTTTCTAATAAAAACATGGAGAAATCTCCTGCATTATTGATAGTATATCCATCAATCGTTTTGCCTATAAATGCAGAAATATCAGGAAAAACATAAAATGCTCCGTTAGGTATATTTACTCTAAAACCAGGAATTTCATTTAATAAATCAACAATGATGTTTCTGCGGGTTTTAAATTCTTTTACCATAAATTGAATTTTTTCTACAGGTGCTAAAACAGCAGTAATGGCAGCTCTTTGTGCAATACAATTTGTTCCAGAAGTGATTTGTCCTTGCATTTTGGTACATGCTTTTGCAATCCATTCAGGCGCACCAAGATATCCAATTCTCCAACCTGTCATGGCGAATGCTTTTGCCAAACCATTTACAGTGATGGTTCTATCGTACATGCTTTCAATTGCAGCAAAACTGAATGGTTTCACTTCATAATTGATGTGTTCATAGATTTCATCAGATAAAATATAGATATTTGGATATTTTTCTAAAACTTCCGCAAATGCTCTGTATTCAGCTTCTGTGTATATGGTACCACTTGGATTGTTTGGAGAATTGAAAAACACCATTTTGGTTTTTGGTGTGATGGCAGCTTCTAATTGAGCTGGTGTAATTTTGTAATTCGTTTCTATTGATGAAGGAATTTCTATAGAGGTTGCTTCGCACAGAGTAGCAATTGCTGAATAACTAACCCAATATGGTGCAGGTAAAATAACTTCATCACCAGGATTTAATAATACTTGAGCTACGTTTGCTATTGATTGTTTTGCTCCTGTTGAAACTACAATTTGACTTGGTTTGTAAGTCAAGTCATTGTCACGTTTAAATTTAGTGCAAATAGCTTCTTTCAATTCTACATAACCATCAACTGGTGAGTATGAGTTGTAATTTTGATTGATGGCTTCAATAGCTGCATCTTTGATAAAATCAGGGGTGTTAAAATCTGGTTCTCCCAAACTCAATCCGATAATATCCTTTCCTTCTGCTCTTAATTCTCTTGCTTTAGCAGCCATGGCTAATGTTTCAGAGACAGGTAAACTGTTAATTCTGTCCGATAATGGATGTGACATTTTTTTTAAAAAATTTTTTAATTTATGCTAATTCTGGATTTTTCCCTAAAACTCCTAAGTGTTTAAAATGCTCAATAATGGCCCTGCGTGTAGTTTTATACTCATTATAAGGCAAATTAAATTCTTTGGCAGTTTCTTTGACAATTTTAGCTAATTTATCATAATGAATATGAGAAATGTGTGGGAAAATATGATGTTCAACTTGATGATTTAATCCTCCTGTGTAGAAGTTTACCACCCAATTGCTGGGCGCAAAGTTGGAAGTTGTGTATAATTGATGGACTGCCCAAGTGTGCTCTAAATTTCCATTTTCGTCAGGAATTGGCATTGTTGTAGTTGGAACGATATGTGCCAACTGAAAAACCAAACTTAAAATCATACCTGCGGTGTAATGCATCATAAAAAAGCCAATCAATACTTTCCACCAAGCGATGTCTAAAACTGCGATTGGCAATACAATCCAAAGTGAATAATATACCAATTTTGAGATCACCAATTTTGTCCATTCAGTAGTAGGATTTGGAAATTCACCATAAGAAAGTTTTCTTTTTAAATAGCTATGCATTTGTTTGATATCGGTAGTTATTGCCCAGTTAATGGTCAATAAACCATATAAAAAAATTGAATAGTATTTTTGAATTTTATGAATTTTCAACCATTTAGCATGCTGAGAAAAACGAATAATTCTTCCGGCATCAATATCTTCATCATGGTCTTTTATATTGGTAAATGTATGATGTAATACATTGTGTTGAACTTTCCAGTTATATACATTTCCAGCTAAAATATAGATACTACTTCCCATCAATTTATTTACCCATTTTTTACTCGAAAAAGATTCATGATTGCTGTCATGCATAACATTCATGCCGACCCCAGCCATACCAACTCCGGTAATAATTACCATAAAAATCATCATCCATTGTGACATTGAAACCGTTAAAATAAGAATGAAAGGAACTAAAAATAGTAAAAACATGATGATTGCTTTACTGTATAATTTCCAATTTCCTGTTTTTTTGAGTTTGTTTTCTTTGAAGTAATCGTTTACTCGTTTGTTTAGAGTTTTAAAGAATTTTGCGTTGTCTACTCTAGAAAAGGTTATAGTACTCATTAATAAATATTAGATTACAAAAATATGCATTTTGACATACACTAAATGCAAAACGTTTAAAATTCTTACAAATTGTTTGAAAATAGTAGCTATTTTTGCGTGACTATTCGTTTTTTATGGAAATTATTCAAAAGTATTTTACAAATTTAACGCCTCATCAAACTGAACAATACGCTAAGTTGCAAGATTTGTATCAAGATTGGAATCTGAAAATTAACGTTGTTTCAAGAAAAGATATTGATGAATTGTATTTAAGACACGTACTTCATTCCTTAGGTATTGCAAAAGTGATGCAATTCCAACCCAATGCAAAAATAATTGATGTTGGTACTGGAGGTGGTTTTCCTGGAATTCCTTTAGCGATTTTGTTTCCTGAAACCCAATTTCATTTGGTAGATGCTATTGGAAAAAAAATAAAAGTTGTGGATGAAGTCGTTGCAGGTTTGGGATTGAAAAACGTAAAAACTTCTAACTGTAGGGTAGAAGAAGTAAAAGACACGTATGATTTTATTGTGAGTAGGGCAGTAGCGCAAATGGAAACTTTTGTACATTGGACAAAAGGAAAAATTGCCAAAAAACAAAACCATGAACTTAAAAATGGTATTTTATATTTAAAAGGAGGAGATTTAACAGAGGAATTGCAAAAATATACGTCAGCAACAACTTACGATTTAACCAATTATTTTGAAGAACCTTTTTTTGAAACTAAAAAAGTAGTTCATTTGGGAGTGAAGTTTAAGTGATGTTTTTTAATGAAATTAATAGCCAACAATAATTATTATTGAGTTTAAAATATTCCCTTGAAAAACTAGCTACTTTAAAAATTTACATAGTTGACTTGCTTGTTATTTAGATCACTTTCATTAAAAAAAAATTGATTTGAGATTAATTTCATATCCTAAAGTTGATATTTAGTGTCTGGAAAGCGGTACTTATTCCTTTATCAAATCTTGCTACAAGTAATTCTACCTTAATACAAATTGAACTCTTATTTCAGATTTGCTAAAATTATTTCTAAAAGCTTCACCATCCAAAAACTTGTATTTATAATCATCAAATTTTAGTATCATTGGCAATGGTTTTCCATAATTATCATGAACAAATTGATGAAGTCCAGAAATGTTATCTGCTTTTGCATTATTATAATTGGTAATCATTATTCAATCATTATTTGGCTCAGTAGTGTAAAAAAATGTTCTCCTTTTTTATCCTGTTTTGTGAAGTTTCTAGATTATCATTAATTATTTAAAAAGAAATGGCGTCAACAAATAAAAAACTAAACGATTTTTTTCATTTTAATTGATAATTATGAATAGAAGTGATTAAAACAAGGGAATTTTTTATATATTTAATTTTTAAATTTTATGTCTGATAAACCTTTTCAATTCAAAGAATTTTCGATTTATCAAGAGAAAACTTCGATGAAAGTTGGTACAGATGCTGTATTATTAGGCGTTTGGACTTCTTTGGATAATTTTCCTGATAAAATTTTGGATATTGGCTCAGGAACTGGAATTATTTCTTTGATGCTGGCTCAACGTTCTGATGCCGAAACAATTGATGCTGTTGAAATTGATGAAAATGCTTATGAACAATCTGTAGAAAATTTCGAAAAATCAATTTGGGCAGATCGTTTGTATTGTTATCATTGTTCATTTGAGGAATTTGTTGATGAAATTTCATCCGAAAAAGAAACTTATGATTTGATAGTTTCAAATCCGCCTTTTTATACTGAAAATGCTGAAACTCCTTCTGAAAGCAGAACTAAAGCACGTTTCACAAGTGCGTTGTCTTTTGAAGATTTGTTATTGGGCGTCTCTAAAATCTTAACAGAGGAAGGTGTTTTTTCAACAATTATTCCTTTTAAAGAAGAAAATGACTTTGTGAAGTTAGCTAACCAAAATAATCTTTTTCTGAATAAAGTTTGCAGAGTTCAAGGCAATCCAACATCCAAATTGAAAAGAAGTTTACTTTCTTTTTCTTTTCAAAAAACAGATGTTATAGAATCTAATTTAATCATTGAAACGGAACGTCATCAATACACCAAAGAATATATTAATTTGACAAAAGATTTTTATATAAAAATGTAATTACCCAATGGTATTGTTTGGATTGTATCCTAAATACGGAACTTCTCTTTCCATAAATTGAATGCCACATTTTTCTAATTCTTTCAAAATTGGTTCATACACTTCTCTTGAAATAGGCAATTGAACTCCAGGAGTAGTAATTTTTTTTTTTAGAATTTTGATTGCTGCAATCGCAACTGGCAACCCCACTGTTTTTGCCATTGCTGTGTAGGTTTGATTTTCTCCTAAGACAACCAAACTACTCTCAATTTGGTGCTTTTTGCCATTCAATTCATATCCAAAAAGATGCTGCATTACAATCATATCTTTTTCATTTTTCCCTAAAGTCCAAGAATTTTCTAATATTTTTTGTAGCATTTGAGCAGGAGTTGCATTTTTTAAACCAATTTTTTTATTGGGATTGAAAATATCTAATTCAACCAATTTTTCCCAAATCAAATCATCTTGATCAATTTTTAAATAAGAACGCAATTTTAGTTCAACAGAATCTGTTGGTGAATACGCTAAAAATAGATTCACAAAATCTCTGTAACTCATATGCTCAGAATTTTCGATGGTATATGAATCATCAGTCATCCCTAATTGCACAAAAATATTCCAAGCTCTTGAAAACCCTATTCTCCTAATAGTTCCTCTATACATGGTTGGAATTTCATCTAAACCATAAACACTTCTGTATTTTAGCGAATCTCTGTTGGCATACGCTTCAAATTTTCCATATTCTTTGATGGATAAAAATTCTGTTCTTCTGAATAATTTATGATAAGGAATGTATTTATATGTACCTTCTTGTATAAACATGGCAGCTCCACCTTGACCAGCTAAAACAACGTTTCTTGGATTCCAAGTAAATTTATAATTCCATAGATTGGTGTCGCTTTCAGGCGCAACCAAACCACCACAAAACGACTCAAAAAGCAACATTTTTCCGCCTTTATTTCTGATGTTGTCAATAATTTTCATAGCACTCATGTGATCAATTCCAGGATCTAAACCAATTTCATTCATAAAAATGAGACCCTTTTTTTTTACTTCATCATCCAAAGATTTCATTTCTTCTGAAATGTAGGAGGCAGTAACCAAGTGTTTTTTAAATTCTAAACAGTTTTTAGCAACTTGAATATGTAATAAGGCAGGAAGCATTGAAATTACCAAATCTGCTTTTTCAATTTCTTTTTTACGAATACCTTCATTAAAAATGTCCAATATAATCGCTTTTCCTCTTGTATGATTATGTATGATTTTTGAGGAATTTTCGATGGAAATATCACCAATCGTTATAAATAAATCCTCTTTAATAGAATTTTTTAAAAGATATGTTATTAAAGAAGAACTCGATCTTCCTGCGCCAATAATTAGAATCTTTTTCATAAATAAAGCTGTATTTTTGTAATTATACGAAGATACTATTATTGTTTAAAATTTAACAAAAAGCTTTTAAAATGTTTAAAAATTTAGTTATTGCTTGTTTTTTTGGAGTTACAGCAATTGTCTTGGGTGCTTTTGGTTCACATGCTTTAAAAGAAATACTCACTTTTGATCAATTAAAAAGTTTTGAAACAGCAGTTCTTTATCAAATGTATCATGCAATTGTATTGTTATTCATTGCCATTTTTGATGGAATTTCAGCAAAACAAAAACAACTTATCAACGCCTTTTTTTATTTTGGAATTTTCTTTTTTTCAGGATCAATTTATCTAATTCAATTAACTTCTATTCAAGCAAAATCAATTTGGTTCATTACACCATTGGGAGGTTTATTTTTAATTGCGGGTTGGATAACTATGATTATACTATTCACAAGAAAAATGAATATAAAATTATAATTCAATAATTTTAAAAGTAAAAGTTAAGTTTTTGTATTTTTTTCATAATTTTGCCTCCAAGAAATTTAAAAATATTGGCATGATAGATTCAAATACGAAATCGATTTCGTTACATTATCTAGGAATCAAAAATTCAATTATTCGTTATCAGTTAATACCCGATGAGTTACATGACCAAACAATTCAAAAAGGGCAAGGAGTAGAGACGTCTTTAGGAGCAATTACAGTTAATACTGGTGAGTTTACAGGAAGATCTCCTTTAGATCGTTTTATTGTAAAAGATGAAATTACTGAAAATGAAGTTTGGTGGAGCAACATCAATATTCCTTTTTCTTCAGAAAATTTTGACAAACTTTATGATAAAGTTGTTGATTATCTCTCTGAAAAAGAGCTTTTTGTAAGAGATTGTTTTGCTTGTGCTGATGAAAGCTACAAACTTTCCATTCGAGTTGTGAATGAATTTCCATGGAGTAATATGTTCGCTTACAATATGTTTTTACGTCCGACAGAAAATGAATTAGAAAATTTCTATGCAGAATGGACAGTAATCAACGCACCAGGATTTTTGGCAGATAAGGTAAAAGATGGCACAAGACAACATAATTTTGCGATTTTAAATTTTTCTAGAAAAATTATATTAATTGGTGGAACAGGTTATACTGGCGAAATTAAAAAAGGAATTTTTTCAGCATTGAATTTTATTTTACCAGTATATAAAAATACCTTACCAATGCATTGCTCTGCCAATGTAGGAGAAAAGGGAGATACAGCTATTTTCTTTGGATTGTCAGGAACCGGAAAAACTACTTTATCAACAGATCCAAATAGAAGTTTGATTGGAGATGATGAACATGGTTGGACTGCAGAAAATACGATTTTCAATTTTGAAGGTGGTTGTTATGCTAAAGTGATAAATTTATCACAAGAAAATGAACCTGAAATTTATGCGGCTATCAAAAAAGGCGCAATTTTAGAAAATGTGGTTTTGAAAGATAATGGTGATGTTGATTTTGCAGATACTTCAATTACTGAGAATACGAGAGTGAGTTATCCTTTGTATCATATTGATACTATTCAAAATCCTTCCATGGGAAAAAACCCAAAAAATATTTTCTTTTTAACAGCAGATGCTTTTGGGGTTTTGCCTCCAATTTCTAAGCTTACACCCGCACAAGCTGCCTATCATTTTATTTCAGGATATACAGCTAAAGTTGCTGGAACAGAAGCAGGTGTAACTGAGCCTGTTCCAAATTTTTCGGCTTGTTTTGGAGCCCCATTTATGCCTTTACATCCAACAAGATACGCAGAAATGTTAAGCAAAAAAATGAAAGAATCAGGAGTAAATGTTTGGTTGGTAAATACAGGTTGGTCTGGCGGAAAATATGGTGTTGGAAAACGAATGCCATTAAAATATACACGTGCCATGATTACAGCAGTTTTAAACGGGACTTTGGCTGATTATACCTATGAAAATTACCATATTCATTCCGTTTTTGGAGTAGCACAGCCAAGAAGTTGTCCTGGTGTTCCAACAGAATTATTGAGTCCAAGAAGCACTTGGAATAATGATGAAGCCTATTATGAAACTGCATTTGCATTGTCCAATGCTTTTAGAGTAAATTTTAAAAAATACGAGGAATATGCTACTGAAGAAATAAGAAGAGGAGGGCCTCAGAGATATGCTTTTTAAATATTGATATGTTGTTTTAAATCATAAAAAAAAACGCTTAGAAATCAATCTAGGCGTTTTTTTTGAAATTATATTTTGTGAATAATTACTTATTTTCAATAACGTGTACGTTAGTTCCATTTATTTCATTGGCTTTCTTTTCAATTTCTTGAAGCGTTCCTGAAATAGTTTGGGTTTCTGTAAATGTTTTTCCATTAACAGTTTTTGTTGTGATGATAATTGCAGAAGCTAATTGATCATTTTGACTATTTACTGTCACTTGAATTTCTTTTTTTACTTCTTCTTTAATAGTTGAAATTGCTTCAGTATGTCCACCTAAAATTGGCGCAATTACCAAACCAATCAAACAAGTTAATTTGATTAAAATGTTCATTGAAGGACCTGAAGTATCTTTGAAAGGATCACCAACAGTATCACCAGTTACAGCTGCTTTGTGCGCATCAGAACCTTTAAAAGTCATTACTCCATTGATTTCAACTCCAGCTTCAAATGATTTTTTTGCGTTATCCCAAGCACCACCGGCATTGTTTTGGAACACAGCCCAAAGTACACCAGAAACAGTAACTCCAGCCATATAGCCACCTAACATTTCAGCAATTAATTGATTGTTATCACCATAAACTAGTTTGCCTAAAATTACAATTGCAATTGGAAAACCAATGGTTAATATACCTGGTAACATCATTTCGCGTAATGCCGCTTTTGTAGAAATTTCAACACATTTGCCATATTCAGGTTTTCCAGTTCCTTCCATAATTCCTGGAATTTCTTTAAACTGTCGACGTACTTCATACACCATATCCATGGCAGCTTTACCAACAGAATTCATTGCCAAGGCAGAGAAAACTACTGGAATCATTCCTCCCACAAATAGCATTGCTAAAACGGGCGCTTTAAAAATATTGATTCCATCAATTCCTGTAAAAGTTACATAGGCAGCAAATAAAGCTAATGAAGTTAATGCTGCAGATGCAATTGCAAACCCTTTTCCAGTTGCTGCTGTTGTATTTCCAACAGAATCTAAAATATCGGTTCTTGTACGAACCTCTTTTGGTAATTCACTCATTTCAGCAATTCCCCCAGCATTATCAGAAATTGGTCCGAAAGCGTCAATGGCTAATTGCATTGCTGTTGTAGCCATCATTGCAGAGGCTGCTAAAGCTACTCCATAAAAACCTGCAAAAGCATAAGAAGCCCAAATTGCAGCAGCAAATAACAATACTGTTGGAAATGTAGAAATCATTCCTGTTGCCAAACCAGCAATTACGTTGGTTCCTGCACCAGTAGAAGATTTTTGTACAATTGCCAATACTGGTTTTGTTCCTAATCCTGTATAATATTCTGTTACTGATGAAATAACACCTCCCACGACCAATCCAACAATAGTCGCATAAAAAACACGCATTGAAGAAATTTCTTTTGAACCTTCACCATAAAATTCCATGGTCATTACCTCAGGTAACATAAAATCTACCAAGAAATAACACGAAACTAATGTTAAAATAATTGACACCCAGTTTCCAATATTTAATGCACCTTGAACTTGTTTTTCTTTTGCATCATCACTAGAAATTTGCACTAACATTGTTCCAATGATAGAAAATAAAATTCCGAAACCTGCGATTGCCATTGGTAATAAAATTGGTCCAATTCCGCCAAAAGCGTCATCGATTTTACCCCCCATATCTTTAATGACATAATTTCCTAAAACCATTGCAGCCAAAACAGTTGCTACATACGAACCAAATAAATCGGCTCCCATTCCAGCAACATCACCCACATTATCAC
>JANREL010000158.1:0-53965 GCA_030758355.1 Polaribacter sp.
ACGAAGGCAAGGGAGTTATGTTATGGGGAAAAATGACAGATCCATACAGTCAATTAATTATGGGTTATAGCGCTAATTCGAATATTAATGGAATTGGACATAAATCTCGTACTCAATTTAATGGACCAAGATTGATTGGATATCCTGAAAGTCATGACGAAGAGAGAATCATGTATAAAGCTTTAACTTACGGAAACAGCGCTATTTCAGCTCATAATGTAAAAGATTTAAACACCGCATTATCTAGAATGTCTGCCATTGGTGCAGTAAGTTTAACAATTCCTGGTCCAAAGATGATTTGGCATTTTGCTTCTTTAGGGATGGATATTTCCATTTTTGCTTGTAATAATGGAGTAGTTAATGAACCTGGAGGAACAGATGGCGATTGTAAATTAGACACCAAACAACAACCTCAATGGGCAGAAAATTGGATGTCTAATCCTGCGAGAAAGAAAATATACGATGATTGGGCTAGAATGAATTTATTAAAAATTAACGAACCCGTTTTTGAAGGTGATTACACAATTACCTCAGGTTCTTTAACGCCAAGAATTGATATTTACAATACCAATATTCCTGAAACAGGACTAAGAAATGTAGTTGTTTTAGCCAATTTTGATGTGGTGCAACAAACCGTAAATACCAATTTTCCATCAGCTGGAGCTTGGGTTGATTTGATGGATGCAACAAACAATACTACTTATTCTGCAAGCACTATTACATTGCAACCAGGGCAATTCAAAATCTTTGGTAATAAAGCTGCCACCTTATCAAACGAGGATATTTCATTAGAAAAAACTACCCTACAACTGTATCCAAATCCAACTTCTAGTACTTTTTCTTTATCAAAAGAAGTACAAAAAGTGAGTGTTTTTGACATTACAGGCAAGCAAGTAAAACAGTTTTCTACTGCAAACATTAAGAATAATTTTTTTTCGGTGACTGATTTAAACAGCGGAATTTATTTTGTGCGAATCCAAGAAAGTTCAAACAATATAGAAACCAAAAAACTAATAATAGATTAAAAAAATGTCATTACAATATTGGAACATCCCCCAATTTATGAACTAAAAAGCTAGGGAGATAATTCTGCTGAGTGAAAAACTGGATTTTAATATCAATAAATTTAGTGTAGTGTGTAAACAAAAGAGCTGCTATTTAAGCAGCTCTTTTAATTTTACAATCGTAAAATCTATCTCTTCTTTGGTGGTGAATTTTGAAAATGAAAATCGAATTGAAGTTTCGTTTGCTTGTTCATCAGTCAAAATTTCAGCTAACACATGTGATCCTTTATTGCTTCCACTTTGGCAAGCTGAACCTCCAGAAACGGCAATTCCTGCCATATCTAAACTGAATAGTAATAAGTCGTTTTTTACAGGAAAACGAACATTTAAAATAGTGTACGTACTTTTTTCTAGGTCTGATGAAGTTCCATTAAAAGCGATGTTTTTAAAATGATGCTGCAACTCATCAATAAAATATTTTTTAATGACATTGATATGGTTTTTATCATTCTCTAGGTTATTACACGCTATTTCTAGGGCTTTTTCCATGCCTAAAATTCCATGCACATTTTCCGTACTAGACCTTGCTCCTTTTTCTTGATTTCCTCCATAAAAAAGAGGTATAATGGTAAAACCTTTTTTAAAATACGCAAAACCAACGCCTTTGGGCCCATGAAATTTATGGGCACTTGCTACCAAAAAATCAATGGGAGTTTGTTGCAAATCAATATGATAATGCCCCACTGCTTGTACAGCATCTGAATGAAAGAGTGCTTGGTACTTGTCAGATAATTCACACACTGCATCTGTTGATAGTAGGTTTCCGATTTCATTGTTGATGAGCATCAAACTGATCAACGTTTTTTTATCAGAAGTTGCAAGAAGGGTTTCTAAATGATGTAAATCAATATTTCCATGAACATCTAGTTGAACAAAATCCAATTGAATTTCGTGTGTTTTTTCTAAAAATTCGCAGGTATTCAATACTGCATGATGCTCAATTTTTGAAGTAATAATTCGTTGAACTCCCAAATTAAAAACAGCGTTTTGAAGAATTAAATTATCAGCTTCTGTACCTCCTGAAGTAAAAATAATTTCGCTTGCAGAAACATTAAAGCGTTTTGCAATATTTTTTCTGGCAGTTTCAATCGCCGATTTTGCTTTACGACCAAATTGATGTGTTGAAGAGGGATTGCCAAAATTTTCTAAAGACGCTTCATGCATCACTGATAAAACTTCAGCATCAATCATTGTAGTTGCAGCATTGTCTAAATAAATCATTTTCATTGTGTAAAAATACAGTTTACAAATTAAAAATTACCATTTTGAAAAACAACTACTTCAGTGGCTCCCAAACCATATTTCTTGTAAGAAGCATCGTAAAACTTTACTGGATATTTTTGAAACAAACGTACCAATTCCGATTTTAAAACCCCTTCTCCTACTCCATGAATAAATACAACTTTCGGAATTCTTTTAGAAATCGCGTATTCTAATTTTCGTTTCGCAGTATCTAATTGCAAATTCAACATGTCGAAATTATCCATTCCTCTTGTTGAGTTTACCAATTGATTGATATGCAAATCAACTTCAAAAATAACTTCGTTTTTATCTTTTTTAAACGCACTTTTTTTATCGGGTTGAGATGCAATTTTTTCTTTAAACAACTGATGATTGATATCTGAAAATTTAGAAAGTTCATGTTGGTCTTTTTCAATTTTAACTAATTCTGATTTCAAAAAAGTCAAAATCATTCCATCGTCTGTTTTAACAGTAATATTTTCTCCCTCAATTTTTACCACGCTGCCTTTTAAAACATCATCTAAAACTGCTACTTTATTTCCAATTTCTAAACGCATTCTTAACCTTTACTTAATTTAAAATGAACTATTAATGATTTAATTTTGTACAAAAATAACAAGATGCTGAAGACTAAATCTGTTTCTGCAAAAAACTTCTTCGAAAAATCATCGAAAAAAATTTTAATAGCTGAAGATAGAAAAAATTACTTGCTAAAAATTGCAGAAACAATTGCCAAAGAATATGCAAAAAACGAAGTTGTTAACCTTACTTTCATTTGTTCTCAAAACTCCAGAAGAAGTCAGTTAGCACAAGTTTGGGGATTTTTTGCCGCTAGTTATTTTAAGTTAAACATCCTCTCATTTTCTGGCGGAATTGAAATTACTTCATTTAATAGAAGTACTATAAAAACATTACAAAAAGCAGGATTTTACTTTCAATTGTCTGATTTTTCACATCAAAATCCGAAGTATGAAATTTCATTTGATGGTACAAAAAAACATATTATTGGCTATTCTAAATTGATTGAACATCCAGAAAACCCATCGAATTTTATAGCAATAACTACTTGTACAAATGTGGATACAAATTGCGCTTGTATTGGCGCAAGCTATTGTTTTCAATTGCCTATTGAAGACCCAAAACGCAGTGATGGAACTTTGTTACAAGAGGAAAGATATATGGAAATTAACAAACAAATTTCAGGTGAAATCTATTTTATTTTTAACGAAGTTAGACAAAAATTAAAATTAACATCATTGCTTAACGGTCAATATATTTAATTGTTGACGTAAAATTCTAATCTTAATCATTTGAGAATTTACTATAACTTATATCTCAATACTTTTATCATACGGAATCATTTTTAAAATATGATTGATTACGTTTAATCTTGCATCTGTTTTTCTATTCGCACGTATTATTTTCCAGGGAGAAATTGTAGTATTTGTCCTAGCAAACATGGCATTTTTATACGCAGTATATTGATCCCACAATTCTTGTGCTTTTTCATCTAATTTAGTCATTTTCCACTGTTTTAATGGATCTTTTTTGATGTCAGCAAAACGTTTTGCTTGTTCCGTTTTTGAGATTGACATGTAAATTTTTACTAAGTGAATACCAGATTCTAAAATCATTCTCTCGAAATCATTTACCTGACTCATAAAAATTTCATACTCTTCTTGGGTACAAAATCCGTTTACAGGCTCTACAACTGCCCTGTTATACCAACTTCTGTCAAAAAAAACCATTTCACCAGCCTTTGGAAATTGCTCCACATAACGTTGAAAATACCATTGAGATTCCTCGTCTTTTGATGGTTTTGGCAAGGCTACTATTCGCATGTGACGTGGATTGATTCGTTCAGTAACACGTCTAATAGCACCACCTTTTCCTGCAGCATCTCTACCTTGAAAAACAATGATAATTCGTTCGTCATTATTGATTGCCCAAGTTTGAAGGCGAATCAATTCTGCTTGTAGTTTTTCGATTTTCTTCTGATAATCAATATATCTCAGTGCCTTTTCAACATTGTAAGGCTCTTTTAAAAGCAAAGCTAAAAAACCTTTTTTAGTATTTATCCTTCTTAATTCCTCTTCTGTTAGATGTAAATTCATACGATTAATCTATTTGATGAATATTAGATCGAAAATAACGCATCACCACATTTGGATCTGGAGTAAGCACTGTACCTGCCTGTGATTTTCCTTCGTAATTAAATTGCGACAAAACATGTCTCATAGCCTCTAATCTAGCTACCTTTTTATTATTGGTTTTGATAATCATCCAAGGACTGTAGGTTGTGTGTGTTTTTGAAAACATTTCGGCTTTGTATTCTGTGTATTTATCCCATAAAACCTGGCCTTGTTTATCAACAGGACTAAATTTCCAACGTTTTAATGGATTTTCTTTTCTGGCTTCAAAACGTTTTAACTGTTCTTCTTTTGTTATAGACAACCAAAATTTAATAATAACAACTCCGTCTTCATACATCATATGCTCAAATTCAGGTACTTGCAACAAAAAATTTCTGTACTGAATTTCTGAACAAAAACCCATTACTGGCTCAACAACGGCTCTGTTATACCAACTTCTATCAAAAAATACTATTTCACCAGGATTGGGTAATTCTTTGATATATCGTTGAAAATACCATTGCCCTTTTTCAATATCAGTAGGTTTATTTAATGCAACCAATCTACTAGACCTTGGATTAAGATGTTCCATAAAACGTCTGATATTCCCTCCTTTTCCAGCAGCATCTCTTCCTTCAAAAATAACAGCAACTCTCATATTATAATTCGAAATATGACGTTGCAATTTTACCAACTCTATTTGTAACAAACGTAGTTCATTTTCGTAGGAAAGTGCTTCTTGAACTTTGGCATAAGAAATGTTTTTATCTTTTATTTTGGCAAGTAATTCTCTGTTATTTTTTATGTTTTGAAAATCTTCAACGGATAGCGTTTCTTTAATAATCATTGAGTTCATTTAATAGCACTAAAATAAACCTTTTTTTGATAATTGTGTTAAAAAAGAATGATTTTACATCTGTTGATTTATATTTGTGTTTTATGAAAAAAATTCTGCTTCTTTTAACATTTTTTAATGTATTTTGGATCTTTTCTCAACAAAAATTTTCAAAAGAAATTAGCTTTATCAATGACAACGATCTGTATGTTTCTGTTGTTAGAGATCGATATTACACAAATGGAATGTTTTTAAACTACAGATATTTGTCAGAAACCAAAAAAGAATTTGTAGAAAAAAAAATTTTTCAATGGCAAATTGGTCATAAAATGTTCACACCAAATAGACCAAATGTAACTTCAATTGATGAACATGACAGACCTTTTGCAGGATATTTATATGGTAATTTCGGAATTACAAATGTCTATAAAACCAACAAAATTCTAACTACTTCAATTGATATTGGTGTTATTGGAGAAAATGCATTTAGCAAAGAAATTCAAGATTTCATTCACAAATTATATGGTTTTAAATTAGGCACTGGATGGGAATATCAGATAAAAAATGCATTTGGAATTAATTTTAGAGCAGAATATATCTCTTATATTGGTAAAGATTCCTCAGGAATGTATGATGTTTCATGGGTAAATACAGTAAATTTCGGGACTGTTTTTACAGATATTTCTACTGGATTGTATAGCAGAATTGGTTTGAAGCCTTTGCAAAAACTAGCCAATTCTATTGCTTTTAAAACCAATTTAAATAACAAAAATACGAATGATGTCAGAGAAATTGAATCTTTTCTAGTTATCAAACCAACTGTTAGCTATGCCTTTTATGACGCTACTATTCAAGGAAGTTTTTTAAATGCAGGAAGTCTAGTTACCAAAGAATTGATTCCAATGGTTTTTAACCTTGAAATCGGAATTAAATTTACCGCACATAGATTTCATTTTGGATATATTTTTAATTACAATACAAGTCAATCTGAGGACTTAAGGTATACGTATGGCAATAAATTTGGGACAATTGCGATTCATTATTTATTACATTAACTTGAAAAAAATTCGTCTTTAAAGCCAATCAAATATAATTTTTCTTGAGCTCTTGTAATTGCTGTGTATAACCATCTATAATATTCTTTTGAAACGCCATTAGGCAAATAAGGTTGCTCCACAAAAACAGTTTTCCATTGTCCTCCTTGAGATTTATGACAAGTTATGGCATATGAAAATTTGACTTGCAACGCATTGAAATATGGATTTTTTTTGATTGCCAGTAATTGTTTGTAATTGGAAGTTTCCTCTGCATAATCCTCTTTTATAGCTTGGTATAATTTATTGGAATCTTCATATGTTAAGGATGGACTTTCGCTTGTCAATGTGTCTAAAAGTAAAACCGTTTCAAAAGGAACCATTTCTGGATAATCAATCATTCTGAGCGTAACTTCAGCAAATGAAAATCCATAAATCTCTTTGATGGAAAAAATACGCAACACTTCACAAATATCCCCATTCGCAATAAAACCTGCTTGAGAAGTTTCATCGAGCCAAAAATAATTATTCTTAACAATCATGATGTAATCTCCTGTTGAAATCATATTTTCTTGACCTCGAATTTGCATTCGAATTTGCCTATTGTATTCATTTGCACGCTTATTTGACCTAACAATAAACGCAGTATCTTCTACTCCATTTGAATTATAAGCGTCCAAAATAGCATCTTCAATCTCATAACCATCTTCCAATCTTTTGATATCAGGAAATTTTATTTGAAATTGAAATGGATTGCCATCATTTTGAATTAATTTTCGCAATTGAGTTGCATTGAACAAAACTCCTGAGTTTTCATGTTGACGCATCACTTCATCCAACTCTATTTCTTTGACATCCTTAAAATAATGTTTGGTTAAAATATCTGAATCTAAAGCAGGACTCATAGTCAATTTTACTGGTGGAAGTTGAGCAGTATCTCCAACAAAAATCAATTTGCAGTTTTTACCAGAATAAACATACGAAATCAAATCATCTAATAATGAGGAGCTTTCAAACGAATTTTGATGTTGTTTTTCATCAGGAATCATAGAAGCTTCATCAACTATAAAAAAAGTATTGGTATGTTTATTGGGCTGTAATACAAATGAAAGAGACCCATTAGATTGTTTTTTTGGAAAATAAATTTTTTTATGAATCGTAAATGCGGGTCGTTTTGAGTATACTGAAATCACTTTTGCGGCTCTTCCTGTTGGTGCCAATAAAACTGCTTTTTTTCCTGCAAATTGGAGTGCATTTACAAAAGTGCTGATGACAGTTGTTTTTCCTGTTCCTGCATATCCTTTCAACAAAAAAAGACTTTCCTTATCCGTTTCAAAAATAAATATACTTAACAATTTTAGCATAACATCTTGCTTTTCTGTTGCCAAAAAAGGAAAATTTACATGCAATTGTTTGTAAAAATCTATGGGTTTTTGAATCATAAAAAATATAATGTAACAAAGATAGCTTTCTTTACAAATAAATGTTTTTATGATTAAAAAAAAATTGTAGATTTGCCTTATTACTATTAAAAATAAAATAAAATGAGTTTATTACTAATGATTATAGGAGCTGTCTTAGTAGCTGTTCTTCTTGCTTTTGCAATTGTTAAATATCTTCCATTAAACTTCCGTTGGATTCCTTCAATTATACTGTTAGCTATAGCAGTTTTTTTAGGATTTAAAATCTATGGAGGTATTATGGAGCCAATTCAATTTAACAAAGAAAAAGTTAAAAAATATTCGCCAGTTGTAGAGAATTTAAAAATGATCAGAGATGGAGAAATTAAATTCTACGAAAAATATGGAAGTTACACCAATAATAAAGAATTGTTAATTGCTTTCATTGAACAAGCTAAACTTGCCATAACTGAAACTAGAACAATCGTAGAAAAAGAAAACAGAGGTGGTGGAATTATTGTAGATGTTGAAAGAAGAGTAACAGATACCATTGGATATGAACCTGTTTTAAAATATTTTGAAGGTCGTGATTATAAAAACATGTTTAAAGTTCCTGGAGTCGAAGGCATAGAATTTGAATTAGAAGTTGCAAAAGTTGAAAAAGTGCAAGGACTGATCGTCCCTACTTTTATGGCTAAAACTTCCAAAACAGCAATTTTAGCAGGCATGAATGAATCTTTGGTAAAACAAGAATTAGAAGCAATAGAAACCGATCAAATTAAAGGTGAATACGTTTCTGTAGGTTCTTTAGATGAAGTAACAACCGGAGGAAACTGGCCACCATCTTACGATAAACCAAGTGAAAAAAAGCAGCAATAACATATCTTTAAAAAACACTGACAATAAGATATTATCCATCCAATTTAGTTTGGATGGATTTTCTTTTTGTGTTTCAGATTTGTTTTCAAAAGAAATTAGCTACTTTGCTAATTATACTTTTGATGAAACTGTCAATTCATTGGAAGATTTGTTAGAAAAAATAAAAACAATTTTTAACGAAGACCCTATTTTACACTATGAATTCAGTGAAGTTTTTGTCATTCATCAAAATAGCCTAAATACGCTTATTCCAGATGCATATTTTGATGAGGACTCGCTAAACTCTTATCTTGAGCTCAATATCAAAACCTTACAAACAGATTTAATAACTTTTGATACTATTGCCGAAATTGAAGCAAAAAATGTATATGTTCCTTATGTAAACATCAATAATTATTTATTTCAAAACTTTGGTGAATTTGAGTACAAGCATCATACTACAATTCTCTTAGAAAAATTGATCCAAAAAAATGAGATTGAAGAGAAAGTGATGTTTGTGAATGTTTTTAAAAACACGTTTGATATTGTGGTTTTAGAAAATAAAAAATTGATTCTAAGTAACTCATTTTCATACCAAACTAAGGAAGATTTCATTTATTATATTCTCTTTGTGGCAGAACAATTACAATTAAATAACGAAGAATTCAAATTGTATTTTACTGGAGAAATAACTTTCGAGTCTGAGATATATAAAATTGTATATACGTACATTAAAAATGTATTTTTTCTTGAAAGCTCTCAGCCTATTTTTAAAGAATTAGATGCCGAAAAACATTCAAATTCCATTTTATTAGGATGAGAATTATATCAGGAAAACACAAAGGAAGACGTTTACAAGCTCCTAAAAACTTACCAGTTCGCCCAACAACAGATATGGCGAAAGAAGGTTTGTTCAATATTTTAAACAACCATTTTTATTTTGATGCGATTACAATAATTGATTTATTCGCTGGAACTGGAAATATCAGTTATGAATTTGCGTCAAGAGGAAGTAAAAACATAGTTGCAGTTGACGAAAATTACAATTGCATAAAATACATCAATAGTATTTCTAAAGAGCTTAATTTTGACATCAACAGTTTTAAAAGTGATGTATACTCGTTTTTAGAAAAAACCACTTTGCAAGCTGATATTATTTTTGCTGATCCACCATATCATTTTGAAATTGAAAAATTCCTACAAATTGTTAATCTAGTTTTTGAAAAAGAATTGATTGCTGTTGATGGATTGTTAATTATAGAACATTCAAAAAACACGGACCTATCTCAACACAAAAACCATAGTTATGACAAAAGATATGGAGGAAATGTATTTAGTTTTTTTGAATATAAAAACGAAGAAGAATCTTTATAAAAGTGAATTTATAATTTCTGAAACTGTAATTCCTTCAGCTTCTGCTTTGTAATTCTTAACAATTCTGTGTGACAAAATCGGAATTGCAACAGCTTTTACATCCTCAATATCTGGAGAATACTTACCTCGAACTGCAGCATGCGCTTTCGCTGCTAAAACTAAATTTTGTGAAGCTCTTGGTCCTGCACCCCAATCCAAATAATTTTTGACCATTTCTGTAGCTTCAGCAGATTTAGGTCTTGTCTTTCCAACCAATCTTACTGCATATTCAACAACGTTGTTAGTCACAGGAATTTTTCGAATTAATTGCTGAATTTCAATAATTTCTAGTCCTGAAAAAATAGGATTCAATTGTTGATTTTGATTGCTTGTTGTGTTGAAAACGACTGCCACTTCTTCTTGGAAAGAGGGGTATTCTAAATTAATAGAAAACATAAAACGGTCTAACTGTGCTTCTGGCAAAGGATAGGTACCTTCTTGTTCTATGGGATTTTGAGTTGCCAATACAAAAAAAGGCAACTCTAATTTGTAATGATTTCCTGAAACAGTTACTGAGCGCTCTTGCATTGCTTCCAACAAAGCTGCTTGCGTTTTAGGTGGCGTTCTATTGATTTCATCCGCTAGAATAATATTGGAAAAAACAGGCCCTTTTATGAATGTAAATTGCCTATTCTGGTCTAAAATTTCACTTCCTAAAATATCTGAAGGCATTAAATCAGGCGTGAATTGAATGCGTTTAAAATGCAATCCTAAAGCTTCAGAAACAGTATTCACCAAAAGTGTTTTTGCCAATCCAGGAACACCAATCAACAAGGAATGTCCTCCACAAAAAATTGACAAAAGCGTAAAGTTTACTGCATCTTTTTGTCCAATAATTACTTTTCCTATTTCCGTTTGTAATGATTGGTATTTTTTTACCAAATCATTTACAGCTTCCACGTCTGACATTAGTTAGCAGTTTCTTTTTTCCAGTTTTTTTCAAACGTACATTTATTGTGAATTTCAGACAATTTAATATACGTGTCTTTTATTTTTTCTTTAGACCATTTGGTAATCACTTCTTCTTTCTTTTTCATCAAAGCCAATTCTTGAATTTTCACATAATCTTGGACCAAATCTGCAACATGAGTATCTGTTCTCTCTCTCATCAACATAAATTTGAACATTTTTATACCACTTTGATCTTGATCGAAAAATACATCTGTGTATTCTCCTTTTTTCAATTCAGCAACTCTTCCATACAAATCTGGATCCATTCTTGTCAAATCAAATTTTGATTCTCCATTGTATGGATTTGTAATCAATCCTCCATCATTTTTAGTATCATCGTCCTGAGAATATTGTTTTACAGCTTCTTCAAAAGTAATTTTACCATCCAAAATATCTTGTTTAACTTGATCAGCTTTGATTTTTGTATCTTTTATCAATTGATCTGAAACATTTGGTCGCATTAAAATGTGTGATGCAACACGTTTATTTCCTCTAATTTCATGCAATTGCATGATGTGATATCCAAAATCTGATTTGAAAGGTTTTGAGACCTGATCAATATCCAAACTAAATGCTGTTTCTTTAAATTCTTTGATAAAAGGAGATTCTTTAGTTACTTCATATTCTCCTCCATTACTGGTAACACCTGGATCTTCAGAATTGATAATTGCTTTCATTTTAAAATTTGCTCCTTCTTCAATTTGAGTCTTTAGTTCATTCAGTTTTTCAATGATACGATCATCTTCTTCTTGTGAAGGAATTGCTTTAAAAACAATTTGGGCAATTTCTACTTCTGCAGGAATTTCTGGCAATTCGCCTTTATCTTTTAGTCCGTTAAAATACAAACGAACTTCTTCAGGTGTTACATCAACTTTTTCAGTAATTTTTGCTTGTTCTCTTTGGATAAGCAAATTGTCTTTTTCAACAGTGTAGATTTCAGCTTTTAAATCTTCAATACTATTAAAACCATACGCTTTTATTACTTTGTCAACAGAACCAAATTCTTGAGTAAAGTAGGCTATATTCCTATCAACATTTGCTGTAATTTCAGCATCAGAAACCGTAACACTATCCACAACCGCATGATGAGATAATAGCTTTTGTTGCATTAATTCTTCTAACATTTCACAGTCAGAAATTTTAATTTTCCCTTCCGATCTTTTTTCGATTTCTTGCTTGAACTTATCAATATCAGAATTTAGAACAATGTTTTTACCAATAACTACGGCAACTCCATCAATTTTTACTTTTTGAGCAAAACTTGTAAAACTGGCAAATACTAAGAAAAAGAGGAATATAATTAAATTAATACGTTTTAAAATTGTTGTTTTTTGTAGCATCTTGTAATATTATTTTTTCTATGTCTTTAATCAATTCTATTTTGCGTCTGTGCAAAATCATTTGTTTTATTTGCGGCTTTATGTAACTCAATGGTGCTGTCTCATTTCGAACCAAAACGTTATTAATGGAAATCAAATATAAACCTATTGAATCTTGTTTTTCAAGATATTTGGTTTTATTTAACAAAATATCTCTCGAAAATGGCAAAATTGCAGAAACTTTATCAACTGAAGTCCAAATATCCGTATTAAATTGAAATTGTTTGAAGCTTAATTGTTGTTTTTGCAACGATTCTAAATCATCAATTCTTTCGGATCTAAAAAGCCGAATCAATTCTTTTTTATTAACCACTTTATGATCAAAATGAAGGTATTTTATTTTGATTAAATCTTCATTCAACTTAAAATTCTCTTTGTTGATCTGATAAAATTCATCAATTTCAGTTGAATAAATTATTGTATCCAATTGTTGGTTAATCAACATTTCTTTATAGTTATTAATCAACAAACTTTCTCGGTAATCATTGACTAATTTATTTATTTCATTGGTAGTTTCTAAAGAACTATTTTTTTCTGCTTTTGATAATAAAAGTTGTTTTAAAGCCCAATTGTTAATGAAACTTCTTACCAAAAGTGTACTATCATTTTTAGTGTAATTTTCTGGTAAAATGGATTTGATATCGTCTCTAAACAATTTTTGAGTTTTTACGATCGCAACAATTCCCTCCTCTTCTTCCTCTTTACTGCGAAAATCAAAGTAATCGCAAGAAATAAAAAAAAGTGTTCCCAAAAATAAAAACAACAACTTTTTCACTATTTTTTATTATAAAATTTGATTAAATTTTTTAACTGTTTGTTATAAATTGTGATGATAACATTCCTTCTCAATTCATCAATCCAAGTGTTTTCTAAGAAGTTTTGATAATCATTCATTACTTCTCCTTTTACTTTGGTAAGATCATCAGAGCTGTATTTGTTGCTATTTTCATCAAAATACGTTTTCAAAGCCAAAGAATCTTTGGTTGTTTTTTCCCAAATAGTTTGTTGCATCAACTCAAATAACAACAATCCATCTTTATATTCTTGAAGTGTTGATGCAAATTCAGGTTCTAATTTTTCTAAATTTTCTTTGTAATAATTTAATATTTCTTCGTTTTTAAAATCTTCATACATTTCAAAAACAGCTTTTCCTTTTTTATTTTTGATAAAATTTATGAATTTTTCTTGAGAAATAGTTCGTTCATTTATTTTTAAAATTTCTGTTTGAAGAGAATCTGTAGCTATGTTTCTGAAGTTTTTTAAATCAAAAATTGATTTTGCTGATTCGTTTTCAGTAATGGTATATTTCTTTTTCAACTTTTGAATAACTGCCATTTGAGACAGTTGAGCTCTTTCATCAGAACGAACTTTTTGAAGCAATTCTGGTTGTAAATTTTCAAAAGAATCAATAGGATATTTTTTAATCAGATACACAATATGCCAACCAAATTGAGTTTTAAATGGCTTTGAATAAGTGTCTTCTTTTTCCAAACCAAAAGCAGCATCTTCAAACGGTTTTACCATAACGCCTTTTCCGAATTTACGTAAAATACCCCCTTTAGATTTTGTGCCTTCATCATCAGAATATTCTCTTGCTAAGGTTTTAAATTGTTGATCTTTCTGAAGTTTGTCATACACTTCATTAATTAATCTCTCCCCTTTTTCGGTTTTATCAGTTATTAAAATATGAGCAACCTCAACTTCTCCTTTTGATTTTCTGATAGAATCAACTTTCAAAATATGATATCCAAAACGTGTTTTAAAAGGTGTTGAAACTTCGCCAACTTTAGTTTTATAAGCTGCATCTTCAAAAGGAAATACCATTCTGAATGCAGAAAAATAACCTAAATTACCTTTATTTCCTAATCTTCCATTTATAGAATCTCCTTTTGCTGAAGGATCTTCAGAAAACGCTACTGCAGTCTTTTCAAAATCTTCGCCTTTCAGAATTTTTTGGCGAATATGATTGATTTTATTAAAAGCCTCTAAAGTATCTTTAGGAGTAGCAACTGATGGAGTTCTTACCAAAATATGTTTTGCTTTAACTTCGTTTTTGGTTCTAAAATAAGCATCTTTGACCATAGAATTTATAAACGCAGTATCCTGTAAATAAGGTAAAGAAAGTTGATTTCTGTATGTTTCAATTTCTTTTATATAAGAAGGTAAAGTGTCTAATTTCAAACGATATGCTTCTTTTACTTTCAAGCGATAATTGATATATAGTTCGATATTTTTTTTAATATCTTTTTCTTCTTCATTATCAATCGCGTCTAAATTTTTTTCATAAACACGTCTAAAATCAGAAACAAGTACTTTTTCATTTCCAATAGTCATTAAAACTTTGTCTTTTTTTTGTGAAAAAGTAATTGATGAAACACTCAATAATGCAATTAATAGCCTTTTTTTCATAAAATTATAGTGAAATTATACCTTTAATTTTTTCTGCTTTTTGATAATATGATATAATAGTGGTAGCATTTTCAACATTTAACACGATGGAAACACTGACATATTTTCCTGTTTTTGATTTTTTAGTATTTATTACAGCCCCATTATCATTAAACAAATTTTTGACATCATCTACTTGATTATCAGTAGTTGGCACAATAAATTTAAACAAATAATCTGATGGAAATTGAGTAGTTTCCTCTAATTGCCATTGCAATTTTTTATAAAAAGCTTCTTTACCATCCATTTATTAACGAAATCTTTGTTTCAAATAGCAAAGCACAAAATTACATTAAAAACTTAGTTTTACAGTACTAATGGATTATTTTTGTGAATTCAAATAAAATCGACTTCAAAAGTAATTAAGACACTAAAAAAATGCAAGAAAAACAACATAAAATTGTGTTAATTGGTGGGCCTGCAACCGGCAAAACAACTATTTTAAAAGCACTCAAAGAAAAAGGATTTCATTGCTTTGAAGAAGTCTCAAGAGAAATTACACTAAATGCTCAAAAAGACGGAATTGAACAACTTTTCTTGACAAATCCACTACTTTTTAGTGAAATGCTCTTAGAAGGAAGAGAAAAACAATATCATGATGCTGAAAAATCATCAGAAAGTATTATTTTTTTTGACAGAGGAATTCCTGATATAAAAGCGTATTTGGAGTTTTTCAACACAAGATATCCCTCATTTTTTTCGGAAAAATGCATTTCATACAAATATGACTTCATTTTTCACTTTTCTCCTTGGGAAACAATTTATAAAACTGATAATGAGCGTTATGAATCATTTGAAGAATCTGTTTTAATTGATAAATTTATTGTAAAAACATATACAGATTTAGGATATAAAATCATCAATATTCCTTTTGGAAAATTAGAAGAACGTGTTCAATTTATTGTTAATTATTTGAACAAGGAATCATGACTGATGCAAAAAAAATACTGAAAAAATATTGGAATTATGATGCATTTATTTCTCCGCAAGAAGAAATTGTAGAGGCTGTACTGCATCAAAATGATGTCATTGCATTATTGCCAACTGGAGGGGGAAAATCGGTTTGTTTCCAAGTTCCTGCATTATTAAAAGAAGGAGTTTGCTTGGTAATTTCGCCATTGATTTCATTGATTCAAGATCAAGTTGAGAATTTAAAAAGTAGAGGAATTAGAGTAACTTCAATTCCATCAGGAGCCAATCAAAATGATATTTTAACCCTTTTTGACAATATCAAATTCGGAAATTATAAATTTTTATACATTTCTCCTGAACGTTTGCAAATGCCTTTGATTCAGGAAAAAATAAAACAATTAACCGTCAGTTTTGTTGCGGTTGATGAAGCGCATTGCATTTCAGAATGGGGACATGATTTTAGACCTTCATTTAGGAATATAAAAATATTAAGAGATCTTATACCAAATGTTCATTTTATAGCACTTACTGCCACTGCAAACCAGCGGGTATTATTGGATATTGAAAAAAGTTTAGAATTAAAAATCCCGAAAATATTCAAAAAAAGTTTTTTTAAAGAACATTTAGCTTATCAAATTTTTTCAGTAGAAGATAAATTATTGAAACTTCAGCAAATTTTTGAAAAGACAAAAAAACCCGCAATTGTTTATGTAAACTCAAGAAATAAAACGCAACAAATAGCACAATTTTTAAGTTCCAAAAACTTTAAAACCAGTTTTTATCACGGAGGATTGACAGCTAGTGAAAAAGAATTGGCATTCGAAAATTGGAAGTCAGAAAAAACGCCAATCATGGTTGCAACAAATGCATTTGGAATGGGGATAGATAAAGAGAATGTTGGTGTCGTCATTCATTTTGACATTCCATACAGCATCGAAAATTACATTCAAGAAGCTGGGAGAGCTGGAAGAAATAACCAAAAATCTTTTGCAGTTTTACTAAAAAATAACAATGATATTTCCAATCAAATTGAGCTCTCTAAAAAGTCACTTCCAAGCATTCAAGAGGTAAAAGAAATTCATAGAAAATTGTATCAATATTTTAGAATAGCCAATGGCGAAATTCCAGAAAATTTATTGGGATTTAACCTCTTAGAATTCTCGAGAATTTATAATTTTTCAGTAGCAAAAGTGGATGCTGTTTTGCGTATTTTAGCAAATAATTCAATCATTGAAATCACAAATACTTACAATAAAAAATCGAGTGTTATTTTTCATGAAACTAGTAAAAACCTGCATTTTTACGCTATCAATAATATCTATATAAAAAACTTTATTAATTCATTACTAAGATCTTATAGTGGTTTATTTGAACAAGAAGTTAAAATAGATGAATACCATCTTGCAAAGAAAAACAACAGCACTTCAAACCAAATTATTAGCTATTTAGAGCAGTTACAAAAAGATGAAATCATCACTTACAACAGTGTTAAAACAGATTCAGAAATTCGGTTTTTAGTACCAAGAGAAGATGACAAAACCATCAATCGATTTTCAAAAGAAATCACGCAATTCATCAAACAAAAAGAAAAAAAATCAACCGATTTTTTACACTTTATTCAAAATAATTCTATTTGTAGAAGTATACAAATTTTAGTTTATTTTAATGAAAAATCAATCAAAAAATGTGGCATTTGTGACGTTTGTTTATCCGAAAAAAAGACGCTAAAAAATGATATTGATTTAGAGATTTTAAACTTACTCCGACAAAAAGAAAAACTATCTTCTCAAGAAATTAACCAAATTTTAAACTTCCCTGAAAAAGACATTTTAGTACATTTACGTCGGTTAATTTCGGATAAAAAAATCAACATCAATCATCAAAATAAATATTACATAAACTAAAATCATGAATAGATTGCGCATCGTTTTTATGGGAACTCCATATTTTGCAACTTCAATTTTACAACACTTAATTGATAAAAATTTTGATGTGGTTGGAGTAGTAACTGCTGTGGACAAGCCTGCAGGAAGAGGATTAAAAATGAATGAATCCGCAGTTAAAATATATGCACAATCGCAAAACATTCCAATTTTACAACCAACAAATCTAAAGAACGAATCCTTTTTAACATCTTTAAAAAATTTCAACGCCGATATTCAAATTGTAGTTGCTTTTAGAATGTTGCCCAAAGAAGTTTGGAGCATGCCAAAAATGGGAACTTTCAATTTACATGCTTCTTTACTGCCTGAATATAGAGGTGCAGCCCCTATTCATTGGGCAATCATCAATGGTGAGACAAAAACAGGTGTAACTACTTTTTTTATTGATGATAAAATTGATACAGGTGAAATCATTTTAAAACGTGAAATTGAAATTTCTGGAAATGAAACAGTTGGAACATTACATGACAAATTGATGCATCTTGGCGCAAATTTAGTGGCAGAAACTGTGGAATCTATTACAAATCAATCTGTAAAAACAACAAAACAACCTGATAGCGAAGAAAAATTAGCTCCTAAATTAACTCCTGAAAACACGAAAATTGATTGGAGCGATACTTTAGAAAATATCTACAATAAGATTCGTGGATTGAATCCTTTTCCTGCCGCTTGGTCCATCATTCAAATGGATAATCGAGAAATTTCATCAAAAATTTACGCTGTTAATAAAGAAAAAATAGCACATTCTTTGGATTTTGGTACCATTGTGTCCAATAAAAAGGAAATGAAAGTTGCTGTTCAAAATGGTTTTATACACATATTAGAAATAAAACTTTCTGGAAAGCGTCAAATGGATATAAAAAACTTGTTAAACGGATTCACTTTTTCAAAAGACGCCAAAATGTTGTAACCCCTTTATTGATAAGCTTTTTATGATTTTTTTTAATTCCTAACTTGTTTATTAACATTTTAGGGCTATTTATTAACAAAAAGCCACTTTTTTGGGTGTCATATTTGCGTAAACCCTTAATCCTTCTATATTTGTTAAGCTTTTAAAAGCATAAAATAATATTCATTTAATTTAAAATTTATTTAACATGAACAAATCTGATTTAATCGATGCAATGGCTGCTGATGCAGGAATTTCTAAAGTTGCTGCTAAAGCTGCATTAGAGTCTTTTACAGACAATGTTACTGCTACTTTAAAAGGTGGTGGAAAAGTTGCCTTAGTTGGTTTTGGAACTTTTTCAGTTTCAAAAAGAGCTGCTAGAAGCGGAAGAAATCCTCAAACTGGAAAAACAATCCAAATCACTGCAAAAAATGTAGCAAAATTCAAAGCTGGTGCTGGTTTAAGCGACGCTGTAAACTAATTTTTACATTTTTAAAAATTATAAAAACTCTCTTTTTAAGAGAGTTTTTTTTATTTTATTTTCTTTTTTATAAATTTACGGATGTCAGATTTTAAAAACCTAAAAGGGAAGTTGTTGATTGCTGAACCTTCTATATTAAATGATCACTCATTTAATAGAACAATTATTTTAATTACTGAACATACAGAAAAAAATTCAGTAGGTTTTATTTTAAACAGACCTTTAGCATATTTACTTAGTCATTTAATTCCTGAAATTTCAAAGGATTTCACCATTTATGAGGGAGGGCCTGTAGAACAGGATAACTTATATTTTATTCACAAAGTAGGTGATTTAATTCCTGATAGTATCGAAATTGGCAATGGTATTTTTTGGGGAGGTAATTTCGAGTCGCTAAAGCATTCGATACAAAATGATTTGATTTCTAATAATGATATTCGCTTTTTCTTAGGATATTCGGGCTGGAGTAAAAATCAACTAAATCGCGAAATACGTTCAAAATCATGGTTCGTCTCAGAAAATAATCACGAAAATATCTTGTCTATAAATACCGAAACTATTTGGAGAGAAAAATTACTCCAAAAAGGGGGGAATTACAAACTCTGGGCAAATGCTCCTAGTGATATTCAGCAAAATTAAGAAGCTGTGATTTCTAATAAACGCAAACTTTGTGTTATTTTTTCCGAGAAAACTGTATTAAAGTTTTTCTTTTTATATTGTGTAACTGGCTGAATTCCGATTACTGCATTTGTGATAAAAACCTCATCCGCTTTTTGAATTTCAAATGGCGAAATAGTAGTTTCTTCAATAGAATATTCAGGATTTTTCTGAATAATTTCAATTACTTTTTTACGAATAATTCCTTTGATACATCCTTCTGTTAAAGAGGGTGTTTTTACAGTTTTATCTATTAGAATAAAAATATTTCCATTAGCAACCTCGACAACTCCTTTATTTTCATTAATTAAAACACAATTGTCTAAATTATTATCTTTAGCAAAAATACTCGCAAGCGTATTGAGCATTCTGTTCGTTGTTTTCACATTGGATAGTAATCCAGAATAATTATAAAAATCTTTATAAACGTCTATAGCATATTCTCTTTTTATTTCATGATTTAATGGAGTAGCTTCAATTAAAAAGTCAATTTCATTTGTTTCTGGGGTATAAAAACCACCATCTTTTCGGCAAATTGTTAAACGAACCCTATAAAAAGCAGCATCATTTTGAGTTGCAACTGTTTTTAAAATCTCTTGTTCTAAAAATTCTAATGTAAATGACATCGGAATTCTCATACGCAACATACGCATGGAAGCCATCAATCTGAAATAATGATCTTCCCAAAAAATAACTTTTGTTTTGGTGGTTTTGATAGTTTCAAAAAGTCCATCTCCATATTTAAAAGCCCTATTATTTGCAGATAACAATGCCTCTTTTTCATTCAATAATTCACCATTATAATTCAACATTCCATATATTTTAAGAATACAAATTTACTGCATTTTAAAAGAATTAAATAAAAAAAACTCAGCAAATGCTGAGTTTAAAATACATTGATGATTAAATTTATTATGCCCCAATAACATGCTTTAATTCTTCTATTTGATTCTCCCACAATTGTTTAGCTTCTTCAATTTCGTCTTCATCATCAACAAAATCAGTAACCACTAATGAAACATCATTCGTTAAAGAATGTACCTGAATTTTAATTTCAAAATAGCTATCATCATCTTCGCTTTCCAACCATTTGAATCGGACTCTTTCATCCGATTTTTTCAAAACAAGTTCTGCTTGTTCTTCAACTCCATCCCAAATAAAACTAAAAATTTTCCCTCTTGAATTTACTTTTTCAGCAAACCATTCTTGCAAGGCTGAGGGTGTTGAAATGTATTGATACAACATGCTTGGTGACGCATGAATTGGCAGTTCTAATTCGAATTTTATTTTATTCATTTATTTGTGCTTTGTTGGACAAGATAGACAATATTTCTATTTTAAAAAAATTAAAATCACATATTGCGTATCTATAAAATTGAGTTATATTTGCAGCCTCAAAACTAATGGCGAGGTAGCTCAGTTGGTTAGAGCGCAGGATTCATAACCCTGAGGTCACGGGTTCAACTCCCGTCTTCGCTACAAAATCTCAAACTAATATTGTTTGAGATTTTTTTATTTTTATGATAAATTCAGTTTTAAATTCAAAAAATTGATGCTGTAATGATTTAGTTTATCATAAAAATAATTTAAAATTAAGAGTATATTTACATTTAAAATCAGTTTGATGAATAGAATTCAAAACAATAGTTGGCTTGATATTAAAAATAGTAAATAACTTTTTTTTACAAATTATTTCAGAATGATTCAAGAAATTCAGCTTCGAGTAAATTTGATTGAAGAACGCAAAGAGGACATTCTTTTGTACAAAAGTGCTGTAGCTCTAGGAATTGAAAAAAATGAAATTTCTGCAGTAAAAGTGCTAAGAAAATCGATTGATGCTCGGAAAAAAGAAATTTTTTTCAACTATAAAGTAGCTGTTTATATCAAAGAAAACCCTGAAAACTCCTCTTATATTTTTGATTATAATGATGTTTCTAAAACCAAAGAAATTCATATTATTGGTTTTGGACCTGCAGGAATGTTTGCAGCTTTACGTTGTATAGAATTAGGTTTCAAGCCAATTGTTTTAGAACGTGGAAAAAAAGTTCAAGAAAGACGAAGAGATATCAAAGCAATTAATCAGGATCATATTGTTGGTGAAAATTCAAATTACTGTTTTGGAGAAGGCGGTGCAGGAACCTATTCTGACGGAAAATTATATACTAGAAGTTTAAAACGTGGAGATGTCAGAAGAATTTTTGAAAACTTAGTCTTTCATGGAGCTACAGAGCAAATTTTGATTGATGCTCATCCTCATATTGGCACTAATAAATTACCTAAAATTGTGGAGAATATCCGAGAAACAATTTTAAATTTTGGTGGAGAAATTCATTTTGATACTAGAGTTACAGATTTTGTCATCAAAAACAATGAAATCAAAGCAATTCAATTGCATAATGGTAATGAAATGACAGTTAATGCTGTTATTTTGGCGACAGGACATTCTGCCAGAGATATCTATGAATTATTGCATAAAAAAGAGATTACTCTCAAAGCAAAGTCATTTGCTATGGGCGTTCGTGTCGAACATCCACAAGAGATTATCGACCAAATTCAGTATCATTGCAAAGGAGAAAGAGATGAATTACTACCTGCTGCAGCATATAGTTTGGTGCATCAAATCAATGAAAGAGGTGTATATTCTTTCTGCATGTGTCCAGGAGGATTTATTGTCCCAGCAGCAACTACTGAAGGTGAAATTGTAGTCAATGGAATGTCGCCAAGCAAACGAAATAATAAATTTGCAAATTCAGGAATTGTGGTTGAAATTGATGCTGAGAGAGACTTACGCAAGTATGAAAAATTTGGTGCATTGAAAGGATTGGAATATCAAAAAGATTTAGAAAAAATCGCATTTTTAGCTGGAGGGAGAACACAAACTGCTCCTGCTCAGAGATTGGTTGATTTTGTTGAAGGAAAATTATCAACCAATTTAAATGACTGTTCTTATCAACCAGGATTGAAATCCGCACCATTACATTCTTTATTGCCAAAAAATATTGGGAGTAGATTGCGAAAAGGATTTGATACTTTTGGAAAAAAAATGCATGGCTACTATACTAATGAAGCAAATATTGTTGGTGTAGAGTCAAGAACATCATCTCCTGTAAATATTCCAAGAAAGGAAGATTTAGAACACCCACAAATCAAAGGTCTATTTCCTTGTGGCGAGGGTGGTGGCTATGCAGGAGGTATTGTTTCAGCAGCAATGGATGGAGAACGTTGTGCAGAAGCAGCCATTTCAAAAATCTAATTCTTTTTTTTTAATAAATCAATAAGTCTCTGTAAATTTACAAGAATTCATTTCATTCCATGAAAATAACTATTGGCCGTTTTGATAAAGCTGATTTTAAAGAGTTTTTACTCTTTGATATTGATGTAAAAATAGATTCTGGAGCTTACACTTCCTCTATTCATTGCTCTAATATTGAAGAAGTTGTTATTGATAATGAAAATTATATTAGATTTACACTATTGGATCCACAACATCCCTTGTATAATAACAAGTCATACAAAACAAAAAATTATACTTTAAAATTGGTAAAAAGTTCGAATGGAATTAGTCAAAAAAGATATTTAATTCAGACTGAAATTTTTATATTTAACACTTCTTTTCCAATTCATTTAACATTGAGTGAACGAAAAGACATGAAATTTCCAGTTTTATTGGGTAGAAAATTTTTAAACAAACGTTTTGTGATTGATACTTCAAGAACAAATATTTCTCACAAACAAAAAAATAATAACCATATATGAGAATAGTCATATTATCAAGAAATCCAAAATTGTATTCTACTCGAAGATTGGTTGAAGCTGCCGAAAAAAGGAAACATGAAGTGATTGTTGTTGATCACTTAAAATGCAATATTGAGATTGAAAGAAAAGCACCTAAAATATTTTACAAAGGCGAATATTTAGAAAATATTGATGCTATAATTCCAAGAATTGGTGCATCAGTTACTTTTTATGGAACTGCTGTTGTACGTCAATTCGAAATGATGAAAGTAGTAACCTGCGTTTCTTCGCAAGCATTAACACGTTCTAGAGACAAACTAAGTAGTCTGCAAATTTTAGCTAGAGCCGGAGTCGGCTTACCAAAAACAGTATTCACCAATTACACAAAAGATGTATCACATTTGGTAAAATCTGTCGGGGGTGCTCCTTTGGTTTTAAAATTATTAGAGGGTACTCAAGGTTTGGGAGTCGTTTTAGCAGAAACTAAAAACGCAGCAACTTCCGTTTTAGAAGCATTTAATGGTTTGGGAGCAAGAGTAATTGCACAAGAATTTGTAAAAGAAGCTGGTGGTGCAGATATTAGAGCTTTTGTAGTAGATGGAAAAGTTGTTGGCGCAATGAAAAGACAAGGAAAAGAAGGAGAATTTCGATCAAATTTACACAGAGGTGGAAATGCCACAGTAATTGAATTGACAGATGAAGAAGAAAAAACTGCCTTGAAAGCTGTAAAAGCAATGGGATTAGGTGTTGCAGGAGTTGATATGTTACAATCGTCTAAAGGTCCTTTGGTTTTAGAAGTAAATTCATCACCAGGATTGGAAGGTATTGAACGAGTAACAGGAAAAAATATTGCTAAGGAAATTATCAGATATTTAGAAATACATGTCGAGTAAACCATTGGTACTTTTAGGCAAAGAAATTCCGAGAGGAAGTAGTGTTTTGCTCGATTTAGAGGTAGCCAAATTGCACACACGAACCACCGTAAAAGTTCCTGTAATTGTAAATCGCGCAAAAAAAAGCGGTCCTGTTGTCCTATTATTAGCAGGTTTGCATGGAGATGAAGTAAATGGAGTTGCCATTATAAGAGAGATTATTGCTCAAAAAATAAATAAACCCACCAAAGGAACAATTATTTGTATTCCTGTTTTTAATATTTTTGGATACCTTATTCAGACACGCGAATTTCCTGACGGAAGAGATTTAAACCGAGTTTTTCCTGGTTCTCCAAACGGATCTTTAGCAAGCCAATTTGCTTATCAATTTATTGAAAATATTGCTCCTTATGTAGATTATGTAATTGATTTTCATACAGGTGGCGGTGATAAAGAAAATATGGCACAAATTCGTTGTCATGAAAATGAAGTTGAAACTATGAAATTGGCTGAAATTTTCAATCCACCTTACATCATTCATTCTGATTATATAGCAAAATCTCTGCGTGAAACTTTGAACAAAATGAGTAAAACAGTCTTGTTGTTTGAAGGTGGGAAATCTAAAAATTTTGATCCAAAAATCATTTCTCATGGTGTGAGAGGAACAAAAAATATCTTAACACATTTGGGTTTAATTGATGGAGCAATTGAAAAAACTGTAGAACCTATTCATCTAAAAAAAACGAAATGGTTGAGAGCACCTTTTTCTGGGATGTTTAAACTAAATGTAAAAAATGGAACTTTTGTTAAAAAGAAAGAGGTTTTAGCAGTTATTTTAGATCCCTTTGGGGATTTTAAAAAGAAGGTATATGCACCTTTTGATGGGCATATATTTTGCATCAATAAAACGCCAATCGTGAATAAAGGAGATGCTTTATTTCATATTAGTAACGAGCATGAAATTGAATAAAAATAATTTTTAAATTCTAAACAAAAAATATATTTAAATGAAAACTGCCCAAGAATATTTTGAAGAATATGCCATCAGTCATCAAAACAAAACGAATATTGCCATTCATTATATTTGTGTCCCACTAATTTTTTTCAGTGTGATTGGCTTATTGATGAGTATTCCAACGATTTTTTTAGAAAATTTATTCGGATTGCACAATCCACTGTTAGAAAATTGGGCAATCGTAATTGGAGCATTGATATCAATTTTCTATTTGCGATTGGGTTTTTGGTATTTCGCACAAATGCTATTTGTCATCTTACTGTGTATAGTGCTTAATTTTTGGTTGAGCAATGTTACAAACTTGTTGTATGCCTCTTTGTCAATCTTTATCATTGCTTGGATTGGACAATTTTACGGCCATAAAGTAGAAGGTGCAAAACCTTCTTTTTTAAAAGATTTGCAATTTTTATTGATTGGGCCATTATGGGTGATTCAAAAAATAGGAAAGAAAAAATAAACTATGAAAGAAACCATTTCTTTCGAAGATTTTGAAAAAATTGATATCCGAATGGGAACAATTATCGAAGTCAACGATTTTCCAAAAGCCAAAAAACCTGCGTATCAATTGACAATTGATTTTGGGGATTTAGGCATTAAAAAATCAAGTGCACAAATCACGCATTTATATTCAAAAGAATCATTATTGAACAGACAAATCATTGGGATTGTAAATTTTAAACCAAGACAAATTGCCAATTTCATCAGTGAAGTATTGGTTTTAGGCGTTTATAATGAATCTGGAAATGTAATTTTGTTGAAAGCTTCTAAACCCATAAAAAATGGAGCATCAGTAAGCTAACTTTAAATTTTGATTATTGAATTTTGAATTATTTCTTTGGGTTATTTAAAATAATTAAAGCTCCAATAATTCCAGGAATCCAACCACACAATGTCAATAAAAAAATGATGAAGAACGAGCCACAACCTTTATCTATGACTGAAAATGGTGGAAATACAATTGCAAGTAATACGCGTAAAAAACTCATAATTTAAAATTAGTTAGTTCACTTTTAAACGATTCACTTCCAAATTTGCTACAATTAACGATTCTTGCCGATAATTCATACCCAAAAAATTTGAATTCTAAATACTGGATATTGAACTAAAATCACATTTCACTTCCAAAAAATACAGCATTCATTAACAATTTGTTAGTACCAAACCAAAAACCCCTAAAATTGGTATTATCTGTAAAAATCAATACTTTTCCCAAACCCAATCTTTGCGCTTTAAACGGAATTGTATTTGGAATTACTTTCGCATTTTCTTTAGAAATATATCCATTCAATAACGGATTTGAAGTGTATTGAATTGGATTATTGTAACTTACTTTATCTGGTTTAATAAACAAGGTTGAATTTCTAAATAAAGCTATTTTATCATTTTTATACCCAAAATTTATAGGATGTGAACGATCCACTTTAGCTTCAAATATAGCCCCTCCAATAACTTGAGCTCCTGATTGTAAAGAACGATTTTCAAAAGAAACATTTTTAATAGAATCTCTTTTGGGAACCTCAAATTCAAGATTGATAAATTTAGAATTTGCCATCCATTTTGCCGTATTTTTATAACCAATAATAATTCCTCCATTTACCACCCATGTTTTCAATTTCTCTTCTTCGGATTTTCCAATATTTGAGCTATTCGGAATGATAATATGGGTATATTTTGAAATATCTATTCTTGAAAAATAATTCAAATCCAAACGAGTCAACGTCATATCAAATCGTTGGTCAAACAAATGCCAAATTTCACCAGAATCATTTCCTGAAATGGCATCTCCCACCAACATTGCCACTTTTGGAGTTTTAATTGCTGCAAAGTTATCACTACCCAAATCTATTCCTTCATTCAAACCAGTTGAAACAGCATAGATATCAATGGCACTTTCTGAAGCAATTTCACTCAAAAATTGAAATAATTCTAATGAACTCAACACTTGATTTTGAACTGGAATAAAAATGGTTCCATAATCATAATTGCTAGTTTGATTTGTGAAATTTTTCATAGCAACTTTCGCTCGCAATCCTTTTTGCAAAATCGAATTCAATGCTTTTGGCGCATAAAACTCATTCCAAGGCATTAAATATCCGTAATCACTTTGTTTTGAAACAATTGCTTTTCTCAAACTCAAATCATTAATTTCTTTGCCTGCTCTAGAAAGTGGCACATTTTCAGCAAAATCAACGCCAAAAGCATGATTGAAAGACCAAGCAGAAATGTCATAAAATAAGCTATCCTTAAAAGTTGTTTGTACCGTAAACATCGCTTTTAATAAGCGATGATTTTTTTGATTCATTGGGACAACATAACTGTATCCCTTTTTGAAATTTTTCCCATTCTGACTAAAATCCGAGTCAACTTCGTGAATTTTTATTTGTTGTTTTTTCAAAACTTCTGCCAAATGAAATGTTTTTGCAGCATCTTTTTCATCCCCAAAAACAAGAGCTTTTTTCTCGAAGGTTTTTCTTGATTCAGCATAAAAATCTTGTTGATATTGTAAGATTTTTACACGTAATTTTTGAGCAGCTTCCAACGTTGAAAACGCCGCAGTTACTTGATTCCGGATGGTAAAAGGAAAGGTCAAAATACCATTTTCAGTTTCTTGAGCATGACCTCTAGAGCTTGCTTGTTCAAATAAAATCCCAATACTTCCATTGATATCTGGAAATGTGGAACCTTTTCCGTAATAAAAATCGTCAAAACTTTCTTCAGAATAGTATAAGGAACCTATTTTATCAAAAGCTTTTGCATGGTAATTTCCTATTTCTCTGGTCAAATCTTGATTGATTTGAGGAGTCATTGGATGTGTTCGCGAGGGAATTCCTGGTTGAAAAAAGAAACTAGAATTACTCCCCATTTCATGATGATCCGTCAAAATATTGGGCAACCAATCATGAAAAGTTTTCAAACGTGCTTTACTTTCTGGCAATTGCACAGGCAACCAATCTCTGTTCATATCAAATTGATAATGATTGGTTCTTCCTCCAGGCCAAACTTCACGATATTCTCTATCATTAGGATCTGGATTAATATTTTTATTTTTATTCGAATTCGCCCAATATGAAAAACGCTGCAACCCATCAGGATTGAAAGAAGGATCAAATAAAATGATGGTATTTTTCAATAATTCTATGGTTGCTCCGGTGTCAGAAGCTGCTAAATAATAGGCAATTGCAAGGGCTGCATTTGAACCACTTGCTTCATTTCCATGAATAGAAAATCCTTGATTCACCACAATTGGATGATTGGAAATATCAATAGTAGCATCATTGGTAGCGGCACTATGATTTTGCTTGATTTTCTCTAAATTTTTATGATTTTCAGGCGAAGTAATTGTCAATAAAATTAATGGTCTTCCTTCGAAAGTTTCCCCTCTGTCTTCAATAGAAATTCTATCAGAAACTTTCGCTAATACAGTCATATATTGTACTAATTTATCGTGTGTAACATGCCACTCACCTACTTCATGACCAATAATATCTTTGGGTTTTGGAATAACATTATTGTATTTTTCAACTGGTAAATAGTAAGATAAATCTACTTTTTGAGAAAAGCTATAAACCGAAAAAAGTAAGAATAGTAGGGTGATTTTTTTCATTAGAACTGAATTGATTTTGATATAAAAACAAATATAGGAATCTGAAAATGAATTGATATTTCTTTAACAATTCATTAAGAAGTTTTTTTGAGTAAAAGTTGATAATTATCCACTTTTTCCATTGATTTTAAAGTTAAAAAACCAATTACTAAGAAATCAATAAAAGTGACAAAACAAATAAGTCAATGATACTTTTTGCAAATATTATTCGGATATTTGTATATCCAAAAATCTATTTTGTCTACACTCAATGATTGATAATCTCACTTTAGAAAACTTACATAATTCACTTGCTGGAGAACTCGTTTTTGATCAATTGCATAAAACAATTTACGCAACAGATGCCTCTGTTTATCGAAAAATTCCACTAGCAGTTGCATTTCCAAAAAACCAAAATGATATCAAAATTTTAATTGATTTTGCTTCAAAAAAAAATGTTACTTTAATTCCAAGAACTGCAGGAACTTCATTGGCAGGTCAATGTGTTGGGGATGGAATTGTGGTGGATGTTTCTAAATATTTTACCAAAATTATTCATTTTGATGAAATCGCAAAAACCATCACAGTTCAACCGGGAATTGTTCGCGATGAACTGAATAATTATCTAAAACCTTTCGGATTATTTTTCGGCCCAAACACCTCAACATCCAATAGATGTATGATTGGCGGCATGGTTGGCAACAATTCTTCAGGAAGCACCTCTATAAAGTATGGTGTGACTCGTGACAAAGTTCTGAAAATTGAAGCCATTTTAAGTAATGGAACTTCAGCTACTTTTCAGGAAATAACTTCAGATGAATTTGTTGTGAAAGCAACTCAAAATTCTTTAGAAGGGAGCATTTATAAAACGATTTATGAGGAACTTTCTTCTGAAATTCATCAAAAAGAAATCAAAAAAGAATTTCCAAAAGAAACTATTCACAGAAGAAATACAGGCTATGCTGTTGATGAATTATTGAAATGTGAATTATTTGGTGGTAAACAATCAACCATAAATATTTCAAAATTATTGACAGGAAGTGAGGGAACTTTAGCGTTTTCAACCGAAATTACCCTACAATTAAATGAACTTCCTCCCAAAGAAAGCATCATGGTTTGCTCTCATTTTACAAGTATTAATGAGAGTATGAAAGCTACTTTAACTGCCATGAAACACAATCTTTACAACTGTGAATTGATGGATAAAACCATTCTAGATTGTACCAAAAACAACCGTGAACAGACTAAAAATAGGTTTTTCTTACAAGGCGATCCTGAAGCTATTTTGATGTTGGAAGTTTCTTCAAATTCAACAGAAGAAACTGAAATTTTAGCAGATAAATTGATTGCAGACCTAGAAAAAAACAACTTCGGATTTTACCATCCAAAGGTTTATGGTGCTGATATCAATAAAGTTCATGAACTCAGAAAAGCGGGTCTGGGATTGTTGGGAAATATTGTTGGCGATATGAAAGCCGTGGCTTGTATTGAAGATACTGCTGTTGCTTTGGAAGATTTGCCAAATTATATCGAAGAATTCACACAAATGATGGATCGTTTCCAGCAAGACGCTGTGTATTATGCCCATGCTGGAGCAGGAGAAATTCATTTACGCCCAATCCTGAATTTAAAAAAGCAAGAGGATGTTGTGTTGTTTCGAAAAATAACAACTGAAACTGCACAATTAGTCAAAAAATACCAAGGTTCATTTAGTGGTGAACATGGAGATGGCATTGTGCGTGCAGAATTTATTCCTTTGATGATTGGTGAGCAGAATTATCAATTGTTACGAAGAATCAAAAAAGCATTTGATCCACAAAATGTTTTTAACCAAGGAAAAATTACAGATGCTTTTCCAATGGATAAAAGTTTGCGTTATGAAGTTGATAGAATAGAACCCGTAATTGAAACGATTCAAGATTTTTCTGATAGCGAAGGAATTTTAAAATTAGCTGAAAAGTGCAATGGTTCTGGAGATTGTAGAAAACCTGCTTCTGCAGGTGGAACCATGTGCCCAAGCTACAGAGCTACCAAAAATGAAAAAGATACCACTAGAGCCAGAGCAAATGCATTACGCGATTTTTTAACCAATTCTGATGAAGCTAACAAATTTAATCACAAAGAATTAAAAGAAGTTTTTGACCTTTGCTTGAGTTGCAAAGCCTGTGCTTCTGAATGTCCAAGTAACGTAGATATTGCTACTATGAAAGCTGAATTTTTGTATCAATATCAAGAAACTAATGGGTATTCTTTTCGAAATTCACTGTTCGCAAATAATGTGAAATACAACAAAATAGGCAGCATTGCACCTGTAATTACAAACCTTGTTTTGAATACTTCATTCACAAAATCTGTGATGGGAATTGCGCAAGAAAGAAGCGTTCCTAAATTGGCAAATACTACTTTTAGCAATTGGTTTGCTAAAGAACATATTATCAAAAAATCAAAAAAAGTATATTTATTTAATGATGAATTTACTAATTTTTATGATGTTGAAATCGGAAAAGATGCTGTTTTTGTGTTGGAAAAATTGGGCTATGAAGTTATTGTCTTGAAACACGAAGAAAGTGGACGCAGTTTTATTTCTAAAGGATTTTTAAAGGAAGCCAAAAAAGTATGTGATAAAAATATTGCCCTTTTTAAAGATATAATTTCTGATGAAACTCCTTTAATTGGGATTGAACCTTCTGCAATTTTGACGTTTAGAGACGAATATATTCGTTTGGCAACAGATAAAATAGCCGCTGAAAAAATTGCTAAAAACGCACTCACTTTTGAAGAATTTTTAAGTAATGAACATCAAAAAAACAATGTTGATATTTCATTATTTTCATCCGAAGGAAAAGAAATCAAGATTCACGGACATTGTCATCAAAAAGCCTTATCAAGCACTCATGCAAGTTTTCAAATATTAAATATCCCCAAAAATTACAAAGTAACTATTTTAAATACAGGCTGTTGCGGAATGGCAGGTTCTTTTGGTTATGAAAAAGAGCATTATGAAATCAGTATGCAAGTTGGGGAAGATACCCTGTTTCCAAAAATAAGAAACTGTGCTCCTGAAACCGAAATTGCAGCATCAGGAACAAGTTGTCGTCATCAAATTTATGACGGTACAAAACGAATTGCCAAACATCCTATAACTCTTTTGAAAGAAGCATTAATCTAAAAATTATGAGCAAAAAATTCAAATATATAGCTTCCGAAAATCGCTACGAAAAAATGAAGTATAGAAGAACTGGTAATAGTGGTTTACTATTGCCAGAAATATCGTTAGGACTGTGGCATAATTTCGGAAAAAATGATGATTTTACCAATCAAAGAGCATTGTTAAAATGTGCTTTTGATAACGGAATAACACATTTTGATTTGGCAAATAACTATGGGCCACCTCCAGGATCTGCTGAAGAAAATTTCGGAAAAATCCTAAAAAAAGATTTCAAACAATACAGAGATGAGCTGATTATTTCATCTAAAGCTGGCTACGGAATGTGGGAAGGTCCTTATGGTGATTTGGGTTCAAAAAAATTTTTAGTGGCAAGTTTAGACCAAAGTTTGCGAAGAATGGGATTGGATTATGTTGATATTTTTTACCATCATAGACCCGATTATGATACGCCTTTAGAGGAAACTATGGGTACTTTAGATTTGATGGTTCGCCAAGGAAAAGCTTTGTATATTGGAATTTCCAATTATCAACCTGAAAGAGCTGAAGCCGCTTTTAAAATTTTAAACGATTTAGGCACACCTTGTTTGATTCATCAACCAAGATATAATTTATTTGACAGATGGATTGAAAATGGATTGTTGGATTTGTTAGGAAATTCGGGTGTTGGAAGCATTTGTTTTTCGCCTTTAGCACAAGGAATGTTGAGTAATAAATACATCAATGGTTTACCAAAAGATTCAAGAGCAATAAAAGATAGCCCTTTTTTGAGTGCAAACCTAGTTATAGAAATGTTGCCAAAAATTAAAGCACTGAATGAAATTGCTCAAAACAGAGGCCAAACCTTGGCACAAATGGCAATTTCTTGGATATTGAAAGATCACAGAATCACTTCTGTGTTAATTGGTGCAAGCAAAACTGATCAAATTTTGGATAGTATAAAAGCCACTCAAAACACTCATTTTTCTGAAAAAGAATTGAATGACATACATCAAATTTTATAATACAAAAAGGGAAGTAAAAACTTCCCTTTTCAATTTTTATAAGTTTGATAAACTACTTTTAATCATCTCGATTTTTGCCAAGGAATCTGCTTCTTTTTTGCGTTCCATAGTAATTACTTGTGGTGGCGCACTTGAAACAAAACGTTCGTTTGATAATTTTTGTTGCACACTTTTTAAGAATCCTTCAGCTCTCTGAAGTTCTTCTATTAATTTTATTTTTTCAGCAGCAACGTCAATATTCTCTGCTGCAATTGGGACAAAATATTCGTTCGATTTTACTCTGAAAGAAGCTCCATCCACTTTTTCTGAAACGTATTGAATCGAAGAAGAATTTATGAGTTTTTGGATTACTACATCGAAACTCCCTGAATTTTGTTCGTTGTTGATAACAAAAACTTCGATATTATCTTTAAAAGGAATATTTTTATTTTTTCTGATAGTTCTAATTCCGGAAATAACTTCTGTTGCAAACTCAAATTGATTGATGATATTCATATCAAAATCTTTTTGAGTTGGATATTTTGCTATGATGAGCGCTTCTTCGGTAGTTCTCTCAGCAATATGTTGCCAAATTTCTTCAGTCAAAAATGGCATGAATGGATGCAACATTTTCAAGTTGTATTCCAACACTTCAATAACAGAATTGTATGTTTTTTGGTCAATTGGTTGCTGATAAGCAGGTTTTACAATTTCCAATAACCAAGAAGAAAAATCATCCATAATCAGTTTATAAATTGCCATCAAAGCATCTGATAATCTGTATTTTGAAAAATGATCTTCAACTTCTAAAAATGTTTTTTGAAATTTTGCTTCATACCATTCTAATCCAATTTTTGCAGTTTTTGGTTGCGCTAAATCACTATCAATTTCCCAACCTTTTATCAAACGAAAAGCATTCCAAATTTTATTGGCAAAAGCTTTTCCTTGTTGGCACAATTCTTCATCAAACATCAAATCGTTTCCAGCAGCCGAACTTAACAACAATCCAACTCTAACTCCATCAGCTCCATAATCGTCAATTAATTTAAGTGCATCAGGAGAATTTCCCAAAGATTTTGACATTTTTCTGCGCTGTTTGTCACGAACCAAACCTGTCAAATACACATTTTCAAACGGTTTTTTACCTCTGTATTCATAGCCCGCAATAATCATTCTAGCTACCCAAAAAAACAAAATATCTGGGCCTGTAACTAAATCATTGGTTGGATAATAATAGTTAATTTCTTCATTTTCAGGGTTTCGAATTCCGTCAAAAACCGAAATTGGCCACAACCAAGAAGAAAACCAAGTATCTAAAGCGTCATTATCTTGTATTAGATTTTGAATCGTGAGTGTTGCATTTTTAGTTTTTAGTTTTGCTAATTCAAGTGCTTTTTCAATAGATTCTGCCACAACAAAATCCTCTTTTCCATCACCAAAATAATACGCAGGAATTTGTTGTCCCCACCACAATTGACGAGAAATATTCCAATCACGAATATTTTCCATCCAATGACGATAAGTATTTTCAAACTTTTTGGGGACCAAATTAACTTCTGAATTTTCGCCCAAAATAGCAGCAATAGCTGGCTTCGCTAATGCTTCCATTTTTAAAAACCATTGATCAGACAATCTGGGTTCAATCACTGCTTTGGTTCTTTCAGAAGTTCCTACTTTGTGTGTATGTTGTTCTGTTTTTACCAATATACCATTTTCAGACAATTCTATTGCAATTTCTTTACGAACTTCAAAACGATCTTTCCCTTGATAATGCAATCCAAAAGAATTTAAAGTAGCATCATCATTAAAAATATCAATAATTTCAAGTTGATGTTTATCACCCAAAACTTTATCATTTTCGTCATGAGCAGGCGTTACTTTTAAACAACCTGTTCCGAATTCAGTATCTACATATTCATCTTCAATAATTGGAATAATTCTATTACAAATAGGCACAATCGCTTTTTTCCCTCTCAGATGAGTAAAACGTTCATCATTTGGATTGATGCAAATAGCAGTATCTCCAAAAATGGTTTCAGGTCTTGTAGTTGCAATGGTTAAAACCTCTTCTGAATCTTGAATTTTATATTGTAAAAAGTATAAATTTCCTTGTTTTTCTTCATAGATAACTTCTTCATCAGACAAGGTTGTTTTGGCTTCAGGATCCCAATTTACCATTCTAAATCCTCTGTAAATCAATCCTTTGTTATACAAATCCACGAAAACTTTGATTACAGATTCTGACATTGCAGGATCCATTGTAAACGCAGTTCTATCCCAATCACAAGAGGCTCCTAATTTTTTTAATTGCTCTAAAATAATGCCTCCATATTCATTTTTCCATTCCCAAGCATGAGCCAAAAATTCTTCCCGAGTCAAGTCATTTTTATTGATTCCTTGCTCTTTTAATTTCGCAACAACTTTTGCTTCAGTAGCAATAGAGGCATGATCTGTTCCAGGAACCCAACACGCATTTTTACCCAACAAACGTGCACGTCTGATCAACACATCTTGAATGGTATTGTTCAACATATGACCCATATGTAAAACGCCAGTAACATTTGGAGGTGGAATTACAATCGTATAAGGCTCTCTTTCATCAGGAATGGAATGGAAATACTTGTTCTCAGTCCAATATTGATACCATTTGCTTTCTACTTGGCTTGCATCATATTTTGATGGAATTGTCATTTTTAAGAATAATTTTTGAATATAGCTGGCAAAAGTACAATTATCTGATTTGTATAAAAAATTACGCTATGATTTTTTAAAACAAATATTATTCTATAATTTTACATAAAATTTTACAACATGAAAATAATATTCTCATTATTCGCATTTCTTTTTATTTCAATTGCCATTCATTCTCAAGAATTTAAGTTTGAAGCTGAAACTATTGATTATGGAAAAATTTCACAAAACTCAAATGGTGAAAAAGTTTTTGTTTTTACTAATGTGGGAACACAACCTTTGATTATCGAAAATATTCAATCTTCTTGCGGTTGTACAGTTCCAAAAAAGCCTGAAAAACCAATCATGCCTGGAGAAAAAGGTGAGATTAAAGTTTCTTATGATACCAAAAGATTGGGTGGATTTTCAAAACAAATTACTATTTTTTCGAATGCAAAAGAGCCAAGAAAAATAATCAGAATTAAAGGAATTGTAGAGCAAACAGCTTCTTTAGAAAAAGAGAAAAGTTTACTTTCTAATTAATTTTTCAAACTTTTTGCTTTAAATAAAATTCAAATTTTAGTATTTTTCCATTTCTTTTAATGGTGATTTTTATTTTTTTCCCATCTTTTTCTTGTAATTTTTCTAAAATTGAACCAAGATTAAGTTCATGCGTTTGAATTCCGTTGATATGTAAAATAATGTCATCCTTTTGCAAACCTGCTTCTTCAGCAGGAGAGTTTTTAGCAACACTTTTTATTTTAAAAGAAGGTTTAAATTTGTAAGAAAAACTCGTTACAAAATTTACAGTATTATTTGCTTCTAAACCCTGATTGTAAGCATCTTTAACCGTTTTAATTTCCTCTTCTTTGACAAGTTGTTTCCCATTATAAACCAGCTCTAAACCACTCATATTGTAATTGAAATCTCTAGAGAAATTACTGTTTTTTTTAAGCATTAAAACTTTATTTGGATAATCAATCCAAACTGTAAACCTTTTTAAAATTTCTGAACCAAGACTTCCATTTCTCTCTTTGAAAATTTTAGCATTGACAGTAGTTAAAGAATCTAAAAATGAAACTGTTGGCTTTGGAATTTCGAAAGCATCTAATTGCAACGCGGGGATTCTACTTCTATTTCCGTAAATAGTTCCACTCAATCCCTCTCCCAAAATATCATTAAAATAATTGATTGGTGTTTTGATATTTTCTTTTGAATTTTCAAACAACCACAAAGCATCACTTCCACCAGAATCTATCAATAAATTAACATCAGTAAACACTTTATCAACAGTATCTAGTTTTACTTTTACTTGAATAAAAGGCTTTCCTCTGATGACTCTGATTGGTAAAATGGAGCATTTTTTACACTTTTTAAATTTATTTTTTTTTGATTGATAAAAATCAATTTTTTTAGAAATATAATTGATTTTTACCGCAAAATCATCAAGCAAATTGTTACCAATAATTCCGTGGATTGTAACTCCCATTTTGCCAGATAAATCAAAATAATCTCTTAAAATAACATAAATAGTTTCATTTTCACTTTGAATATTTTGCAATGAAATGGTATTTTTTTGAGATAAAAGCGCCTCAACCGAATTTCCTTTTCCAAGTCCTTGCAAAGTTACTTTTTCAATATTTTTCAATCCAATAGTATCATTGTCAGAAAGATTGAATAAAATAGTTTTATTTGAACCTGTATCCAGTATAAATGCAAGTTCTTTATTATTAATTTTCAACGGAATAACCATCAAATTATTAATCAATTTAAAATCTACTCTTACTTTATTTTTTGTTTTATTTAAAAAACGAAAACCCTCTTGCGCTTTTGAATTCAAGGGCAAAATGAGAAAAAAAATAAAAAAAATAATAATCTTAATTTTCAAAAAAAAAGAGTTTTAAATATAAATTCTGAAAATACGCATAAAGAATTTGGAAAACTATTTTTTTTGCAAATAATTAACCTTCAAATAAAATGCATTAAAAAGTTCTCCATAAAAATATATTTTGCAAATTTGCACATTAAAACCAAAAAAAAATATGCCTTCTATCTCAAAAAAAGGACAACAAATGCCAGAATCTCCAATCAGAAAACTGGCTCCTTATGCTGAAAAAGCTGTCAAACAAGGCAAAAAAATTTACCACTTAAATATTGGTCAACCCGATATCAAAACTCCTGAAATAGCGTTAAAAGCGATTAGCAATCACTCTTTAGAAATTTTGGAATACTCTAGTTCTAATGGCTCTGAACAATACCGAAAAAAAATTGCTAACTATTACAGCAAATACAAAATTGATGTAAATCAGGATGAAATAATTGTTACAACTGGAGGTTCTGAAGCATTACTTTTTGCTTTTGGAAGCATTATGGATGCTGATGATGAGGTGATTATTCCTGAACCTTTTTATGCAAATTTCAACAGTTTCTCAGCTGCATCAAGTGCTAAAATAGTTCCCGTAATTTCAAAAATGGAGGATGATTTTTCCTTACCTCCTATTGAAGAATTTGAAAAATTAATTACCTCAAAAACAAAAGCAATTTTAATCTGTAATCCAGGAAATCCAACAGGATATTTATATAGCAGAGACGAAATTAACAAGTTGGCGAAAATTGTCATCAAACATGATTTATTTTTAATTGCTGATGAAGTTTACCGAGAATTTATTTATGATGGAAATGAACATTACTCCATATTACGCGAATCAAATTTAGAAAATCATGCAATTGTAATTGATTCTGTATCAAAAAGATACAGTATGTGTGGTGCAAGAATTGGCTGTATTGTTTCTAAAAATAAAGAAGTTATAAAAACTGCTTTAAAATTTGCACAAGCACGGTTAAGTCCGCCAACTTTGGCGCAAATTGCTTGTGAAGCAGCTTTAGACACTCCGCAATCGTACTTTGATGATGTGAAAAACGAGTATGCTAAAAGAAGAAATACCTTGATTGAAGGTTTGCAAAAAATTGATGGAATCAGAGTTGCAAAACCAAAAGGTGCCTTTTATTGTATTGTAGAATTACCTATCAAAAACGCAGATAATTTTGCTAAATGGCTGTTAGAATCTTTTGATGTTAATGGCGAAACTGTGATGGTTGCGCCTGCAGCTGGATTTTATTCAACTCCCAATGTTGGACTGAATCAAATAAGACTTGCGTATGTTTTGAACGAAGAAAGTTTGAAAAAATCAGTAGTAATTTTAAAAAAAGCTTTACAAATTTATAAAGACTAATTGACTATTTTAGAAAACATATCACTCAAAAATTACAATACTTTTGGTATTGATGTCAAGGCTAAACGCTTTGTAAACATTCATTCTATTGTAGAATTACAAAAGCTTTTATCCAAAGAAAAAGACTTGTTTTTGCTATCTGGCGGTAGCAATATGTTACTTACACATGATATCGAAAAATTAGTAGTTCATATTGACATCAAAGGAATTTCAATTGAAAATGAGAACGAAAATTCTGTTGAAATAACTGTAAATGCTGGTGAAAATTGGCACGAATTTGTACTTTGGTGCGTTGAAAACAATTATGGAGGCATTGAAAACCTATCTTTAATCCCAGGAAAAGTTGGTACTTGTCCAATACAAAATATTGGTGCTTATGGTATTGAAGTAAAAGATACAATCACCAAAGTTTCAGTTGTTGAAATTGAAACTGGAAAAATAAACACTTTTACAAACGAAGAATGTAAATTTGGCTATAGAGATTCAATTTTTAAAAATGATCAAAAAGATAAGTTTATTATAGTTACTGTTTCATTTCGTTTATCTAAAAAAAATCATGTTTTTCATACATCTTATGGAGCAATTGAAGCTGAATTGACCACTCAAAAGATTGGATCCCAAATGTTAAAAAATATTTCGGAAGCTGTAATTAGTATCCGAAAATCAAAATTGCCTGATCCAAGAGAATTGGGAAATAGTGGCAGTTTTTTTAAAAATCCATTGATTTCCTCAACTCATTTTGAAAAATTACAGCTTGAATTCCCAACTATTCCAAATTTTAAAATATCAGAAACTGTAGTAAAAATTCCTGCAGGATGGCTTATTGAACAAGCTGGATTTAAAGGAAAACGTTTTGGAAATTGTGGTGTTCATGAGAAACAAGCTCTTGTACTTGTTAATTATGGAAATGCAACAGGAGTTGAAATATTGAATTTGGCAAAAAAAATTCAAAAAACTATTTTAGAAAAATTTCAAATTGAATTAGAAATTGAAGTAAATATTATCTCTTAAACGTTCTAAAAAAGCAGTAATTTCAATTTAAGAAACTGTTTATAATTTGTACCTTTGCACTTTACATTTTTTATGAAATTATTACTACTTACTTTCGGATTATTAATATTGGGTGTTGCAGGAATTGCTATAAAAATTTGGGCAAAAAAAGATGGTAAATTTGCAGGAACTTGTGCAAGCCAAAATCCAATGTTAAATAAAGATGGTGTTGCTTGTGGTTTTTGTGGAAAAAATCCAGATCAATTTGACACTTGCAGCGAACCTCAACATAAATAATTCAAGATTTAACGATGAATTTTTCGGGAGTATTCTACATTTTTGTTGTGTTTACAACAATCCAAATCATTTATTATTTAATCTTTACATCAGTATTTTTTTTAAAAAAAAGAACAAAAAAACAAACTGCATTTCCTGTTTCAGTCATTATTTTCGCTAAAAATAATGCTGAAAACCTTAGCAATTTTCTTCCTTCAATTTTATCACAAAATCATCCAACTTTTGAAGTGGTTTTGATTGATAACAATTCCTCAGACAATACTGAGGAAATCATCAATTTGTTTGCGTTGACTAATTCTAACATCAAACTTGTTAGTGTAGAAAATAATGAAGCTTTTTGGGGTAGTAAAAAATATGCTCTAACTCTCGGAATCAAAGCTGCAAAATACGAACATTTAGTATTTATAGAACCCAATTGCAAACCTATTTCAGAAAATTGGTTGTCAAAAATGAGCCAAGAATTTTCTAAAGAAAAATCAATAGTTTTAGGATATTCAACGATTATAAACGAGAAAAATACGTCTAATTTTTTAATCCGGTTTTATCATTTTATAGCTGCATTGCAATACTTGAATTTTGCAAATTTAGGTATTCCTTTTATGGCTGATGGCAAAAATTTGGCATATACAAAATCAGAATTTTATCGTGCAAAAGGATTTATCAATCATATGAAACAAGAGTTAGGTGAAGATAATTTGTTTATACAAGATGCTGCAAATAAAACAAATACAGCTTTTTGCATCCAAAAAAATAGCTTTACTGAAAGTGTTATTTCACAAACATTTTTTCATTGGTTTTTGAATCAAAGAGAAAAAGTGTTTTTAGAAAAAAGGTACCAACCAAAACATCGATTTTTAATAGGATTATTCAGTATTTCAAAGTTTTTTTTCTATACTTTAGGGATCCTTTTACTATTCTTTTATCCGACCTTAACCATTGTTATATTTTTTGGAATTTACTTTTTAGTCCAATATATTGTCATTGGAATTGCATCCAAAAGAATGGAAGAAAAAAATCTAATCCTCTTTTTACCTTTATTAGATATCAGTTTTTTATTGATTCAAATTAGTATCTTTATCGCTAATTTGAAGTCAAAACCAACTCATTGGAAATAGATTCTAAAAATCTTGTAAATCAAATTGCTAGAGCAAAAGGTGGCCATCAAGCTGCCTTTCGTTTCTTGTTAGATACTTTTTGGATTGCCGTTTATAATTACCAACTTAAGCTTACTAAAAACGAGAACGAAGCAGAAGATATAACCATTCAAACTTTTTCAAAAGCTTTTGAAAAAATAGATACTTTTGATGAAAATTATGTCTTTAAAACTTGGCTAATAACCATTTCTAAAAATGTACATATAGATCTAATACGAAAAAAAAATAGTTCAATTTCTGTTCAAATATCAGAAGAGCAAGGAGCAAAAGTATATCAAATTGCTGATGAAAATCCTACCCCTGAGGATACTATTATTGGAGAACAAAATTTAGCAAAGTTATTAAGAGACATCAAACAATTGAAACCAAAATATCAAGAGGTGATTCAGTTGCGCTATTTTCAAGAATTGAGTTATAAAGAAATTTCTGAGCAATTACAAGAACCTGTTAATAACGTAAAAATCAAATTATTAAGAGCAAAAAAATTATTAGCAGAAGTCATTAGAAAGTCTTAAATGAAAACAAAACTCTTACAATCTTTGGGGCCTGGATTGTTATTTGCAGGAGCTGCAGTAGGTGTTTCACACTTAGTACAATCTACAAGAGCGGGCGCTGATTTTGGATTTGGATTGTTATGGGCACTTTTCTTGGTAAATATTTTAAAGTATCCATTTTTTCAATTTGGACCAAGATATGTTGCTGCAACAGGTGAAACTTTGCTAGATGGTTATCGAAAATTAGGAAAACCTGTTTTAGTAATTTATTACATCCTAAATTTAGCAAGCATGTTTACAATTCAAGCTGCTGTTACAATTGTTACAGCTGGATTGGCTGCCGAACTTTTTGGAATTTCCAATAATTTAGTGATTTGGTCTTCTGTTTTATTGCTCATAAGTATTTTAATACTTGCCTTTGGAAAATACAAAGTGTTAGATAATTTAATGAAATACATCATTATAATATTGACAATCAGTACAATTTTAGCTGTTTTGATTGCATTTTCAAAATCACATCAGGAGTTGAATTTTACTCAAATTTTTCCTTCAGGAGCCTTAGAAATCACTTTTTTAATCGCATTTTTAGGATGGATGCCAGCACCGTTAGATGTTTCTATTTGGCATTCTATTTGGTCTGTTGAAAAAAATAAAACAACCGCTTCAAGAACTTCTTCAAAAGAGGCATTATTTGATTTTAATATTGGTTATCTTGGGACTCAGTTTTTAGGAGCCTGCTTTATATTTTTAGGCGCATTAGTCATGTATAAATCAGGAGAAACTTTTTCAAATAAAGGAACTGTTTTTGCTTCACAACTCATCAATTTATATACTAAAAACTTAGGAGGTTTCTCTTATATTTTCATTGCAATTGCTGCTTTCACTACAATGTTTAGCACCACAATCACCACTTTAGATGCATCTCCAAGGGCTATGACAATTTCAACAAATTTGCTTTTTGGCAAAAAAACGATCTTTAATTATTGGTTTTGGATTGTTTTCTTATTGATTGGAACGTTTGTTATTTTACAGTTTTTTATAAATAACATGGGTGTTTTGGTAAAAGTAGCTACAATTTTATCATTCTTAACGGCACCGTTTTACGCCATTCTAAATTATATATTAATTTTCGGAAAACACACTCCCAAAGAATTTCAACCCAATATTTTTACAAAAATGCTGAGTTTGATTGGAATCGCTTTTTTGATTGGTTTTAGTGTTTGGTTTTTAACAAGTATTTAAATGATTTCTTTGTAAATTTGTACTCTCAAAAGAATAAAATAATGACAGAAAATGTATTACTTCCTGAAAGACAAAAAAAACCAAATTGGTTGCGAGTAAAACTTCCTGTTGGTAAAAAATATACCGAACTTAGAGGATTAGTTGACAAGTATAAATTAAATACAATTTGTACTAGCGGAAGTTGTCCAAATATGGGAGAATGCTGGGGAGAGGGCACTGCAACTTTCATGATTTTAGGAAATATCTGCACACGTTCTTGTGGATTTTGTGGCGTAAAAACAGGAAGACCAGAATCTGTTGAATGGGATGAACCCGAAAAAGTAGCACGTTCTATAAAAATTATGGGTATCAAACATGCTGTAATTACTTCTGTGGATAGAGATGATTTGAAAGATGGTGGTTCTATTATTTGGGCAGAAACTATTGAAGCTATTAGAAGAGCCAATCCAAACACAACTTTAGAAACTTTAATTCCTGATTTTCAAGGAAATACTAACCAAATTGACAGGATCATTGAAGTCCATCCTGAAGTTGTTTCTCATAATATGGAAACTGTAAGAAGATTGACAAGAGAAGTCAGAATTCAAGCAAAATATGATCGAAGTTTAGGAGTTTTAAAATATTTGAAAGAAAATGGAATGCGTACTAAAACCGGATTGATGCTTGGTTTGGGAGAAACTGAATCCGAAGTAATTGAGACTATGAAAGACTTGCAGGCAGTTGGATTAGATGTTTTGACAATTGGCCAATATTTACAGCCCACTAAAAATCATTTGCCTGTAAAAGAATTTATCACTCCTGAGCAATTCAAAAAGTACGAAACTATTGGATTAGAAATGGGTTTTATGTATGTAGAAAGTGGTGCACTAGTTCGCTCTTCTTACAAAGCACACAAACACGCAAAATAATTGTTAAAATTAAAAAATATATATTTCAAATAATTCTTTGGCATAAAGATTGATATCAAATTAAAAAGCTTGTAAAAAAGTTTTCATTGTGTAAATTATTTGAATTAGTTACGTTGAAAAGACCGTTTTACGGTCTTTTTTTTTATTAATAGGTATACCTGAAAAATCTACGCAAACTTAATAGACTTTGATGGATGAATTTTTGAGACAATAAATGAAGGAATAATTAGCATTAAAAAACAGCAAATTAAGGTACCAATATTTAATAAAATTAGAATTGAAAATGAGATATAAACTGGTATGGTTGTCACATAATAAGTTTCTGGATTTAAGGTAATTAATTTGAAAAAATGTTGCATCCCAATGAGTGATAATCCAATGAGATTTCCCCAAAAAAGACCTTTTAAAATCAAGGTTGATGCATTGTACAAAAATATTTTTTGGATGCTTTGATTGTTGCTTCCCAATGCTTTTAAAATACCAATCATTTGCACTCTTTCTAGAATTAAAACCAGTAAAGCTGTAATCATATTGATACCCGCAATCAAAATCATAATGGCTATAATAAACCAAACATTATTATCGAAAAGTTGAATCCATTCAAAAATACTTGGATACATTTCAATAATTGTTTTGCTATTTAAGGTGGAATCAATTTCATTGTAAATTTGGGCTCCTTTAATAGAAATTTCATCAAAATTTTCTAAAATCACCTCAAATCCACCAATTTCATCTTCACTCCAATTGTTCAAATTCTGAACTTCTTTAATATCACCAATCATCATATTTTTATCAAATTGAGCAAAACCAGTATTATAAATTCCGGCAACAATATATTTTCGGTTGGATGGTAATTTACTCGTTTCAGATTTTATAAAAGTTACTAAAATAGTGTCATTCAAATTGATTTTCAATCTATTAACCAACGTTTCAGAAATTAAAATTTCTCTATTTCTTGATGCATTGAAACTTGGAATTCTTCCTTTCACTAAATATTCTCTAAAAAAAGTCCAGTCATAATTTTGAGAAACACCTTTAAAAATAATGCCCTCAAAATCGGTTTCAGTTCTTAAAATTCCTGCTTTGTTTGCAAAAATTTGTACTTTCTTGATGCCATCTATATTATTAAAAGTAGGATAAAAATTTTGCTTTTTTTGTATGGGAGTTACAGTAACATCCGAATTATTTGCATCAAAATTTACAATTTGTACATGCCCTTTAAATCCAGCCATTTTATTACGGATTTTAGATTGCAAACCTGCAGCTGTTGCCACTGCAATCAACATAATTGTCATCCCAAGAGCAATTGCGGTGATGGCTATTTTTATAATTGGAGTTGAAATACTACTTTTATAGCTTTTACCAACAACAATGCGTTTTGCAATAAATAATTCGAAATTCAAAATGATGCTATTTTTAAAGCCTTTCAAAAATACATATTTATTTTTAGTTCTTTCCTTGATTTTTGGGATGACTATTTTTGGACAGAAAAAAATTAATTCGATTAAAGTTGGTTCAGAAAGATTTGAGTTATATCTACCTCTTTTAGAAGGTAAAAAAGTCGGAATTGTAGGCAATCACACCTCAATCATTCTCAAAAAAAATAAGGAAAATGATTTTACACATTTGGTAGATACATTACTTTCTTTGAATATTCAAGTAAAAAAACTTTTTTCGCCTGAACATGGTTTTCGTGGAAATGCAGATGCTGGCGAATTAATTGTGGATGGCAAAGACACAAAATCTGGTTTGGAAATAGTTTCTTTATATGCAGAAAATAAAAAACCAACTGCAACTCAACTAGCAGAAATTGAAATCATGGTATTTGATTTGCAGGATGTTGGCGTTCGATTTTTTACGTATATCTCAACATTACATTATGTGTTGGAAGCTTGTGGCGAACTCAATATTCCTGTAATTATTTTGGACAGACCCAATCCAAATGCACAGTATATTGATGGACCTGTTTTAGAATTAGAGCACACAAGTTTTGTGGGTTTGCACAAAGTTCCTGTTGTTTATGGAATGACAATTGGCGAATATGGACAAATGATTGTTGGAGAAAAATGGTTGATGAATGAAGTTCAATGTGACGTAACTGTAATTCCTATTCATAATTACAATCACAAAAAACGCTATTCATTACCTGTAAAACCTTCCCCAAATTTACCTAATGATAAAAGCATCAACCTCTACCCTAGTTTGTGTTTTTTTGAAGGAACTAATGTTTCTGTTGGACGTGGAACTGAAACACAATTTCAAATTTATGGCTCACCTTTTTTGAATGATAGAGAATTTCAGTTCATTCCAAAACCAAATAACGGATCTAAATATCCAAAACATGAAGGATTGATTTGTTATGGTAAAGATTTGAGAGAAATTGATGATTTAGAACAAATCAATTTAGAATGGTTATTGGATACATATCAACAAAACACCTATGAAAATCCTTATTTTACGATATTTTTCACCAAACTTGCTGGAACAAAAAAACTTCAAGAGCAAATTGAACAAGGATTTACAGAGGGAGAAATCAGAAAAACATGGAAAGACGATCTAAGAGATTTTAAAGAAATCAGAAAAAAATATTTGATTTATAAATAACCCAAAATCATACTTATTTTTTACTCAAATCAAAAGGAACTCTTTTTTTCAAAGCCTCCACAATGTTAAAAGTTGCAGGACAAATTGCTGTGTTTTCAATCGTCAAATTAGCTATTTGTATAAATTTCCTACGATCTGTATGAGGATATTCTGAACAAGCTTTTGGACGAACATCATAAATGGTACATTCATTATTTTGCAAATCTAAAAATGAACAAGGGGCTGTTTTTAAAACCATAAAATCATCTTCATCTCTTCGTAAATATTGATTTGTAAAATTCAACACTTTCATTTTTAAAGATTTAGAAATTCGCTCAATATCTTTTTCAGTAAAAATAGGACTGGTGGTTTTACAACAATTTCCGCAAGTTAGACAATCCGTTTTTTCAAATTCTTTGTCATGCAATTCTTGCATGATGTAATCCAAATTTTTGGGAGTTCTCTTTTTTAAAACTGCAAAATATTGCTGATTTTCCTTTTTTGATTGTGCGGCTAATGTTGGCAATTGCTTTAAATATTCTTCCATGGTCGAAAATTACACTATTTTACCCTAAAATTTATCTAAAAATCGTAATTTCGTGGCTTAAATTTTTTAGGTGAAATGACCATTCAAAATACTATTGAATCTTACATTAAAAAAGGCTTTTTAAAAATCTATCAAATTGAAATTCCATCAGTAGAATTTCAAGCAACTCGCAAAGAATTTAAAGGAGATCTCACTGTTGTTATTTTTCCTTTGTTGAGATATATCAAAGGAAATCCTACTGAAATTGGAGAAAAATTAGGAAACTATTTGTTAGAGAATGTTGCTGAAGTCATCAATTTTAATGTGATTAACGGCTTTTTAAATCTAGTTATTGAGGATGGATATTTCTTAAAACTTTTCAATTTGATGAATCAAAATCCAACTTTTGGATTTGAATCTCCCAAAGAAAGTGACAAAGCAATGATGGTGGAATATTCTTCACCAAACACTAACAAACCATTGCATTTAGGCCATGTCCGAAACAATTTATTAGGTTTTGCAGTTGCTGAAATCATCAAAGCTTCAGGAAAAAAAGTATATAAAACCCAAATTATCAATGACAGAGGTATACATATTTGTAAATCAATGTTGGCTTGGAAATTATTTGGAAATGGAGAAACTCCAGCTTCAACAGGATTGAAAGGCGATAAATTGGTTGGGAATTATTATGTAAAATTTGATCAAGAGTATAAAAAGCAAATTGCTCAATTTGTTGAAAAAGGAATCTCGGAGGATGAAGCTAAAAAAACCGCTCCTATTTTGTTAGAAGCGCAAGAAATGCTCAGAAAATGGGAAAATGAAGATGAAGAGACAGTATCACTTTGGAAAAAAATGAATCAATGGGTTTATAAGGGGTTTGAGGTAACCTACAAAAATTTAGGCGTCGATTTTGATGCATTATATTATGAAAGTGATACCTATCTATTAGGAAAAGACGTTGTTGCACAAGGTATTGAAAAAGGTGTTTTTTACAAAAAAGAAGATGGTTCTGTTTGGTGTGATTTGACAGATGAGGGTTTGGACGAAAAAATCGTATTGCGTTCAGACGGAACAGCTGTGTATATTACTCAAGATATTGGGACTGCAATTCAACGTGTAAATGATTTAAAAGATGTTGGAGGAATGGTCTATACTGTTGGAAATGAGCAAGATTACCATTTCCAAGTGTTATTTTTGATTCTGAAAAAATTGGGATTTGATTGGGCAAAAAACCTATTTCATTTGAGCTATGGGATGGTAGATTTACCCTCAGGAAAAATGAAATCAAGAGAAGGAACTGTGGTAGATGCAGATGATTTGATGGTTGAAATGACTGAAACCGCTAAGAATATCTCAGAAGAATTAGGAAAATTAGATGGGTATTCAGAAGAAGAAAAAAATGAATTACACAAAATTATAGGTTTAGGCGCTTTGAAATATTTTATTTTGAAAGTTGATCCAAAAAAGCGCATACTTTTTGATCCAGAATCTTCCGTAGATTTTCAAGGAAACACAGGTCCTTTTATCCAATATACGTATGCAAGAATCCAATCAATCATCAGAAAAGCAACCTTTGATTATTCATTAGAGATCAACGAATTAGAACTTCATGAAAAAGAAAGAGAAATCATTAAATTGATGTCTTTATTTCCTGAAACAATCCAGCAAGCAGCAGACAATTATTCGCCTGCAATCATTGCAAATTACACCTATGATTTGGTAAAAGAATTCAATTCATTCTATCAAAATGTATCTATTTTAGGAGAAGAAAATCATCAGAAAAAAATAATTAGAGTACAAATATCAAAAAAAGTAGCGAACATCATCAAGCAAGCGTTTTCATTGTTAGGAATTCAAGTACCTGAGAGAATGTAAAAAGATTTTATTGATTAAATTTGCACTGAATACAAACCCAACATTACAAAAATACACAAGCATGAATTACGACATTATTATTATCGGAAGTGGTCCTGGAGGATATGTAACAGCAATTAGAGCATCACAATTAGGTTTTAAAACTGCCATTGTAGAAAAAGAAAGTTTGGGAGGAATTTGTTTGAATTGGGGCTGTATTCCAACAAAAGCTTTGTTAAAATCTGCACAAGTTTTTGATTATTTAAAACACGTAGACGAATATGGATTGAAAGCTGAAGCGATTGATAAAGATTTTAATGCAGTTATCAAAAGAAGCAGAAATGTAGCTGATGGAATGAGCAAAGGAGTTCAATTTTTGATGAAAAAAAATAAAATTGACATCATTGATGGACATGGAAAAATAAGACCAAATAAAAAAGTTGAAGTAACAGCTGCTGACGGAACAGTTTCTGAATATTCAGCAGAAAACATTATCATTGCTACAGGAGCTCGCTCTCGTGAATTGCCAAATTTACCCCAAGATGGCAAAAAAGTAATTGGCTACAGAAAAGCAATGACGCTTCCTGAACAACCAAAATCGATGATTGTTGTAGGTTCTGGAGCTATTGGTGTTGAATTTGCACACTTCTACAATACTATGGGAACAGATGTTACCATTGTAGAATTTATGCCAAATATTGTCCCAGTCGAAGATGAAGATATTTCAAAACAATTTGAGCGTTCATTGAAAAAATCGGGAATTAAAATTATGACAAATTCTTCTGTAGAATCTATTGATACTTCTGGTGATGGCGTAAAAGCCTATGTAAAAACCAAAAAAGGCGAAGAAGTTTTAGAAGCAGATATTTTATTATCCGCAGTTGGCATCAAAACAAATATCGAAAATATTGGTTTAGAAGATGTTGGAATTATTGTTGACCGTGATAAAATTTTAGTAAATGATTGGTATCAAACTAATATTCCTGGATATTATGCCATTGGAGATGTTGTTCCAGGACCAGCTTTAGCGCACGTTGCTTCCGCTGAGGGAATAACATGTGTTGAAAAATTAGCAGGTTTGCATACAGAACCTGTTGATTATGGAAATATTCCTGGTTGTACGTATGCAAGCCCTGAAATTGCTTCCGTTGGATTGACAGAAGCAAAAGCAAGAGAAGCTGGATATGAATTGAAAATTGGTAAATTTCCTTTCTCAGCCTCAGGAAAAGCAAAAGCTGCTGGAACTCCAGATGGATTTGTAAAAGTAATTTTTGATGCAAAATATGGCGAATGGTTAGGATGCCATATGATTGGTGCAGGTGTAACAGATATGATTGCAGAAGCTGTTCTTGGTAGAAAGCTTGAAACCACAGGGCATGAGGTTTTAAAAACGATTCATCCTCACCCAACAATGAGTGAGGCAGTAATGGAAGCTGTTGCTGATGCATATGACGAAGTTATTCATCTATAAATTTCCTATTTATTTTAAAAAATTTATAAGATAAAACATGTCCACATCAAATGAATTTTATCAAAAACAAACAGCCCGATTTATAAAAAAATGGTCTAAGAGAAGACTCAATAAAGTTCGTTTTAGCCTGCTTGAAAGCTTTTATTATTCATTTTTTTTTTCATTATTTATTAGTTTTTTTCTTCAAGAATCAAAAAAAATATTTTCAATATCGACACTTTCTGTATTTATAATTTCATTTACGTTGTATTTTTTATTTTCTTATTTTTTACTTTTTTCTATTTATGAAAACAGATATCAACGCGTACAAAAAGAAAACAACCATTGATTGTAAATAAAAAAGTTTTCTTAAAAGAAATATCAAAAGCACTTTTGAAATTAGTTTTAGCGGGAGTTATTATTGGCATTTTTAAAAAATACGATGCTATTTTAGCAATTTTATTACTTTTAAAAGTACTACAAAACTGTTATAAAGAAATTATAAAACCACAAACCAATAAAAACTGGATTTTATTAATTGGCATGTTTTTAACAGGTTTTGCAGGAATTGTCGGTGAAACTTGGGGAGTTAAAAATGGTTTTTGGAAATATCACGAAGTTTCGCGTGAATTACCTTTATGGTTGCCTTTCGCATGGATGCTGGCTTTTCACTATTTATACAAATTAGAAAGAAATTTAATTCCGCTTTTAACCAATCAAATACAAAAAAATAAAATTATTTTAGTACTCATCTTGGCTTTTATTTTACCAGCACTGGGAGAAGTGATTACAATTCAATTAGGCGTTTGGTCGTATTATTGGCCTTACCAAATATTGGGGGTTCCATTATATGCTTTTATTTGCTTGGTTTTTGTACATATGTTGGTCCATACAATTTTACACTTTATTTGCAAAAAATACCAATGGAAAGACACCGTTTTTTATTAAATTTCTAAAACAGTAAACTCAAGTTGCAAAGGTTTTAAGGATTCTTTCAACATTTCAATAAAATCACTTCCATATTCTAAATAATATTCCGAAAAATTTCGTTGCCGTTCTTCTAAACTTTGATTAGGAAACAGTTCATTTTGAAGTATTATGATTCGTTGAACCAAATCTTCTTGCCTTCTTTTTTCTGCTTTTAAGAGACGCTTTTCTAGATTTTCTAAACCACTGATTTGTTTATGTTCTTGAGCATTTACAGCGTTTACAAAAGTAATATCTGTTTGTTTTGCAACTTCTTTTAATTCAAAAAATTGATTTTGTAAAAAAGCTTTCTTTTCGTCAAACTGAATGTTAATTTCTTTATTTTCAATGACTTTTTTTGCAATCAACTCATGTTGATTTAAAAAGATTTCTTCTATTGAAATGGAAAGATTTTCCAATTTTTTAAATTGTTTAGGGGAAATTACTTGCACAGAATTTCGAAGCAACAGGATAGGAAAAGGAACCGCAATTGTATCAAAATAATATTTCAATTGCAACCAATAAGCAATCTCTCCTCCCCCGCCGATATAACAAAGATTTGGCAAAACAACTTCCTGATACAAGGGTCGTAACAATACGTTTGGTGAAAATTTTTCTGGATGATGTTCTAACTCTAGTAAGATTTCATCTTTGGTAAATTCAATATCCGAATTTATAATTTTAAAAATACCATTTTCAAAAACAATGCGTTCTCTTGAATTTTTTTCTAGATAAAACAAATTGATTTCTCTAGGATTTACCTGAATTTTATATGCTTTCTCTAATTCAGAAATCGTTTTTGAAACTTCTTTATATGAAGTTTGATGTAACAATTCGTCTTTCAAAAACGGGCTAAAAACCTGTTTTAAATCTCTAGAATCTCCATCAATAATAACCAAACCATGTTGACCAAATAATGAATTTGCAATAAATCGAGTTGCAGAAGCTAAATTTTTGTGCTTCAAATATGCATCAGAAAATAAATTTTTCAGATATAACGCATTTTTTGAATTTCCAAGATGTGCAGAAAACACTTCTAGAACTTCCTGTAAACCATCTGTAGAAAATCGACCAACAGCACCTCCATCTTTTCTGTTCCACAAAACCTTTTTTCCTTTGAAATTGAAATAATTGATTTCATCAAAATCATGATCTTCAGTTGCCATCCAATATATTGGCACAAAATTTTGATTCGGAAATTTCTCTGACAATTCTTCACATAAATTAATGGTAGAGAGTATTTTATACAAAAAATACAATGGTCCGGTAAACAAATTTAATTGATGGCCAGTGGTAATTGTAAATGTATTTTGTGATTGTAAAAGTTCAATATTTTCAGCAGTTTTTTGAGAAACTTCAACCAAATTGTATTGATTTTTTAACTCATTGTAAAGAGTAATTCGTGTTTTTGAATCAAAAAATTTTTCTTTTTCAAAAATTTGATGTTGAAATCCATCCAAATCAGGAAAATGATGGTAAAATGATCTTAATTTTTCATTTTTCTCTAAATAATCAAGCATCAATTTAGAGAAAAATCCAGTTTTTTGAAAAGGAATGTGAGTTACTTTCATATCGTTATCACACATTTTTGATCACAATCAACCTCTATAGACAAACACATACGCTCTTAATAATTTTGGTAAAATTACAATAATTTAAGCTTTGTTGGCTACTCAAAATCACTCTAACATATTTTTAACGAACAAAAACACATCACCATTATAAAATCCATTTATTTCAGTACTTTTGACAACTATCAAAACATTTTTCATGAAAATTAAAACTTTATTTCTGCTTACATTTTTATTTATAAACCAAGTATTTTCTCAAAGTATTCAATCACCATCTGAATTTTTAGGGTATGAAATTGGGAGCCGTTTTACAAGACATCACAAAGTTGCGGACTATTTTGAATACATTAGCAAGTCAATTCCGAATGTAAAACTAGAAAAATACGGCGAAACCAATGAACACAGACCTTTGTATATTGCATTTATTTCATCAGAAGAAAATATCAAAAATATCGAGGAAATAAGAAAAAAAAATCTTGCTCAAACAGGAATTTTAAAGGGAAGTACTGATAGTAAAGTTGCTATTGTTTGGTTGAGTTATAATGTTCATGGAAACGAAGCATCTAGCACAGAAGCTTCAATGTTAACGCTTTATGAGTTAGTAACTTCTAAAAAAGATTGGTTAAAAAACACACTAGTGATTATTGATCCATGTATTAATCCTGATGGAAGAGATCGTTACGTAAATTGGTATAATCAAGTAAAAAGTTCCCCTTTTAACATTTCACAAGACGCAAAAGAACATTATGAACCTTGGCCCGGAGGAAGACCAAATCATTATTTATTTGATTTGAACAGAGATTGGGCTTGGGCGACACAAGTGGAGACGCAACAAAGATTAAAGATTTATAACAAATGGATGCCTCATATTCATGTTGATTTTCATGAACAATACATCAATAATCCTTATTATTTTGCACCAGCTGCAGCACCTTATCACGAAATAATTACAGATTGGCAGCGTAATTTTCAAACTGAAATTGGAAAAAATCATGCAAAATATTTTGATAAAGAAGGTTGGTTATATTTCACCAA
>JANREL010000158.1:54065-60296 GCA_030758355.1 Polaribacter sp.
TTTCAGAAGAGGGGAAAATAAACACTTCAAATGGCGATTTAGTGATTCATACCAATCAGCCAAAAGGAAAAATGGTAAATGTTTTGTTTGAGCCTAAAGCATTTTTGGCAGATTCATTGACGTATGATATCACAGCTTGGTCAATTCCTTACGCTCACGGATTTGAAGCAATCGCGTCAAAAACAATCGTAAATTCCACCAAATCGACTACTACAAAAACGACTACAAATTTGATAGATAAAAAAGCTTATGCATACATTTCTAAATGGAATAGTTTGGATGATGCTGTTTTTTTAGGAGAATTATTAAAAGAAAACATTACACCTCGTTTTTCGGAAAAACCATTTTCAATCGAAGGGAAGTCGTATGAGAGAGGTACATTGATTATCTTAAGAAATGACAATAAATCTGTAAATTTTGATGAAAAATTGATAGAAATTGCCAATAAAAAACAACGTAAATTACAGGTAGTTTCTACTGGATTCGTAAGTTCAGGACCAGATTTTGGATCTCCGAGTGTAAAACCAATCAACAAACAAAAAATAGCATTACTTTCTGGAGAGGGCTCTTCCTCCCTTAGTTTTGGTGAAATTTGGCATTTTTTTGAAACAGAACTGCAATATCCAATTACAATTTTAAATACAGATTATTTTAACAGCATTAATTTATCGAATTATGACGTTTTAATCATTCCTGATGGATTTTATGAAGATATATTATTAAAAAATACACTTGAAAAAATCACAAGTTGGGTTCAATCTGGAGGAACTTTGATTGCTATTGACAATGCTTTACAAAGTTTTGTTGACAAAGAAGGATTTGCTTTAAAAAGCAAAGAAACTGAAAAAGAAACCAATAAAAACCTAACTCCTTATGCAGATTTAGAACGTAAAAGTGTAAAAGATTTAATAACAGGAGCTATTTTTAAAAGTAACGTTGACAATACACATCCTTTGGCTTTTGGATATAAAGAGGCATATTTTTCTTTGAAATTAGGAAATAAATCATATTCATATTTAGAAAAAGGGATAAATGTTGCTTATTTTACTGAAGAAAGTAAAAATATTTCAGGATATGCAGGTAGTTTAGCTGTAAAAAATATTTCTGAATCCTTATTATTTGGTGAAGAACAAAAAGGAAGAGGAAGCATTATTTATATGGTTGACAATCCATTATTCCGCTCATTTTGGGACAATGGTAAACTATTTTTAGCAAATGCAGTTTTCTTATTAAACTCAAATATGATCAAAAAATAAACATGTAAAAGCAATAAAAAAACCACTGAAATTCAGTGGTTTTTAATTTTATAAAAATGTAAAAAGATTATTCTTTATCTTTCTTTGCTTTCGCATCCATTTTTTTCTTTAAATCAGCCAAATCATCATTCAAATCTCCTAAAGTAGTTTTTTCTCCTTCAGTTGCTTTTTTAACAGCGGCTTTTACATTTTTCTTTTCTTGTTCTTTGTATATAGATGAGTGAGAAACTACTACTCTTCTGTATTCTTTAGAAAACTCTAAAACTACAAATTCTGCAGTATCTCCTTTTCCAAGTTTAGAACCATCTTCTTTATCCAAGAATCTTACTGGAGCAAAACCTTCAACGCCATCTTCAAAAGTGATTACTGCGCCTTTATCGTTTTTGTCTTTAATAGTTCCTGTGTGAACACTTCCAATTGCATAGGTATCTTCGTGTATATCCCAAGGATTGTCCAAGGTTTGTTTGTGACCTAAATTTAATTTTCTGTTTTCAACATCCAATTCTAATACTTGTACTTCTAAGGTATCTCCAACAGTTACGAAATCTGATGGATGTTTGATTTTTTTAGTCCAAGATAAATCAGAAATATAAACCAATCCATCAATTCCCTCTTCTAATTCAACAAATACACCAAAATTTGTGTAGTTTCTTACGGTTCCTGTGTGTGTAGATCCTACTGGGAATTTAGCAGTAACATCAGTCCAAGGATCTGGATGTAATTGTTTGATACCTAATGACATTTTACGATCCTCTCTATCTAAAGTTAAGATAACAGCTTCAATTTTATCACCCACTTTTACGAAATCTTGTGCAGAACGTAAATGTGTTGACCAAGACATTTCAGAAACGTGAATCAATCCTTCAACTCCTTGCTCTACTTCAACAAAAGCACCATAATCAGCCAATACTACAACTTCTCCAGTAACTTTATCACCAACTTTTAAGTTTGCGTCTAAAGCTTCCCAAGGATGAGCAGATAGTTGTTTTAAACCTAATTGAATCCTAGATTTGTTATCATCAAAATCTAAAATTACAACATTCAATTTTTGATCTAATTCAACCACTTCATTTGGATGATTGATTCTTGACCAAGATAAATCTGTAATGTGAATCAATCCATCAACACCACCTAAATCAACGAAAACACCATAAGAAGTTACGTTTTTCACGATTCCTTCTAATACTTGACCTTTTTCTAATTGACCAATGATTTCTTTTTTCTGAGATTCAATATCAGCTTCAATCAACGCTTTGTGAGATACTACTACGTTTTTGAATTCGTGGTTGATTTTAACAACTTTAAACTCCATAGTTTTTTCAACATATTGATCGTAATCTCTAATAGGTTTCACATCAATTTGAGAACCTGGTAAAAATGCTTCAATTCCGAAAACATCTACAATCATTCCTCCTCTTGTTCTGCATTTTACAAAACCGTTTACAACTTCTCCAGTTTCGTGCGCATTGTTAACACGATCCCAAGCTTTGATAACTCTTGCTTTTTTGTGAGATAATACCAATTGACCAGAAGAATCCTCTCTTTTATCAACCAAAACTTCTACTTTGTCTCCAACAGCTAAATTTTGATTGTAACGGAATTCATTTAATGAAATAACTCCTTCTGATTTTGAGTTGATATCAATAATGGCATCTCTATCAGTAATTCTGATAACAGTACCTTCAATTACATCACGCTCTTTTACGAAACCAACTGTGCCTTCTAAAGCAGTTTCGAATTGTTTCAACATTTCTTCATCAACAGCATCAATTCCTTGCTCGTACTTGTGCCAATTGAAATTTTCTAAAAATTGTTGTGGGTTTACAGCTTCTACGGTTGTAGGCTGAGTTTGTGTGTTTGTTTCTTCAGACATTTCTGAAAATAAATTTGTATCTTATTGTATTCCAGATTTTTAACGACAAAAACAACAAGAGATGTTTTTATAAATTATTTTTTTCTTACCCTTTTTCAAATCTGTTATCGTAAAAAGGAGTGCAAATTTACAAAAAATCATTGATTTAAAGCATTTTAGTTTAAAAATATTAAAAATTAAATGATTTATATTTGTTGAAAAATTACAAATCATGAAAAGTCGCTATTCAATTTTTATAATTTTGTAGTATTTGGATTCATTTCTTGTGAAAAAACATAAAAAAAGAAAATATAATTTTATAAATCTCATGAAGAAATTAGAAATAACCCTTCATTTTCTGATGTAACTAAATTTGGAAATAACTATTTTTCGACAAGAAAAGTCAGCAATAATTACCAAACAGGAAAATTAGCAAAAGGTCCTATTGAAGCAGAAGCTACCCGATTTTTTAAAAATATTGAAGCAGTTTTAAATTGATACCAACTTACATTTACAAATATTGTAAAATGTATGGTAATTTTAGGTGACATTTAATATTTTTCAAAAATGAACGCAGTATATACAACATTTTTTATTGATAATTTACCAGCAAGAACTACCTTTGTGACCAATTTAGTAGCAGGTACTAAAATTAAAATTCAAGTAATTGCTATAAAAATATAAGATGGATATACATACAAAAGAATTAGTGAATCAGGGAAAAATGTTGCCTTTAATGGAAGCATTTTACACGATTCAAGGCGAGGGATATCATACAGGAAAAGCTGCATATTTTATAAGAGTTGGTGGTTGTGATGTAGGCTGTCATTGGTGTGATGTTAAAGAAAGTTGGAATGCGGACTTACATCCACCAACATTGGTTGAGACTATTGTTGAAAATGCAAAAAAACACTCAGATACTATTGTAATAACTGGAGGAGAACCTTTAATGTGGTCAATGGATTATTTGACCAATTTGCTACAAAAAAACAATATGAAAACACATATTGAAACTTCAGGAGCCTATTCATTTTCTGGAAAATGGGACTGGTTTTGTTTATCTCCAAAGAAAACAAAATTACCTTTGGATGAAGTTTATAAAGAAGCTAATGAATTAAAAATGATTATTCATAATAAAAGTGATTTTGATTTTGCAGAGCAACAAGCTGCCAAAGTTTCTCAAAAGTGTGAACTTTTTTTACAACCAGAATGGAGTAAAAAAGAAAAAATGACTACGGAAATTGTTGATTATGTTATGAAAAATCCGAAGTGGAAAATTTCTTTACAAACACATAAATATTTGAATATTCCTTAGTTTTTAGCGATTTTTTTGATTGATTAATTCAGAAATTTTATCAAATTGTTCTTGAATTCCTAAATCAGAATTGTCAATTTCTATTGCATCAAAAGCTTTTACTAATGGTGAATCATCTCTGGTAGAATCAATTCTATCTCTTTCTTGAACGTTGAATAAAATGTCTTCATAAGATACAACGTCACCTTTATCAATTAACTCATTATATCTTCTTGTGGCTCTTTTTCCAGAGGATGCAGTCATGAATAATTTTAGTTCAGCGTCAGGAAAAACAACAGTTCCAATATCTCTTCCATCCATAACTATTCCTCCATTTTTTCCCATCTCTTGTTGTTCAGCAACCAATTTTTTTCGAACTTCGGATATGGCTGCAATTTTACTAACAAGTTGAGAAATCTCTAACGTTCTTATTTCTTTTTCTACATTTTCATTATTTAAAAACATTTCGGCAAAACCAAGATTTTCATTGAATTGAAAACGCAATGAAATGTTTGGCAAATTAGCAATAAGTGATTCTCTATCTAATGAATCTTGTTCTACAAATCCATTGTTTTTAGCGAAAAGAGTAACAGCTCTATACATTGCACCCGTATCAACATAAATATAATTATACTTATTGGCAATCAATTTTGCAATGGTACTTTTTCCAGTAGATGAAAATCCGTCAATAGCGATGGTAATTTTTTTATTCATTTATATTTTATCTAAGTCAATTTGTAAACTAAAAGTACTAGCATTTGTAGCTGAATGAAATTTAGAATAGGCATAATTGAATTTAAAATTATTCATTCTCAAACCAAAACCAAATGATATTCCTCCAAAAGTACGCACGTTTTGTAATTTTAATTCAGCAGCTCTTCTAAAATTGTACCCAAATCGTAAATTAATGGCACTTTCTGGAAATAATTCAGCACCTACTACAAAATGTCTTAATGCATTTCGAAAAAAATTGATATTTTGATTAGTTATCGTGCCTTCTAAATCTATAGTTTGTTCTGATGGATTTGGAACTGAAATGTTCCATTTTTGTAAATTATCAATTGTTAAATACCACTTTAAAGGAACATATTCTAATTGATAAGAGGCACCTAAAGCAATTTTAAAAGGAAGGTTCTCTCTTTCACTATCAAATGATTTTAATTGAGTACCAAAATTTCTTAAAACCAACGTAAAAGAATATAATTTGTAAGGACTATAATAAATTATTCCAAAATCAGCGGCAACTCCATACGATGTAAAATTACTTATTGATGAATTTATAAGTTTTACGTTTGCCCCAAAATATAAATTTGTCCAAGGTAAATTTCTCGCATACCCAACAGAAAGATAAAGATCACCTGCGCTAAAATTACCAGTTTCATTTCCTTCTTCATCAGCACCTATTAAGGAACCATAATTAAGATAGCTAATATTTCCATGGATAATTCCAAATCTTCTAGAAATTAATCTTGCATAAGAAACAGAACCAATGCGTATTCCTCCTAAAAAACTGGAATAATTTACACTCAATTTATTATCAATATCGTAATTTATAACAGCTGGATTCCATGTTGGTTGGTTAACATCATCCATTAGCGTAAGTACCTCGCCACCAAGTGCAATTTGTCTTGCTGAAGAATTTAAATTTAAAAATTGATATACATTTTCTCCTCCAACCTGACTAAACAAGCTCAAAGAAAAAAAGCTATATAACAAAGGGAGAAACTTAAATTTCATTCAAAGCAAATTAACAAACTATATTGCTAATAACGAAGATAAATTATAAAATTATATTGGATACTTTTAAAAATAAAAAAACCTCATATCGT
>JANREL010000159.1:0-1343 GCA_030758355.1 Polaribacter sp.
TATTCATATCATTAATGATATTTTGTTCTCCTTGAACCCAATTTTCATGAATGGTTGATGACGCATCAAAAACATCTCCAGAAGTAATGATAAAATTTGCAAAACTTCCTTTATTTAAATTTCCAATACTTGCATTTCCAATAATTGTAGCAGGAATTGAAGTCAAGGAAGCCAGAGCCGTTTTTTTATCAAAACCATATTCAATGGCTTTTTGTAAATTTTTATGAAACGTTTCAGCGGATTTCAATTTGTAAGTTGTCAACGCAAATGGCACCCCATTTTTTTCTAGAACTGATAAATTTGAAGGATCTTGATTCCATTTACGCATGTCTCTTAAAGAAATTTGTTCAGCCAATAAAGGATTTGACACATCATAAGGATTTGTAAAATCAATAGGAATGATGAAAGTTGCATTGGTTTTTTTGATATCATTGATTCTCTCAAATTCATCTCCTGAACCTAAAATAGTATATTGAATTCCGAATTCATCCCCCACTTTATCTGCTCTTACAGCGTCTAAATGATTGTCAGTTTCAAAAATTTGAACCAAATTTTTATTTTTGTTCAGCGCCTCTAAAGCCAAATCTTTATTTTTCATATTTCCTTTGGCATACCAATCTGCATCCAAATACACTTGACGCAACAAAGCCATTGCACCCATCCTTGAGGCTGGGTAGGATTGTCTTGATTGTACACTTTTATTAAACGATAAAAATTGTGCTGATTTGGTATCTAAAATTCGGTAAGCATTAGTAGTATTAGGATTCAATGCCACCAATAAACCATTTCCGCGAATAATTCCGTCATGTAAATGTGTATTTACTGCTCCAAATCCAGCATTTAAAAGTTCAGTTGCTTTTTTGTTATCGAACTTAAAATCGCCAATTGGATTGGTTTCAGGACGAATGTGATCATTCCAGTAATAACCGTCTCTTTCAGCTTCATATTGAGAAGATCTTGATTCAGACGGATTTCTTTTGGGTTTTGCAATTCCAAAATCGGAATAAATATCAATAAATGATGGATAAATCATTTTGCCGTCCAAATCTATAATTTTTGTTCCCTCAGGAATTTTTACAGATTTTCCAACGTCAGCGACTTTTCCGTCTTTCACTAACAGAGTTCCTTTTTGAATGATGTTGTCTGGCGTCACATAAATAGTCGCATTTGTAAAAGCAACTAAAATGCTTTTGGTTGTTTTTACTCCTGAATTTGTCGGAAAATAATCTTGGGCGTTTGCCAAAGAAATCGACAGGAAAAAGAGTACAAATAGTAGTTTTCTCATAAAAGTTTGAATTATTTTGAATTGGTTCTAAATTTATTGACTTGATTTTGTATTGAAC
>JANREL010000159.1:1443-5845 GCA_030758355.1 Polaribacter sp.
CCAATGTTTACGGATTTCATTAATAAGGCTTGCTTTTCAGGATCTCTTTTGCGCAGTTCAGAAATACAATATCCAAAAGCCATTCTATAACTTGCATATTGAAAATAAATGTCGGCACTATGATTTGCGGCTAAAAAACCAATAAAATTGGCTTCATTTTCGGCTGCAAATCCTAATTGATGCGCCATTTCATGACACGTAGTTGTTGGATAACTCGTTTTCGGAATTCTTGCATTTACTTGTGCTTCTCCAGTCAAAGGATTGAAATACCCTGAAGTTCCATTATACGATTGCGGCAAACTCATCAAAGAACTTTTTATGGATGGAAAATGATACGAAAATTGAGGGTATTTATTTGCCAACTGCTCATAACTTTTAATTGCAATTGTATACATTTCTTGCTGATTATATGGGCTTTTGACTTTAATAGAATCATTTTTTGTGATCTTTATTTGAGTTTCATTCAATTGTTGGATGATATTTTTTGTGATGTTGAACAAAGTTTGTGTAGTGTATTTTTTTTGGTCAAAACCTAAGTTTTCAGAAAGCGGATTTCTGTAATAATTCAAGCCCCAAAAAAGATAAAAACAAGCATATAACATTGAAATTATTGCTAAGAAATGGATGATTTTATGCAAAAAAAAATGAAAACTAGTTTTAACTAATCTCACCAAAAATCGAATGAATATAAAACCTAAAATAAACAATAAAACATCCCCAATTGAAAATGGAATCCAACCAAATAGTATTCTTAAAAATTTAGAAATACTTTCATAAATCCCAGTAGAATAGTAGTTTTCAATGAAAATTGGAAACTTAGAAGCAAGTTGCACCAATAAAAACTGAATTGGCAATAAAGCCGCTAAAAAAAGGTGTTTTTTATTCCATTTCATGGTTGTAAATGTAGGAAATAGAACATCAAGTTGAAGAGTTATTAACAACTTAATAACATTTTTTTTTAAGAATTGTTTAGAAATTAAACAAAAAAAATCAAGACTTTGAAAACTAAAAAAATTACATTTGTTTCATGGAAAATACGAATGCACTCATAGAGAAAAAAACAGATAAAAGTAGAGTTATCAGTCTCGAAAAAGGAAAAATACCACCACAAGCGATTGATTTAGAAGAAGCTGTTTTAGGAGCAATGATGATTGATAAAAAAGGAATTGATGATGTCATTGATATTTTACATTCAGATGCTTTTTATGAAATTAGACATCAAGAAATTTATGCCGCGATTTATGAATTGTTCCAAAATTCACAACCTATTGATTTACTGACAGTTTCCAGTTTATTAAAAAAGAAAGGAAAATTAGACTTAGCTGGAGGCGATTTCTATTTGATTCGCTTAACGCAAAAAGTCGCTTCTTCAGCGCATATTGAATTCCACGCACGTATCATTCTTCAAAAATACATTCAACGAAAATTAATCTCTATTTCATCAGAAATTATAGAAAGTTCGTATGATGAAACTTCGGATGTTTTTGATTTGCTAGACAGTGCTGAAGCAAAATTATTTGAAGTTACACAGGGAAATTTAAAGAAAAGTTCAGAAGATGCAGGCTCGTTAGTAAAGCAAGCTTTGAAAAAAATTCAAGAGATTGGAAACAAAGAAGGAATGTCTGGTTTGGCATCTGGATTTACAAAATTAGATGCATTGACTTCAGGTTGGCAACCATCAGATTTAATTATCATTGCAGCAAGACCTGGTATGGGAAAAACGGCATTTGTAATTTCGATGGCAAAAAATATGGCGATTGATTTTAATCATGGAGTAGCTGTTTTTTCTTTGGAAATGTCTTCAGTTCAGTTGATTACACGTATGATATCCTCAGAAACTGGATTGCCATCAGAAAAATTACGTAAAGGAAATTTGGCGTTACATGACTGGGAATTGCTAAATTATAAAGTAAAAAGCTTGTCAGATGCACCAATTTATATTGATGATACACCTTCATTATCAATTTTCGATTTGCGCGCAAAAGCCCGTAGATTGGTATCACAACATGGTGTAAAAATCATCATTATTGATTATTTACAATTGATGACAGCTGGAGGGAATAATAACAAAGGTCCTGGAAATAGAGAACAAGAAATCTCTACCATTTCTCGAAATTTAAAAGCATTAGCAAAAGAATTGGAAGTTCCTGTAATTGCTCTTTCCCAGCTATCACGTGCTGTAGAAACCAGAAGTGCAGGAAGCAAAAGACCTTTATTATCTGATTTACGTGAATCTGGAGCAATTGAACAAGATGCTGATATTGTGAGCTTTATATACAGACCAGAATATTATGGAATGACAGAATGGGATGATGATGAGCGTTCTCCTTGTGAAGGCCAAGGTGAATTTATTGTTGCAAAACATAGAAATGGTGGCTTGGATAATATCCGTTTAAAATTCACGGGGCATTTGGCAAAATTCTCTGATTTGGAGGAAGGCGTTGGCTCTAAGTTTCAATCGAGTATGAATTCAAATCCTTTTGAAAATATCTCACCTGATAAACGAATCCAGTCAAGTGAAGCTTTTGGGGATGACGAAGAGGATATGCCTTTTTAGTTAAATTTTTAAAAAACTAAATAAAAAACACAATTACTTACAGCTAATTTTGTTTTTTTAATCTCGTATGAAAAATCTTTTTGCTTTTTGCTTTTTAGTGTTGATTTCAAACTCAATTTTGGCTTCATTTATTTATGTGCCTATGAACCATGACAATCAAAAAAATCACTTGAAAGCATACGGAATTGTTTTTTATTCGCTTCAAAATGGGCTGAAAGCCAAATGGTTATTAAATCATGATGGAGGAGCTTTTTTGATTGAAAATAATAAAGCGATTGAAAATGAATGCAAAATCAGAGGCGTTTCATATGAAATCATTTCTGATGCAAAATCTCAACTTATTTTAGAAGAAATTGGTTCACCATCTTCAAATAAAGAAGCTGTTACTCTTGAAAAAGCTCCTAAAATCGCGGTCTATTCACCTAAAGACAAAATGCCTTGGGACGACGCTGTAACGATGGTTTTGACCTATGCAGAAATTCCTTTTGATGTAATTTATGATATAGAAATTTTAGCAGACAAACTCCTTTTATATGAATGGTTGCATTTGCATCACGAAGATTTTACGGGTCAATATGGTAAATTTTATGGTTCATTTAGAACTGCACCTTGGTATGTAAAGCAAAAAAAGGAAGCTGAAAAATTAGCAAAAGAATTGGGTTTCGCTAAAGTTTCCGAAGAAAAATTAGCAGTTTCAAAAAAAATAAGAGATTATGTTATAGGTGGTGGATTTATGTTTGCAATGTGCTCTGCAACAGATAGTTTTGACATTGCTTTGGCTGCTGAAGGTGTTGATATTGCTGAAGCCATGTTTGATGGTGACGCAACAGACATCAATTATCAATCAAAAATTGATTTTGAAAAAACTTTTGCTTTTAAGGATTTTGTATTAGAAAGAAACCCAAATGTGTATGAGTTTTCGTCTATAGATATGACAAATAAACGTGCTATTCCTAAAACTTCAGATTATTTTTCTTTGATTGAATTTTCCGCAAAATGGGATCCAATTCCAACCATGTTAACTCAAAATCACACAGTTTTGGTAAAAGCCTTTATGGGACAAACCACTTCTTTTGATAGAAATACCATAAAAACAAATGTGTTGATTTTGGGAGAAAATACCGTAAATAGAGAAGCACGTTATATTCACGGAACCAAAGGAAAAGGATTGTTTACTTTTTATGGAGGTCATGATCCTGAAGATTATACTCACAGAGTTGGAGATCCAAAAACAGAATTGGATTTACATCCTAATTCTCCTGGTTACAGACTGATTTTGAATAACGTTTTGTTTCCTGCTGCCAAAAAGCAAAAACAAAAAACCTAATGTTACTGTTCATAAATTGCTAATAAATTATCAGAAATTGACGATTTAATTAGGTCACTTTTGTATTTTTGTAGCACTTAAAAAACTACAATGCCAACAACTCAACAATTACAAGATTTTACTCAACAAGTTCGTAGAGATATTTTACGTATGGTACATGCCGTAAACTCAGGACATCCAGGAGGTTCATTAGGATGTGCCGAATTTTTCACTTGCTTATATCAAGAAGTGATGGATTATTCCACAGATTTCTCTATGGATGGTATCAATGAAGATGTTTTTTTCCTTTCAAACGGACATATTTCACCTGTTTATTATAGTGTTTTAGCACACAGTGGATTTTTTCCAGTATCTGAATTGGCTACCTTTAGACATATAGATTCTCGTTTACAAGGACACCCAACAACTCATGAAGGTTTACCAGGAATCAGAATTGCGTCAGGTTCTTTAGGGCAAGGTTTGTCAGTTGCGTTAGGTGCTGCTCAGGCAAAAAAACTGAATAACGATTCAAAATTAGT
>JANREL010000159.1:5945-13572 GCA_030758355.1 Polaribacter sp.
TGCAAAATCATTAACAGGAAAAGGAAAACCAGTTTGTGTTTTGTTATATACTGAAATGGGAAATGGTGTTGATTTTATGATGCACACACATGCCTGGCATGGAAAAGCGCCAAATGATGCACAATTAGAAAGTGCATTAGCTCAAAATCCTGCAACTTTAGGAGATTATTAATTACCTCATTATAATGTATTAAAAAAACCTACAAATTATTTTTGTAGGTTTTTTTGTTTTTATTAAGAATGAAACCGTTAGATTACCTTTATCTTTACGACGTATAAATTGCGCATAAAAAAATCAATCAAAAAAATGAAAATAGGTATTGTTTGTTATCCAACATTTGGAGGAAGTGGAGTAGTGGCAACAGAATTAGGAATGGCTTTAGCAGACAATGGTCATGAAGTACATTTTATCACATACAATCAACCAGTTCGTTTGGATTTTTTATCACACAAATTGCATTTTCATCAAGTACTGATTGAAGAATATCCCTTGTTTCAATATCAACCTTATGAATTAGCACTGTCTAGTAAAATGGTTGAAGTGGTTAAAAAATATCAATTAGACGTGTTGCATGTTCACTATGCAATTCCTCATGCGTATGCAGCCTATATGGCTAAACAAATGTTGTTGGAAAAAGGAATCAATATCAAAGTGGTTACTACCTTGCATGGAACTGATATCACTTTAGTGGGTAGTCATCCAACCTATAAAGCTGCTGTTGAATTTAGCATCAATCATTCTGATGTGGTAACTGCTGTTTCAAATAATTTAAAAGAAACTACCAATGAATTATTTCATGTAAACAAAGAAATTCAGGTAATTTATAATTTTATTGATATCAAAAAATACGAAAAAGCACAAGAGGATGATTGCAACAGGATTGCTTTAGCAAAACCTGAAGAGCGTATTTTAACTCACATCAGTAATTTCAGAAAAGTAAAAAGAATAGAAGATGTTATTAAAATTTTCTATGAAGTTCAAAAAGTAATTCCCTCAAAGCTATTGTTAGTTGGTGAAGGCCCAGATAGAGCAAAAGCTGAAGCGCTAACAAAAAAGCTAAAGATAAAAGACAGTGTATATTTCTTAGGAAACAGTACAGAGGTCACCAAAATTTTATGTTATTCTGATTTGTTTTTATTACCCTCACAAACCGAAAGTTTTGGTTTGGCAGCTTTAGAAGCAATGGCTGCAAGAACGCCTGTAATTTCTACAAATACTGGAGGTTTGCCAGAAGTAAATATCCATGGAAAAACAGGGTATTTAAGTGATTTAGCGGATGTTGAAGACATGGCAAAAAATGCGATTTCTATTTTAAAAGATGATGAAACCTTAGCACTTTTTAAAGCGAATGCATACGAACACGCAAAGAAATTCTCTATTCAAAATATCTTGCCTGTATATGAAGAAGTGTATAAGTCTTGTTATAAAATAAGAGTTTAAGTTTCTAAAATTAGTATTCCTAAAAGATTACACATTATTCTATTTTTAAAAACTGTTCAGGTTTCATAAATTTTAAAGAAAATTTTTTTTATTATAGATATTCATTAGTAATTTCATAATAAAATGTAGAAAATTTCTGTATTTTCTAATTATTTTTCTACCTTTCAGACTCTTAATTTTTGACCTAAACACATGAAAAAACTAGCATTACACTGGAAGATTTTAATTGGAATGATTGTAGGAATTCTTTTTGGATTAGGAATGACAACACTTGATGGTGGAGCTACATTTGTTGCCAATTGGATCAATCCTTTTGGAACTATTTTTGTAAAATTACTAAAACTCATAGCAATTCCTTTAATTCTTGCTTCTTTAGTAAAAGGAATTTCTGACTTGAAAGACATTTCGAAGTTCAAAAATATTGGATTAAAAACCATGTCAATTTATATTGGAACTACTGTAATTGCCATTACAATCGGTTTATTGCTGGTAAATATAGTAAAACCTGGAAACGGAATTTCTGAAGAAACAATTAGTAGATTAACAGAAACCTACGCAAATAGCGGTGATGTGCAATCTAAATTAGCTGAAGCTTCTAAACAAAAAGGTTCAGGACCTTTGCAATTTTTAGTAGATATTGTTCCAGACAATGCACTAAAAGCAATGGTTGATAATTCAGCCATGTTACAGGTCATCTTTTTTACCATTTTCCTTGGAATTTCAATGTTATTAGTGGGTGAAAAAAGAGCAAAACCCTTGAAAGACTTTTTTGATTCTTTAAATGAAGTAATTCTTAAAATGGTGGATATCATTATGTTGTCAGCGCCATTTGCGGTGTTTGCTTTGTTGGCAAATGTAGTTGTTTCTTCTAATGATCCTGATCTGTTAGTTGCTTTGTTAAAATATGCAGGAACAGTAGTAGTTGGTCTGCTTTTAATGATTTCATTTTACATGCTTTTGATAAGTATTTTTACAAAAATGAATCCATTTTGGTTTTTAAAACAGTTAAGTCCTGCTCAATTGTTGGCTTTTTCTACGAGTTCAAGTGCAGCTACTTTGCCTGTCACCATGGAAAGAGTAGAGGAGCATATTGGTGTTGATAAAGAAGTTTCCAGTTTTGTATTGCCTGTTGGTGCTACTATTAATATGGACGGAACCAGTTTATATCAAGCAGTTGCTGCCGTTTTTATTGCACAGGCATTGAGTTTTGATTTGACTTTTGCAGATCAATTAACTATTATTTTAACGGCATTATTGGCTTCCATAGGCTCAGCAGCAGTGCCAGGAGCAGGCATGGTTATGCTGGTAATTGTGTTAGAATCTATCGGTTTTCCAGCAGATAAATTGGCAATTGGATTGGCATTGATTTTTGCAGTTGACAGACCTTTGGATATGTGCAGAACTGTTGTAAATGTTACAGGTGACGCCACAGTTTCAGTTTTAGTGGCGAAATCTGTTGGAAAATTAGGCGTTCCAAAACCTAAAAATTGGGATGATAATCTCGATGAAATAAAATAAGAATGATATGTCTCTTAAAATTCCTTCTTTCGTAGTTTCTGTTGATTGGTTATTAGAACATTTAGAAAACGAGTCACTACTAATATTAGATGCTACAATTCCTAAAGTTGGTTCAAAAAAAATTGAAATTTTAGAAGAAAAAAGCCAAATAAAAAAGGCTCATTTTTTTGATTTAAAAGATTTTTCTGATGCAGAAGCTCCATTACCAAATACAATGCTAACTGGTGAAAAATTTCAACAAAAAGCAAAACAATTTGGCATCAATAACAATCATTGTATCGTGGTTTATGACGATTTAGGAATTTATTCAAGCCCAAGAGTTTGGTGGATGTTTCAATTGATGGGATTTGAAAATATCGCAGTTTTAGATGGAGGTTTTCCTGAATGGAAAGCAAAAAAATATCCCATAGAGAAATTCTCACATAAAACCCTTTCTAAAGGAAATTTTACAGCAAATTATCACTTCGAAAAAATTACATTTATGACGGATGTTTTAGCTAACGTATCATCAAAAAAATACTTGGTTTTAGACGCACGTTCTGAAGGTAGATTTTTTGGAACAGAACCAGAACCTAGAAAAGAGGTTAGAGGAGGGCACATTCCAAATTCTAAAAGTTTGCCACATACTGACATTTTAGATGGAACAAAAATGAAACCTACTGACGAATTAAAAATGATTTTTGAAACCAAAAACCCCGAAAATAAACCCCTTATTTTTTCCTGTGGTTCAGGAATTACTGCTTCTATTTTGGCTTTAGGAGCAACAATTGCAGGCATCAAAAATCATTCAGTGTATGATGGATCTTGGACAGAATGGGGACTTTCTAACGCGCCAATAAATAGTTAATTATGGAAAATTTAGACTGGACGAAAAACGAGTTTTTAGCATATGTCCTTTTATATGCGGCTCATTGCAACGATTTTGAAGATTCTGAAGAGTTGAATTTTATTTTATCAAAAATTGATGATGTTACTTTTCATAGAATTCATACAGAAGTTGTAGTGGATTCAGAAGACATAAAACTCAAGAAAATTCAACAATATATTCTAGAAAATAAGCTTTCACAATCAGAAAAAGAAGGGATTTTAAAAAACATTAAAGAAGTTTTTTTTGCTGATGGTACTGTAGATATTCTTGAAAAAGAACTGTTTGCAACTTTAAAAAAGATATTATTATAAATTTATAATTAGATTTTTTAAAAATACATCTCAGAAAAATGGGTATATTTCTTTAAAATCATCAATAATCATATCTGCTTTTTTCAAAGTTTGGTCAGCAGCTAGTTGATTTTTATATCCAAAAACAAAAATTCCTGCGTCATTAGCAGCTTTAATTCCGTTGTCAGAATCTTCAATTACAACACAATTTTCTTTTGAAAATCCTGATAAAAAAGCGGCTTTTTCAAAAATTTCAGGATGTGGTTTAGAAGCTTTTAAGTCTGCACCACTAATTTTTGCTTTGAAATAATCATTCAATTGAAAACGATTGAATACACGATTGATATTTTCCATAGCTGAAGATGATGCTAAAATCAATATTATTCCTTTTTGATGTGCTTTTTCAATTAACTCCTGCACCCCATGAACTAAATGCAAATCTGGATTATTCTCAAAATAATTTACATAGCGTTTTCGCTTATCTAAAACTAATTCTTCAGGATTTATATCCAACTTAAAATGAGCTACTAATTTTTGAAAAGCATTCAATGTTGATGATCCTGTAAATGTTTTATATAATTCCTCAGTAACATTAACATTGATGAAATTAAAAGTTTCATAATAGGCTTTTTTGTGAATTTCTTCAGAATCAATAACGACACCATCCATATCAAAAATGATACATTTTATGCTTGTTGGTAAAGTCATTTATGATAAGAATTTAGCTTTCATTTCGGGTGTTGGCATCATACAGCTTTCTTTTTTTCCAAACCATTTATAGCGATTTTTAGCAATGATATCGTAAATAACATCTCGAAAACTAACAGGGAAAACACGTAATACAAAGGTTAATTTCCAAAATCCACCAAAGTCATCCATAATTTTTAAAGCAGCATTGCTTTTAATTTCATAAGAAACTCCTGGTTCATACAAAATTATAGCATCTATTTTTTTGGTATCAATTCCTAAATATTTGGTCAATTCTTTACCAGCTTCTGATTGCAAGTTTGCAAATAAAAAAGTATTCCTCATATCATATTTTATGATTTTTAAAACAATACCATTGCACAAATTACACACACCATCAGTAAGAATAATTTTTTTATCTTTTGGGATATCAATCATTTAGCTTTTTTATATTTTAAAAAACACAAAAATACGGCAAGAATTTTAAAAAGCTTGTAACATTTATTAAATTGATACGTCTTATTCTTGTTATCAAGTGATTTCAGCTTTTAACAATTACTTAGTATTCATACCATAAATTTTTGAATACTTTCGTAAAAATAATTAACCAACAAATGATTAAAATTGAAAAACTTCACAAATCCTATCCAATAGGAAAAGAATCCATCCACGTTTTAAAAGGTATTGATTTACATATTAAAGAAGGAGAATTTGTTTCCATAATGGGTTCTTCGGGTTCAGGAAAGTCGACCTTATTAAATATTGTTGGTTTATTAGATATTCATGACGAAGGAAATTACTACTTAAATGGGGAATTAATCAAGGACATGAATGAAAAGAAAGCGGCTATTCTGCGTAACAAATTCTTAGGTTTTGTGTTTCAGTCCTTTAATTTAATTTCTTATAAAACTGCTTTAGAAAACGTAGCCTTACCTCTTTATTATAAAGGAGTAAACAGAAAAGATCGTTTGGGAATTGCTATGGATTATTTAGAAAAAGTTGGCTTGAAAGAATGGGCAAATCACTTACCAAACGAACTTTCGGGTGGACAAAAACAACGTGTGGCAATTGCACGAGCTTTGGTAACCAAGCCAAAAGTAGTATTGGCTGATGAACCTACAGGAGCTTTAGATTCTACCACTACAGATTCTGTAATGGATTTACTAAAAGAAATTAATGACGAAGGAATGACAGTATTTGTAATTACACACGAAGAGGAGGTTGCTGCACAAACCAAACGTATTGTGCGTTTAAAAGACGGAATTATTGTGAGTGATGAATTGACCAAAAACACAAAACAAGCTTCACATGTTTGATATTGATCGTTGGCGAGAAATATTTCAAAGTATCAATAAAAACAGATTGCGTTCGGCATTATCTGGATTTACAGTTGCTTTCGCCATTTTGTTATTCACATTATTGTTTGGAATTGTAAGTGGATTAAGCAATTCTTTTAAAAGCGCTTTTGCTGATGATGCTCAAAATGCCATGTTTGTGCGTGTTTGGCAAACTTCAAAACCTTACAAAGGTCTACAAACAGGAAGAGCCATTCAGCTTAGAAATGACGATTTTAATTATGTAAAAGATGAATATGAAAGTAAAATTCAGTACCAATCTGCAAGAATTTACAAAAATTTTACCTTAAAATATAAAAACGAAGCGAATAGTTATAGCGTTCGAGCTGTGCATCCTGATCATCAGTTTTTAGAGAAAACAATTATTGATAAAGGGCGTTATTTAAATGAAAAAGATTTACAAGAAAGATCAAAGGTTATTGTTATTGGACGATTGATAAAAGCAGATTTATTTGGAGAAAAACCAGCTTTAGGAAAAAGAATCAATATGAATGGAAGTTCCTATTTAGTAATAGGAATTTTTTCAGACGAAGGAGGAGATAATGAAGAAAGATTGGCCTACATCCCTATTACTACAGCGCAAATGATTTATGGTAATAACGATTACATTAGCCAAATTAACTTAGGATACAATCCAGACTTGAACCTAGATGAAGCCATTTCTTTTGGAAAAAAACTTGAAAGAGATTTGCGTTCAAAGTTAAATATTCATCCTGATGACCAAAGTGCGCTTTCGGTAAGAAACATGGCTGAAGCTAATAAAAACGTAGGAAGTTTTATGGCAATTTTGTATGCCATCGTAATTTTAGTTGGTTCAGGAACATTAATTGCTGGTATAATTGGAATTAGCAATATCATGATTTTTGTAATCAAAGAGCGAACCAAAGAATTTGGTATTAGAAAAGCATTAGGAGCACAACCCTTGTCAATTGTTTGGATGGTCGTCCAAGAATCAGTTTTTATTACCACAATTGCAGGATATTTAGGGTTGTCTTTAGGAACGTATTTACTAAGTTTAATAGGCGATAGTTTAGAAGAAGATTACTTTATAAAAGATCCAAGTGTAAGCACAGGAATTGTTGTAGGAGCAACAATTGTATTAATTGTTTCAGGATTGATTGCAGGCTATATTCCAGCCAAAAGAGCGGCAAACATCAAACCTATTGAGGCTTTAAGAGCAGATTAAAAATATGAAATTTATATTCGATTCAGATTCTTGGCAAGAAATTTATGGAAGTATCCGTAAAAATAAAGTCCGAACAGGCATCACAATTATTGGTGTTTTATGGGGAATATTTCTGCTTGTGGTTTTATTAGGAGCTGCACGTGGGATGGAGAATGGGTTTAAAAAATTATTTGGAGACTTTGCGACAAACAGTGTTTTTGTATGGACACAATCTACAGATACACCTTTCAAAGGTTTTCAAGAAGGAAGAAGATTTAGATTAAAAGAAGCAGATATTGAAGT
>JANREL010000159.1:13672-44698 GCA_030758355.1 Polaribacter sp.
TATCCAATTGGGGCATATATCAAAATAAACAACATCAATTATAAAGTTGTAGGAATTTATGAGCGTTCTAACAACATTGACCTTGATGGAGATTCAGCTTACATTCCTTTTTCAACTTTCAAAAAAGTTTATAACACTGCAAATAACATTGATTGGATGGTGATTACTGCTGAAGAGGGAATCAATATTGAACAAATGGAAAAAGATGTAATTCTTACATTGAAAAACTTGCACAATGTGCATCCTGAAGATAAAAGAGCTTTTGGTTCTTTCAACCTAGGAACTCAGATATCCAAATTGACAGGTTTTTTAACGGGCATGCAATTTTTAACTTGGTTTGTGGGGATTGCCACATTAATTGCAGGAGTATTTGCTATTGGAAATATTTTATTAATAACTGTTAAAGAACGTACCAAAGAAATTGGAATTAGAAGAGCTATTGGAGCAACTCCAAGAAGTATTCGTCAACAAATTATATTAGAATCAGTTTTTTTAACAACTATAGCTGGAATGTTAGGTATTATTTTTGGAAGTGCCGTGCTTTTTTTAATAGATACTGCATTTGGACAAGGTCCTGATGCTGCACTTGTAAATCCAACAGTAAACATTCCAATTATCATCATCGCATTTGCCACATTAGTAGTATTAGGAACCTTAATTGGATTGATTCCTGCACACATGGCAACCATAGTAAAACCAATAGAAGCATTAAGAGAAGAATAAATCAATCAACAAATCATGAGTAAAAAAGCAAAAATCATTTTAATAATTATTGGGGTATTTTTTATTGCCGCATTAATTTGGTTCGGGAAAAAGAATAGTAAAAGTATTATTCAATATGAAACCGAAAAACCTTTTAAAACTACTATTTTAAAGAAAACTGTAGCTACAGGAAAAGTAACTCCTTTAGAAGAGATCGAAATTAAGCCTCAAATTACAGGTATTATTGATAAAATATTTTTACTAGAAGGGGTAAAAGTTGTAAAAGGCGATTTGATTGCAACTGTAAGAGTAGTGCCAAATGAGCAATCATTACTGAGTGCCAAAGGTCGTGTTGACAATATCAAAATCATTCTAGATAATGCAAAAATTGCATTGGATAGAAATAAAAATCTATTTGAAAAAGGGGTAATTTCAAAACAAGAATTTGAAAATATAGAGCTAAATTATAATCAAACTTTACAAGATTTAAAAAATGCACAGAACGATTATCAAATCATTAAAAGTGGTTCTTCAGGTGCTGCAGGTGCCGCAAATACCAATATTTATGCACAAATGACAGGAACAATACTTGAAATTCCTGTAAAAGAAGGAGATCAAGTTATTCAATCGAACAACTTTAATGCAGGAACAACAATTGCTTCCATTGCTGATATGAACAAAATGATTTTTGAAGGAAAAGTAGATGAATCAGAAGTTGGAAAATTGATAAATGGCTCAGAAATTGAAGTCTCAATTGGCGCTATTGAAGGAAAAAAATTTCCAGCAAAACTTAACTTTATCGCACCAAAGGGAACTGAAGAAGCAGGAGCTGTGCAATTTAAAATTAAAGCTGATGTTTCCTTAAATGAAAGTTATTTTATTAGAGCTGGTTACAGTGCAAATGCAGACATCGTTTTAGAGAAGAAAGAAAACGTACTTGCAATTAAAGAAGCATTGTTAAGATTTGATGCTAAAACAGAAGAACCTTATGTAGAAGTTAAAAAGGCAGATGGTAGTTTTGAAAAAAGAACACTTAAATTAGGTGTATCAGATGGAGTTAATGTTCAAATTTTAAAGGGAATTAACGAAAAAGACGAAATAAAAATTTGGAATAAAACAACCAAAGAAGATAAAAAAGAAGAACAATAATATAAATTATTAATTCATACAAAAGGAGCTGATTTTCAGCTCCTTTTTTTAATTCTATTTGTTTTTATAATGAAACAATAATATTGTAAAAGTTTGCTATTTATAATATTCATCAAAAGTACCATCAGTGTAAAATACAACAATTCGCTGAATTTTCTTTCCGTCAAAACAAGTTGATGTTGTCAATATTGGAGTAGAGGAGTAGTCATCACTAGGTGTTTTTTTTGGAAAATGACCCTTTCCATGAATCAACCAATACAAATCAACGTCTTCAAAAACTAAGGTAATTTTTAAAATAAAATCTAAACTAGGTTTGTTTCTACCAGATAAAATGTGTGAAATACTTGAGCGTTGTACACCTATTTTGTCTGCAAAAAGTGCTGCTGAAATAGCATAATAATCCATTATTTTTTTGAGTCTATTTGTAAACTCATCACTGTTTATCATTGTAAATTGTAATTTTTACACAAAAGTAAGTCTATTACAGCCGACTACAAAACAATTTTAATAAGTTTATGGTTTTTAAAAAATAAAAGTAAATACTAAGTTTAATTAACGAATATAAAATATTGATTTATAGTTATTTAATAAAATAAAAAAACATACTATAGTCATTTCTTATGAATTAAAAAACGAATTGTTGATTTGTAAAAAATACGCAATCCACAAATTACAATTGTAAAAGGATTTCTCGTTCACAATTGTAAAAGAAATGCATTTTACATTTGTGATATTTTAATTGTATACTGAATAGTAAACCTTTATTTTTGCAAAAAATAACTTTTGAAATTCGTGTCAATCTTAACAACTACTTTTGTAAAATCCTTTTTTGAAAAACATAAAGAAACTTCACTTTTTGGCAAATGGATTCGATTCCAAAACATTGAACCTCTTTTCAAAAAACACGAATCAATTTTTGAAATTCAACAATTAGGATCATCCGAATTGCAAAAACCAATCATGCAATTAAAAATCGGAAATGGAAATAAACGAATTTTGTTATGGTCCCAAATGCATGGCAATGAAAGCACAGGAACCAAAGCGCTTTTCGATTTGTTTAACTGTTTCTCAAATAATTCATCTGAATTTACTACAATTTTAGAAAATTGCACGTTATTATTCATTCCAATGTTAAATCCTGATGGAGCCGAAGTTTATACTAGAGTCAATGCAAACAATATCGATTTAAATAGAGATGCAGTAGAAAGAGTTGCTATTGAGAGTAAATTATTACGAAAAACCTTAGAGGATTTTAACCCTCATTTCTGCTTCAATTTACACGATCAAAGAACTATTTTCGGAGTTGAAGGTACTAAAAACACTGCAACAATCTCATTTTTAGCACCATCAGAGGAAGCTTCGAGAGCAATTACCAAAGGAAGAATTCAAACCATGAATGTTATTGTGGCTATGAATGAATTGTTACAGAAAATAATTCCGAATTTTATAGGAAGATATACTGATGAATTTTACCCAACTGCGACAGGAGACAATTTTCAGAAACTTGGATACAATACGATTTTAATAGAATCAGGGCATTTCCCTAATGACTATTATCGAGAATTTTCTAGAGAATATTCGTTTTACGCCATTTTACAAGGCTTATTTCATATTGCTACAAACACCGAATTCAATTCGTATCAAGGTTATTTTGAGATTCCAAATAACGAAAAAATGTTCTTTGATGTAATCCATAGAAATCGAAATAAAAAAGATGTTGCTTTTCAATATGTAGATAAAATTATTGATAATCAATTGGTTTCTCATTTAGAAAAAGTAGAAGGAGAAGACCTAAAAAACAAGAAAGGACTTAGCGAAATCGTTTTCTTAAGCAAAAATATTTAAATTTTTCTCATTATTTATTATTATGTATTAAATTAAATTTATAAATTTGCATAATAATTTGAATAATACATAAAAATGAAAAAATTTCTTTTAGATGAAATAGATCATCAAATCTTAGATGTCTTAATAGAAAACGCAAGAACTCCTTTTACGGATATCGCTAAACAATTATTGGTATCTGCAGGAACCATTCACGTTAGAGTTAAAAAGATGGAAGATGAAGGGATTATTCAAGGCTCAACACTAACATTGAATTACGAAAAAATGGGCTATTCATTTATCGCTCATGTAGGTGTATTTTTAGAAAAAACTTCAATGACTCAGAGTGTAATTGAAAACTTAAAGAAAATTCCTAACGTAACAGTTGCTTATGTTACAGCTGGCAAATACAATATTTTTTGTAAAGTTAGAGCTAAAGGAACCAATGATGCCAAAGATGTTATTTACAAAATTGATGACATTCAAGGTGTAAATAGAACAGAAACCATGATTGCTTTAGAAGAAAGCTTAAATGATAAAAAACGTATGATGCACGCAATTTTTGCTGAATTATAATAAGTATCTTAAATTTTTATAAAATATAAACCTTATCAAAAAATGATAAGGTTTTTTTATGCAATAAATTTCTTTATCAGTAGCTTTGTTAACTTATGATTTGATAATTTATGAATGTAAAAATTGAATATTCTGTAAATTCTAAACTTAACAACGAAACCTTATTGCATTTGTACAAATTGCTATTAAAGCCTCGTTTGATTGAAGAAAAAATGCTAACTCTTTTACGACAAGGTAAAATTTCTAAATGGTTTTCGGGTATTGGGCAAGAAGCAATTGCAGTTGGAGTAACTGCAGCTTTAGAAAAAGACGAGTATATTTTACCAATGCATCGAAATTTAGGTGTATTCACTACTAGAGAAATTCCCTTATATCGACTATTTTCTCAATGGCAAGGGAAAATGAATGGATTTACAAAAGGTCGAGACAGAAGTTTTCATTTTGGAACACAAGAATATCATATTGTAGGTATGATTTCACATTTAGGGCCTCAAATGGGGGTTGCAGACGGAATTGCATTTGCCAATAAATTAAAAAACAACAACAAAGTTTGCGCAGTTTTTACAGGGGAAGGAGGTACTAGTGAAGGTGATTTTCATGAAGCATTAAATATAGCATCTGTCTGGAAATTACCAGTTTTGTTTTGTGTTGAAAACAATGGTTATGGTTTATCAACTCCAATTTCTGAACAATTCAATTGCGAACATATTGCTGATAAAGGCATAGGGTATGGGATGGAAAGTCATAGTATTGACGGCAATAATATCATTGACGTTTACACCAAAATGAAAGAATTGGCCAATAGTTTACGCACAAATCCAAGACCTGTTTTGTTGGAATTCAAAACGTTCAGAATGCGTGGTCATGAGGAAGCAAGTGGCACTAAATATGTACCTCAAGAATTGATGGATTTTTGGTCGGCAAAAGACCCTATTTCAAATTTTGAAGCTTTTTTAAAAAGTGAGCATATTTTAACAGATGCAATGGAAATCGAATTTAAAGAATCCATTTCCAAAGAAATCAATGAACATTTGAACATCGCTTTTGCAGAAGAAAAAATAATTCCAAATGCAGAAATTGAATTGAATGATGTTTTTAAATCAGTAGGATATCATACAATTGTCCCGTCGAAAATAAAGAAGAATATTCGCTTTATTGATGCCATTTCTGATGGATTACGTTTGTCCATGCAACAACATGAAGATCTAATTATTATGGGTCAAGACATTGCCGAATATGGAGGCGCATTTAAAATTACTGAAGGATTTGTCAACGAATTTGGAAATGAACGCGTAAAAAATACCCCAATTTGTGAATCTGCCATTATTTCAGCAGCTTATGGATTGTCTGTAAATGGAATGAAAGCTGTGGTAGAAATGCAATTTGCTGATTTCGTCAGCTCTGGATTCAATCCAATCGTTAATTTATTGGCAAAATCGCATTATAGATGGCAACAAAGTGCAGCTGTAGTTGTGAGAATGCCTTGTGGAGCAGGCGTCAGTGCAGGACCTTTTCATAGTCAAACAAATGAAGCTTGGTTTACCAAAACGTCAGGTTTGAAAGTAGTGTATCCTGCATTTCCTCAAGATGCAAAAGGATTATTGATTTCGGCAATTAACGATCCAAATCCGGTGTTGTTTTTTGAACACAAAGCCCTGTACAGAGCTCTTTATCAGGAAGTATCAGAAGGATATTTCACTACTGAAATCGGAAAAGCAGCACTTTTAAAAGAAGGCAAAAACATGAGTATTATTAGTTTTGGCGCAGCTGTACATTGGGTTTTGGAAGCTTTAATAAATCTACCAGAAATAAAAGCAGATGTTATTGATTTACGAACTTTACAACCTTTGGATACTGAGACAATTTTTACTTCTGTCAAAAAAACAGGAAAAGTTTTGATTGTGCAAGAAGATACTTTGTTTGGTGGAATAGCGAGTGATATTTCAGCAATTATCACTGAAAATTGTTTCGAATTTTTAGATGCTCCCGTAAAACGAGTAGGAAGTTTAGAAACGCCCATTCCATTTCAATCGGATTTAGAACAACAATATTTAGGAAAATCAAGAGTAGAGGCTGCAATTACAGCTTTGATTTCATATTAATTTTAGTAAATTTAAAATATAATGGAACATTTTTTTCAATGCCCATATTGTTGGGAGGAAATTTCAATGCTATTGGATATTAGCGAACCGAGTCAATCATATATTGAAGATTGTGAAGTGTGCTGCAATCCGATTGAAGTTTCTATGAATTTTGAAGACGGAGAATTGACAAGTTTTGACGCTTTCTCTATTGAACAATAGTGAATTTTAAAGCAAGGGATTTCTCCAAGTAAACACTTTAAATAAATGAATCCAATTATCATTAAAAGAAGCAGTTAAGTTAATTAGCTCTGAAGTAAATGGATGCACAAAAACTAATTTTCCCGCGTGTAAAAATAAGTTATTCCAACCAAATTTTTCAATGAACATATCATCGTGATTTTTATCACCATATTTTCCATCACCAATTAAGGGATGACTAATTTTAACCATGTGAACCCTCAATTGATGCATTCTTCCTGTTTTGGGATGCAATTCAACCAAACTATAACGTGCCGATTCGTAAGGTTTTACAGGAATATTTAGAGTTACCGTTTCTAAAGTTTTCATTTCCGTAAGAGCTTCTTTATAAACAGTAGAGTCGCGACCTTTTACAGGAGAGTCAATGATTTTTTCAGCAGGAGCAAAGCCACGAACCACCCCAAAATAGGTTTTTTCAATAGCGTTTCCAGTAAACAATTCTTGGAATTTTGATACAAATGAGGTTTCTTTTGCTAAAAGAACAACTCCAGAAGTTCTTCGATCTAACCTATGAACGGGATATACTTTTAAAGCTGTTTTTTCAAAAATGAATTGTAGTAACGAAAGTTCACGTTTGATACTTCTCGAAAATTTCGCATGATGTACCAACATATCATTGGGTTTATTCACGCAAATACAGTATTCATCTTCAAAAAGGATGTCTAATTCCATATTTTCAAAAATACTATGAAAACTAGAAAAATTAGGATTTTTTTATTAAAAAAGCTAAGTAAGGTTTTGTAAATTTAAATCATTAAAAATCAATCTTCTATGTTTATAAATTTAAGAAAACTTTTCTTTTTCGCAATTGGTATGCTATTTTATAATTGCAAAAGCACAGCATCGATTGCTGAAATTGAGAATTTGAAAAGAGTTGTCAATGAAACAAATTTTGAAATTACCGCGAATTCAGCGACACCAATTGCTTTTGCAAATACACGTGGTTTGGAAAATTTACTGCCACCAGGAAGTAATGTTGCAAACATTAATTTGGGTAGCATTCAAAATTATATTAAAATTAAAAAGGACAGTTTGATGATGGATTTACCATACTATGGAGAATTACAAATTGTTAGCGGTTATAATTCAGAAGCAGGTTTAAAGTTTGAGGGAATTCCTTCAGATGCTATAAATACTTTCAACACGAAAAAAAATAATTTTCTATTAATGTACGAAGTGAAAATGAAAAACGAAAATTTAAAAATTTTAATTACAATGTACGCAAGCAAAAGATGTTCATTTAGTATCAATAGTAGTAGTAGAACAACTATTTCTTATGATGGCTTTTGGAAAGTAATAGAATAGTATCATATCTTGTATTAATAAATTCTATTTAACATAATATAAATTATGGTTAAATATATTATCCCAAAAAAACCAAATAAAATAAGATAAATATCCTTTTAAAGAAAACTATTTAAAATTCCTATTCCTTAATGGCTTTAAACCTTTTTTACTGTGGTGATAAAATAAACGCCTGTTAGTAAAATAACTGAAGCAATAATGGATTGTAACGATAGTTTTTCATCTAAAAAAAACCACCCCATAAATAAGGCTATTACAGGATTTACATATGCTGATGTAGAAACTTTTTCGGTTGAAACTACTTTTAACAAATAGTTAAATGACGAAAATGCAATGATCCCACCAAAAATAATAAGCATCAATAAAGAAACTAATACTTTAGAACTCCATTCAAAGGGCGATATCCAAGGTTCTTGAAAACTCAAACTTGCTATACATAAAATCCCACCAGCAAATAGCATTTGATATCCTGTACTAACCATAAAACTTTTTGGTAATTGCGCTTTTGATACAAATACACTCCCATAACTCCAACTTAAAACACAGGTTAAAATCATAAAAATACCTAATAAACTGTTTTCTGAAGTAGTCAATTCTTGCTGACTTACCAATAAATACATTCCAAACATTCCGAAAGCAATACCAATAATCGATTTTCTTTTCATTGGTCTTCGATCTATCAACCGTAACAATAATAATACAAATAAAGGCTGTGAGGAGGCTATCAAAGCCCCAAATCCACTATCTACATATTTCAAAGCCCACACAAAAACGCCATTTCCATATATCAAAAAGAAAAACGATGCAATCATTGAATTGGTCAATTGCTTTTTGGAAATACGTAAATCTTGTTTAAAAATCTTTGCAAGTGATATCATTAGAATTCCTGCAACAAAAAAACGAATGGATGCTAAAAAAAACGGAGATAACTCTGTGACTGCTATTTTGTTGAATAAATACGTAGATCCCCAAATTACATAAATAGAAATAAATGCAAGGATAATTAGTAATTTTGAGTTCTTAAAATTCATAAAATTATTTTTCTCTTTTTCTTAATATTTCAACAACATCATTCAACTTAAATCCTTTGGCTTGCAACAGCAATAAATAATGAAACAATAAATCAGCACTTTCATTTAAAAAAAGATCGTCATTGTTGTCTTTGGCTTCAATTACTACTTCTACTGCCTCCTCTCCTACTTTTTGTGCAATTTTATTGATTCCTTTTGCAAACAAAGAGGCTACGTAACTTTTTTGAGCATCTGCATTTTGAATTCTATCTGTAATTGTATTTTCTAAATGGGTTAAAAATCCGAAATTTTGTGTGTTGTTTTCAGCCCAACAGGTATCTGTCCCTTTGTGGCACGTTGGCCCTTTTGGATTTACTGAAATCAATAAAGTATCATGATCGCAATCTAATTTAATATCAACCAAATTCAATATATTTCCACTTTCTTCCCCCTTTCTCCAAAGTCTGTTTTTAGTTCTTGAATAGAAAGTTACCATTTTCGTTTCCTGGGTTTTATTAAATGCTTCTTCATTCATATAGCCCAACATCAACACATTTTTTGTTGTGGCATCTTGAATGATTGCTGGTACTAATCCGTCATTATTTTTATTGAAATCTATATTCATAATTTTTATTTTTTTTGTCTCGTTGAGCGTATTAGAGAGGTTGTAAGTTCACGACTACAGTCGAACTGACATTTATATCCTAACAGGAATGTTATTATTTTTTAATTCTTTTTTTAAATCTAAAATCGGAATTTCTCCAAAGTGAAAAACACTTGCTGCCAAAGCTGCATCTGCTTTTCCAATGGTAAAAGTATCTACAAAATGTTGCATTGTTCCTGCGCCACCAGAAGCAATAATTGGAATATTTACCAAACTAGATAAATGTGCCAAAGCTACATTGGCGAAACCAGCTTTTGTACCATCATGATCCATGGATGTAAATAAAATTTCGCCTGCACCACGTTTTTCGACTTCTTGCGCCCAATCAAATAATTTGATTTCAGTTGGAATAGTGCCTCCTGCTAAATGCACAAACCATTCCCCTTCAATTTGTTTGGCATCAATGGCAACCACCACACACTGACTCCCAAATTTATTTGCCAATTCGTTAATTAATTCAGGTCTTTTTACTGCGGATGAATTGATAGATACTTTATCTGCACCCCATTTTAATAGTTCATTGACGTTTTCTACGGATGAAATTCCACCACCCACTGTAAAAGGAATATTGACTTGCTCTGCCACTTGATGCACCATTTCAATCATAGTTTTTCTACCTTCTAAAGTAGCTGAAATATCTAAAAACACCAATTCATCAGCTCCCAAAACTGCATATTGTTTTGCTAAAACTACAGGATCTCCTGCATCTATTAGATTGACAAAATTGACACCTTTCACGGTTCGTCCGTTTTTAATATCTAAACAAGGAATGATTCTTTTTGTTAACATTTATTTTGATGTTGGTTGTTGGTTGTTTTGTTAGTTTGTTGGTTAGAATAATAACCAAAAACCACTAACTACAGACCATCAACTATGAATTTTTGTAACTGTTGTAAACTAATTTTATTTTCGTAAATCGCTTTTCCTATAATCACTCCTTCACAACCGATTTCAGCTAATTTTGGCAATTCATTAAAGGTTGATATTCCTCCTGATGCGATTAGTTTTAGATCAATTGTCTCCTCCTTGGGTACAGTCAAAAGGTTATCATTTGTTCTCGACTGCGCTCGAACTGACAATATATCCTTATAAATGTCAAAACTTGGTCCTTGCAACATACCATCTTTAGAAATATCGGTACAAATTACATACTGAATTCCTTTTTCTTGATATTTATTTATAAACGGAAGTAAAGCCAAACTACTTTCTTCTTGCCAACCATTGATTGCGATTTTTCCTCCAAAAGTATCTGGATAAAAATCAGCTCCCAAAATAATTTTCTTTGCGCCAAATTTTGCAATCCAACTTTCAAAAACTGCTGGATTTTTTACAGCAATGCTTCCTCCTGTTACTTGATTTGCACCTGAATTAAAGGCAATTTCTAAATCTTTATCAGATTTTAATCCTCCTCCAAAATCGATTTTCAAAGTGGTTTTTGAAGCAATTTGCTCTAATACTTTATAATTGATAATTTGACTCGCTTTTGCACCATCCAAATCTACCACATGCAAATATTGAATGCCAGCAGCTTCAAATTCTTTCGCAACTTCTAACGGATTTTCGTTGTAAATCCTCTTTGTGCTGTAATCGCCTTTTGTTAAACGAACACATTTTCCGTCAATAATGTCTATGGCTGGAATGATTCTCAAAATAGTTGTTAGTCTTTAATGGTTAGTTTTTAGTTCCAGAAAATTCTTCAAAATTTGTTCTCCTGCTATTGATGATTTCTCAGGATGAAATTGTACACCGTAAAAATTGTCTTTTTGCAAAGCTGATGCATATTCAATATCATAATCTGAAGTTGCGATGGCTTCATCACAACTTTCAGCATAAAAACTATGCACCAAATACATGAACTCATTTTCTTTGATTCCTGTAAATAAATCCGATTTTAAGTCTTTAATAACATTCCAACCCATTTGCGGAACTTTTACAGTATTTGAAAACTTTTTCACATCCACATCAAAAATTCCTAGCCCTTTTGTATTTCCTTCTTCGGATGAATTACACATCAATTGCATGCCCAAACAAATGCCTAATACAGGTTGTTTTAAAGTCGGAATTACAACATCTAAACCGCTTTCTTGTAACATTTTAAAGGCTGAACTTGCTTCACCAACTCCTGGGAAAATCACTTTATCGGCGGCTTTTATCTCATCAATAGTGTTTGATAAAACAGCATCAACACCCAATCTTTTAAAAGCAAATTGAATGCTTTTGATGTTTCCTGCTCCGTAATCAATAATTATGAGTTTCATAATTAATTTTTAATTTTTAGTGCTTAGTTTTAAGTTTTTAAACTCAAAACTAAAAATTCATAATTATACACTTTTAAAGCATTCCTTTTGTGCTTGGCAAAAACATTTTATTGGCATCTCTTTTTACAGCCATTTTCATTGCTTTTGCAAATGCTTTAAAAATACCTTCAATTTTGTGATGCTCGTTAGTGCCCTCTGCTTTGATATTTAAGTTGCATTTTGCACCATCAGTAAATGATTTAAACAAATGAAAAAACATTTCTGTTGGCATATCGCCTATTTTTTCTCTTCTGAATTCTGCATCCCACTCCAACCAGTTTCTTCCACCAAAGTCAACAGCCACTTGTGCCAAACAATCATCCATAGGTAAGCAAAATCCATAACGTTCAATACCCAATTTATTCCCTAACGCTTTGTGAAACAACTCTCCAAAAGCAATCATGGTATCTTCTATTGTATGATGTTCATCAACCTCTAAATCACCATCAACTTTTATTGTTAAATCCATGTTTCCATGACGTCCAATTTGGTCTAACATGTGATCAAAAAAGTGTAAACCTGTAGAAATGTCATTTTTTCCAGAACCATCTAAATTTAGCTTGATATAAATTTTGGTTTCATTGGTATTTCTAATGATTTCTGCAACTCTGTCTTTTAATTTTAAAAATTGATAAATTTCAGACCAATCGGTGGTTGTTAATGCAATACAATCAAAAATGTCTTGCTTAGATGTTTTAATTTCATCAGCGCCTAAATCAGGATTTTCTGATAAAAAGATTCCTTTAGCACCTAAGTTTTTAGCCAATTCCATATCTGTGATTCTGTCACCCAAAACAAACGAATTTTCTAAATCATAATCCTCAGAAAAATAGTTGGTTAACAAACCCGTTCTTGGTTTTCTAGTAGGTGCATTTTCGTACGGAAAAGTTTTATCTATAATAATTTCAGAAAAAATAACACCCTCTTTTGCAAACGCATCAATAATTTTTTTTTGCACTGGCCAAAAAGTATCTTCAGGAAAAGAAGCTGTTCCTAATCCATCTTGATTGGTAACCATGACCAATTCAAAATCTAATTCTGAGGCAATTCTTGCCATGTATTGAAAAACTTTTGGATAAAACGACAGTTTTTCTAAACTATCTAATTGATAATCAACAGGTGGCTCTAAAACTAAGGTGCCATCTCTATCGATAAATAGTACTTTTTTTCTCATATTTTTGGCTTTTGGATTTCAGCATTTTGCGAAATGCAAAAAACTATATTTCTTTTAAAACTTTTATCAATTTCTCATTTTCTTTCCTTGTACCAACTGTCAAACGCAAGGTGTTTTCACACAAAGGTTGTGATGTTCTGTTTCGAATTACAATGCCTTTTTCAATTAATTCGTTGTATCTTTTATTAGCATCATCTACTTTTATCAAAATGAAATTGGCATCTGATTCATAGATTTTTTCAATGAATGAAATGCTTCTCAAAGCTATTGCTAATTGATTTCTTTCAAATAAAATCGTTTCAATTTCTTGGGCTACTCCTTCCTTATCTTGCAAACGTTCTAATGCTTTTTGTTGCGTCAATTCATTGATGTTATAAGGTGGTTTAATATTGTTTAAAATTTGGATAATTTCCTCAGACGCATAACAAATTCCCAGACGGATTCCTGCCATTCCATAGGCCTTTGAAAGGGTTTGAGTGATGACTAAATTCGGATATTCATTAAGTTTTTTCAACCAACTTTCTTGTTTTGAAAAATCGATATATGCTTCGTCAATCACCACCAAACCTTGAAATTTTTTCAATAAGGTTTCAATAACTTCTTCAGAAAAACTATTTCCTGAAGGATTGTTTGGCGAACAAACAAATAAGATTTTTGAATTGTCATCTACGGTTGCTAAAATCTGTTGAATTTGCGGCTGAAAATCAGTTGATAACAAGACTTTTCGGTCTTCAATAGCATTGAGTGACGCTAAAACGGAATACATTCCATACGTTGGTGGCAACGTAATGATGTTGTCCTTATTTGGTTCACAAAAAGCACGGAACAACAGGTCTAATATTTCATCACTCCCATTGCCTAACAGGATATTTTTCTTATTGACATTTTTAATCGTTGCCAATACTTTTTTTACGGTCAATTGTTGTGGATCTGGATAACGATTCACACCATTTTCGAATGGATTTTCATTGGCATCCAAAAAAATCATGTCGTTAATAGCAATGTCTTTATATTCGTCTCTAGCGGATGAATAAGGTTTTAAAGACTTTATATTTCCTCTAACTAAATCTAAAATTGATTTCATTTTAGGTCGTTTAATCTTAGTGTAACTGCATTTTTGTGCGCTTGCAACCCTTCAGCCTCAGCCATAATTTCAATTTGTTTTCCAATACCTTGTATGCCTACTTTAGTGATTTCTTGAAAGGTAATGCTCTTTAAAAAACTATCTAAATTCACGCCTGAATACGCTTTGCTAAATCCATTTGTTGGTAAGGTATGATTAGTTCCTGAAGCATAATCTCCTGCGCTTTCTGGCGTGTAATTTCCTATAAAAACAGATCCCGCATTGGCAATATTGTCTACAAAAAAGGCATTGTTGTTTGTGGCAACGATAAAATGCTCAGGACCATATTCGTTGATCAAATCCAAGGCAATTGCATCGTTTTCAACAAAAATTGCTACAGAGTTTGCAATTGCTTTTTCTGCAATTTCTTTTCTTGGTAATTGTGTTATTTGCTTAGAAATTTCATTAGAAACTTGTTCAATTAATACGTTAGATGTAGTGACTAAAACTACTTGACTATCAATACCATGCTCTGCTTGACTTAATAAATCGGCAGCCACGTAAGATGCGTTGGCTGAATCGTCTGCAACTACTAATAATTCACTTGGACCTGCAGGCATGTCTATGGCAACACCATATTTGGTGGCTAATTGTTTGGCAACTGTTACAAACTGATTCCCTGGGCCGAATATTTTATATACCTTTGGAATGATTTTAGTTCCGAAAGTCAATCCTGCAATAGCTTGAATGCCTCCTACTTTTATAATTTTTGTTACACCACACAGGTTGGCAGCATATAAAATGGCTGGATGAATTTTGCCTTCTTTATTGGGGGGTGAACACAACACAATTTCTTTGCAACCTACTATTTGCGCAGGAATTGCCAACATCAATACAGTTGAAAATAAAGGGGCTGTTCCACCGGGAATATACAATCCTACTTTTTGAATTGGTCGTTTTTCTTGCCAACAAAACACACCTCTATAGGTTTCTACAGCAACTTTTTCTGTTTTTTGCGATTTGTGAAAAAGTAAGATGTTTCTATGAGCAACTCTAATCGCTTCTTTTAATTCGATAGAAATAGCTTGAATTGCTTCTTCTATTTCAGTGGCGGTTACTAATTTTTCTTTGATTTGAACCCCATCAAACAAAGAGGTGTATTTATCTACAGCTAGATCTCCATTTTTTTGAACATCGTCAAAAATTTGCAATACTGTTTTTTCAATATCATCCACTGTTTTGGTGGGTCTTTCTAGGATTGTTTTCCAAGCTGATTTTGCTGGATTTAGGATTGTTTTCATTATAATACCATTTTTTCAATTGGACATACTAAAATACCCTCTGCACCTTTGCTTTTCAGCTCATCAATAATTTCCCAAAACTGATTTTTACTAATCACAGTGTGCACAGAACTCCATCCTTTCTCTGCCAAAGGCAACACAGTAGGACTTCTCATACCTGGCAATACTTTTATAATTTCGTCTAATTTATCATTCGGTGCATTTAATAAGATATATTTTGAATTTCTTCCTTTTAAAACAGAGTGAATTCGGAACTGTATTTTCGCTAAAATCGCTTTGCGTTCATCATCCATTTTGGGAGAAATTGCCAACACTGCCTCTGATTTTAACAAAACTTCAATTTCTTTCAATCCGTTTTTGAATAAAGTACTTCCACTAGAAACAATATCGCAAATTCCATCTGCTAAACCAATATTGGGTGCAATTTCTACAGAGCCATTAATGATGTGCAATTTGGCTGAAATACCCTGTGCATCTAAAAAACGTTTTACGGTCTCAGGATATGAAGTAGCAATTTCTTTACCTGCTAAATCTTTCAATGACGAAGCATCAGATTCTTTGGGAACTGCAATAGAAACCTTGCATTTCGAAAATCCCAATCGCTCTACAAATGGCAAATCATTGCCTTTTTCGATGATGATATTTTCGCCAATAATGGCTGCATCAACTACGCCATCTCGCAAATATTGTGGAATATCACCATTGCGTAAATAAAAAACTTCCACAGGAAAATCTCTTGCTGCGGCTTTGAGTTGGTCTTTTCCGTTATCAATAGAAATTCCAATATCTTTTAAAAGTTCCATGGATTCCTCATGTAATCTTCCTGATTTTTGAATTGCAATTCGTAGGGTACTCATTTTTTTGTTTGTTAAGTTTGAGCAAAATGGATTCAACTAAAAACCCGTTTGATTTGCTCAAACGGGTTTATAAAATATGTTGAATTTATTCAATACATTTCTAAATCGCTTGAGAGCAATTGTAAAAATGATGATGATGTGCTTGAATAAATATCATGTTTTTTATTTATGATGCAAATATCGAAATTTTATTTTACAATTACCAAATGAAAAATGGAAAAAGATATTTTAATTTGAATTCTTTTAAAAAAAAACTGTGAATTACATATTAAAGTAACTCACAGTTTTTAAAATATAAAACTAGAAAAAAGTACAGATTAACTTACAGCAACTTGTTTATAACTTCCGTTTGTTAATTTTTCTCTAATTGCTGAAAAAGCTTTGATGGTTTCATCAATATCTTCTTGTGTATGTGTTGCAGTAGGAATCAATCGTAGAATAATCAATCCTTTTGGAATTACAGGATATACCACAATTGAACAGAAAATTCCGTGATTTTCGCGCAAATCATTAACCATTGCCATCGCTTCAGGAATATCCCCTTGCAAATAAACTGGTGTGATACAGGTTTGTGTTGATCCTAAATCAAAACCTGCTGCACGCAATCCTGATTGCAAAGCATTGGTGTTTTTCCATAAAGTTTCTTTCAATTCTGGCATAGTACGCATCATATCTAAACGTTTTAAAGCGCCTTTAACCATTGCCATCGGCAATGATTTTGCAAACATTTGCGAACGTAAATTGTATTGTAAGTACTGAATAACGTCTTTATCACCTGCTAAAAACGCACCAATACCTGCCATTGATTTAGCGAAAGTTGCAAAATATACATCAATTTCATCCTGTACCCCTTGTTCAAAACCAGTGCCTCTTCCTCCTTCACCCAAAGTTCCAAATCCGTGTGCATCATCAACCATCAAACGGAAATTGTATTGTTTTTTAAAAGCCGCAATTTCTTTTAATTTTCCTTGTTCACCACGCATTCCAAACACACCTTCCGAAATTACTAAAATTCCTCCGCCTGTTTGTTCAGCCATTTTTGTAGCACGTTTGATGTTTTTTTCAAAACTTTCCATATCGTTATGACGATACACAAAACGTTTTCCTTGATGCAAACGAACGCCATCAATAATACAAGCATGCGTATCAACATCATATACAATGATATCGTGTTTTGTTACCAACGCATCAATTGCTGACATGATTCCTTGGTATCCGAAATTTAACAAATATGCTTTTTCTTTATGAACAAATTCAGCACATTCACGTTCTAGTTGTTCATGAAAATCTGTATGACCAGACATCATCCTAGCACCCATTGGATATGCCATTCCGTGTTCGGCAGCAGCAGCAGCATCCGCTTTTAATACTTCTGGGTGATTTGCTAATCCTAAGTAATCATTGATACTCCAAGTAATTACTTTTTTTCCGTTGAAAGACATTCTGTTAGAGATAGGCCCTTGCAATTTTGGAAATACATAGTAGCCTTCAGCTTGTTCGGCCCATTTTCCTAAAGGTCCTTTATCTACTTTTATTCTTTCAAATAAATCTTTCGTCATGATGTGTAAATTAAAATTTAATTAGTGCAAATTAACCGCTTTTTTTGGAGTTAATCAAATGTTATGGAAAGGTTATTTTTATTCAAAAAAACCTTGCTTTTTCATCCAAACGTCACTGTATATTTTGTTCATGTAGCGAGAACCATGATCAGGAAATATCAATACCACAAAACTGTCTTTGTCAAAATAATTTTGTGATGCAAATTGTTTGCTAGCTTGCACAACAGCTCCTGATGTATAGCCTGCAAAAATACCTTCGGCTTTTACAATTTCTCTTGCTGTAAGTGCGGCTTCTTTGTCTGATACTTTTTCATAAATATCAATTACATCAAAATCTGTGGCTGAAGGAATTAAATTTTTACCCAATCCTTCAATTTTGTATGGACTAATTTCGTTTTTGTCAAAAACTCCTGTTTCGTGGTATTTTTTCAACACAGAGCCAATTGCATCGACACCCATTATTTTGATATTTGGGTTTTGTTCTTTTAAGTATTTACCAGTCCCTGAGATAGTTCCTCCTGTACCACTCGCTACAATAAGATGTGTAATTTTTCCTTCAGTTTGTTGCCAAATTTCAGGACCTGTTGTTCTGTAATGTGCTTCAATATTCAATTCATTGAAATACTGATTGATGTAAACAGAGTTTTTTGTTTTTTTATGAATGGCTTTTGCAACGGAGTAATACGATCTTGGGTCATCAGGTGCTACGTAAGCAGGACAAATATGCACTTCTGCCCCCATAGATTTAAGCATGTCTATTTTATCTACAGATGATTTATCACTAACAGCCAAAATACATTTATAACCTTTTACAATACTTATCATTGCCAAGCTAAAACCTGTATTTCCAGAGGTAGTTTCAACGATTGTTGAACCTTTTTTGATGATGCCTTTTTTCTCAGCATCTTTTATAATGTGCAAGGCAATTCGGTCTTTGGCAGAATGTCCAGGATTGAAAGCTTCTAACTTTGCATAAAATTCACCTTGAAATTCTTTGGTGATTTGATGCAATTTAACCAATGGTGTTTGACCTACTAATTGTAGTATGTTGTTAGTAATGCCTTGGTGTCTTTTCATTAGAATCGTTTCTCAAAAAACCAATTAAAAAAATGGTTGTAGTAGAAATTGCGCTGCAAAAATACATTTCTTTGCTAAATTGTTATCAATAAAATGGTAAAATCATTCAATTTAACATGATTGTAAATTACAAAATATTGTTTTTAAAGCGTTTAAATAAATTGATTCTCTCTATCAATTTCATTGATATTATCATGGTTTTATGATTTCGTGAGTGATTTTATTTTCAAGTGCCAATAAAAAGGAGTATTCCATAGCAGTTTCTTTCAAAGCTTCAAAACGTCCTGATGCACCTCCATGTCCAGCATCCATGTTGGTATATAAAAATAATAAATTGGTGTCTGTTTTTAATTCTCTAAGTTTTGCTACCCATTTTGCAGGTTCCCAATATTGAACCTGAGAATCATGAAAACCTGTGGTTACCAACATATTAGGGTATTTTTTTGAGCTTACATGATCATATGGAGAGTAGGATTTGATATACTCATAATATTTTTTGTCATTCGGATTTCCCCATTCATCATATTCGCCAGTAGTTAATGGAATACTATCATCAATCATTGTTGAAACTACATCTACAAAAGGCACTGCAGCAATGATTCCATGATACAATTCAGGATTCATATTTACAATTGCCCCCATCAACAACCCCCCTGCCGAACCTCCCATGGCATACAAATGTTTGGCTGAAGTGTAGTTGTTTTCAATTAAATATTTAGAACAATCAATAAAATCGGTAAACGTATTTTTTTTACGAAGCATTTTACCATCCTCATACCATTCACGTCCTAAATATTCTCCTCCTCGAATATGTGCCAAAGCAAATACAAAACCTCGATCTAACAGACTCAAACGTGTCGTTGAAAATCCATCAGGGATGGTGGCTCCATATGAGCCATACCCATATTGCAATAAAGGTGTGTTTTCACTCAACACTGTATTTTTATTATATACTATCGAAATTGGTATTTTTTTTCCATCTCTGGCAGTTGCCCAAACCCGTTTACTGATATAGTTTTCTTTTTTAAACTTTCCTCCCAATACTTCTTGTTCTTTCATGATTTGTTTGGACTGATCATTCATATTGAAATCAATCACAGAGCTTGGTGTTGTAAAAGAATTATAAGAATACCGAATGATGTCTGTATCAAATTCTGGCATATCATACACGCTTACAGAATAGGTTTCTTCGTTAAAAGGCAGATAGAAATCATTTGAATTGTCCCAACGTTTGATGCGAATTTTGCTCAAGCCATTGGTACGCTCTTCTAATACCAAATAGTCTTTAAAAATGGAAAAATCTTCTAATAAAGTTTCTTTTCTATGCGGAATTACATCTACCCAATTTTCTTTACGTGTTGCTTTGATTGGAGTTTTCATCAATTTAAAATTCACCGCTTTATCTTTATTCGTCAATAAATAAAAATGATCTTTATAATGCGAAACAGAATACTCTAAATCACGCTCTCTTGGTTGAATAATTTGAAACTTTCCTGAAGGTGTATTTGCATCTAAAAATTGAGATTCTGTAGACACTGTGCTGTAAGATCCAATAATGATGAATTGACTAGATTTTGATTTGCTTACATAGGTATTGAAAGTTTCATCTTTTTCATGAAAAACCACAACATCTTCCTTTTCTGAAGTTCCTAAAATATGTTTATAAATTTTTTCACTTCGCAATGTTGTAGGATTTTTCTTCGTGTAAAAAATGGTTTTATGATCATTTGCCCAAACGGCTCCCCCTGTGGTATTGTCAATAATATCTTTCAGAATTTCACCAGTTTCTAAGTTTTTAATTCTCAAAAAATACTGTCTTCTTCCGACAGTATCTGTAGCAAAAACGACATATTTATTATTTTCAGAAATGCTCAAACCACCCAATTGATAATATTCGTAACCCACTGCCATTTCATTCACATTGAATAAAATTTCTTCTTGGGCATCCAACGTTCCTTTTTTACGACTGTAAATAGGATATTGCTTTCCAGTTTCATAACGAGTGATATAGTAATATCCATTATCTTTATAAGGCACAGAAGCATCATCTTCTTTGATGCGCCCTTTCATTTCTTCGAAAAGTTTTTCTTGAAAATTTTTGGTATATGCAGTTACCTTTTTATAATAATTGTTTTCTGATTCTAGGTAATCTATTACATTTTGAGTTTGTTTGTCTTTAACAGGCGCTAATTTTTGTTCGTCCGAAAGTCGCATCCAAAAGTAATTATCAATACGGATATCTCCATGTTTTTCTAATTTGGTTGGCTCTTTATGTGCAACAGGTGCATTTGCATCAGTACTTTTCATTGTTTGAGTGTCATTTTTACAAGCGGTTGCAAAAATAGCACTTAATACAATTGTACTTATAATTTTTTTTCTCATTTTTAGTATCTTATAAAACCTGTTAAATTTACTAATTTTGTAATGAATTTAATCTAAAATAGAAATAATATGTTTGGAGACTTATCTGGAATGATGCAAAAATTGAAAGAAACCCAACAAAAAGTGGAAGAAACAAAAAAAAGGTTGGATACTGTTTTGATCGATGAATTTTCAAATGACGGAAAAGTAAAAGTAACTGTCACTGCTAACAGCACTATCAAATCAATTGCTATGGATAATTCTTTGCTTACTGATGCTGATGAATTGGAAGATTATTTGATTTTGACACTCAACAAAGCGTTAGAAAAAGCAAAAAAAATCAACGAAAATGAATTGGCAAATGTTGCTAAAAGTGGTATGCCTAACATTCCTGGATTGAATTTTTAAAATTTTAAAAAATACTTAAAAGTCTGCCATTAAAAATATTTTCTAAATAAGGATACAAATCATTTAGAGAAAGTTTTTTATTTTTTTTTACAAACTAAAATGACATTCCTAGTATTGTAACAACAAAAATCAAAGCATACAAAGACAAAATAATAATTGTAAAAACTCCTAAAAATTTATAGTGTGATTTAAGCATTTCAAAAGATGCCGCCAATATAGCATCTTCTTTCAAAGATAATGCAGCCTTCATTTTATTGCCAAATTGCATCAAATAATACACTGGAAATAAGTAGATTGCTGCCAAAACTAAGTAAACAATGGCAATGATTTTACCCATATTGAAAGGAAGATTTTGATATTGAGGTAGTGAACCAAAAATGGTATTTGCAAACAACGCAAAGATCACTAAAAATGCAATTCCCACAAATCCAACAATTGATAAGAAAAAAGCCCATCTTGCGGTTTCTTTCAAATAACTTTTAGCCTCGCTAGTTAATTTTAATTCTGCTAATTGAATAATTGGTTCTGACATAGTATTATTATATTTTGTGATGTTCAAATATACCCTTATTTCTTAAAATTTGAAATCGTTTTTTTGATGATTTCTATGCACTCATACAGCTGTTTTTCTGTCATAACCAATGGAGGTGCAAAACGAATAATATTGCCATGAGTAGGTTTTGCTAACAAGCCATTATCTCGCAATTGTAAACAAATATTCCATGCAGTATCACTATATTCAGTATCATTAATTACAATGGCATTCAGCAAACCTTTCCCTCTCACCAAAGAAATCAAATCGTTTGTAGCTGCAAAATCCGACAATTCTTTTCTGAAAATAATGCCTAATCTTTCAGCATTATCTGCCAATTTCTCGTCACGAACTACTTCTAAAGCAGCCATCGCTACTGCAGCTGCAATAGGATTTCCACCAAAAGTCGACCCGTGATTACCTGGTTTGATTACATTCATAATAGGATTATCTGCCAAAACTGCTGAAACTGGATATGCACCTCCACTCAAGGCTTTTCCCAAAATCAAAATATCTGGTTTAACTTCAGGAGTTCCAGAACAATTTTTGTCAGCACAGGTACAATTTCCACAAGTAGCTAACAATCGTCCTGTCCTGGCTATTCCAGTTTGCACTTCGTCAGCAATAAAAAGTACATTGTGTTGTTCACATAAACGTTTTGCCGCTGCTAAATATCCTTCAGAGGGCACATAAACGCCTGCTTCCCCTTGAATAGGTTCCACCAAAAAAGCAGCAATATTTGTATTAGATTGTAATGCGTTTTCTAGCGCGTTCAAATTATCGTATTCTATTTTAATAAATCCTTCGGTAAAAGGCCCAAAGTTTTTACGTGCATTTTCGTCATTAGAAAATGAGATGATAGTGGTTGTTCGTCCGTGAAAATTGTTTTCACAAACTACAATTTCGGCTTCATTTTCGGCAATTCCTTTTACTTCATACGCCCACTTTCTGGCAATCTTAAGCGCAGTTTCTACAGCTTCTGCACCTGTATTCATGGGTAATAATTTGTCAAATCCGAAGAAAGCTGAAGTAAATTGTTCGTACTTACCCAAAACATTGTTGTAAAAAGCACGAGATGTTAACGCCAAAGTTTGTGCTTGTTGTATCAAAGCATTTACAATTTTTGGATGGCAATGCCCTTGATTTACAGCAGAATAAGCAGATAAAAAATCAAAATACTTTTTACCCTCTACATCCCAAACATATACTCCCTCTCCCCTGCTCAATACTACTGGCAATGGATGGTAATTGTGGGCACCATATTTATTTTCTAAATCAATCGCTTGTTGCGAAGTTACTTGTTCTAAAACAGTCATTTTTATTGTTTTAAAATTGATAAAATAACCATTCCTGTTCTACCTTTATCCTTCTATATTCCGATAGTTATCGGATCAGAAATTCAGCGTGGGAAAGAAATCATCCTCGAAGTTCAGCAAAAATAAGAAAAATGTTTCTATTGTTTAAGAGTTTCTGATTTTTCATTAATTCATTAAATCACTATTTCATTTACTCATTGTTTTATTAATTGTTTAATTTTGCAGTCCGTAAATTTAAATTATGCCAAGTAGAGAACGCAATCCCTTTGTAAAAAGGAATCAAATATTAGAACTTTCCATTGAAGATTATGCTTTTGGTGGCAAAGGAATTGCACGCATCAGAAATGAAAAAGGAGATTTTGTGGTTTTTGTACCCAATACGTTACCAGGACAACTGGTGAAAGCACAAATTAAAACTACAAGTAAAAAATATGCAGAGGCTTCTTTGATAGATGTTTTACAACCTTCTGAAGATGAAATTGAAGTTCCGTATCAAGATATTCCTGGTGCGCCTTATATACAGTTACCTATCGAAATCCAACATAAATACAAAAAAGAAAGTACACTTTCGTTGTTTCAACGAATTGGAAATGTACCAAATATCGAAGATTTGTTTGATGAATTGATTGCTTCCCCAAACGATTTTCATTATCGCAACAAAATGGAATATGGATTTTCGGCTATTGGTTATGATAGAATCAATAAGACAGATGTTGATATTTTTACACTTGGATTTAAAAGACGTGGCGTTTGGTGGATGGGAGACAACTTGGAAAAAGATTCTGGATTGTTTGATGAACAAATGGAAAATAACATTAAAAATATCAGAATATATTGCGAAAAAACGGGATTACCACCTTGGCATGGGCCCAAAAAATCAGGTTTTTTTAGGTATTTTGTAGTGCGAAAATCATTCAAAACCAATCAATTATTATTCAATTTGGTAACAACATCTGATGGGTTGGATCAATTTTCCATATCAAAATTCATTGATTTCTTGTTGACTATATTTGGAGAACGTATGGCAGGTTTGATTCATACGATTAATGATGAAACTGGTGATAGAACAATTGCAACTGCGGGTAGTGAACAACTGGTTTACGGAAATGAGAAAATTGTAGAAGAATTGTTAGGATTGCAATTTGAAATCAGCATGAAAAGCTTTTTTCAAACCAACCCAAAAGCCGCTGAAAAACTGTATAGCAAAGTAGTTGAATACGTATTGGAAGACCAAACCAAAGTAGATAATACAGTAGTGATGGACTTGTTTTGTGGCACAGGTACTATTGGTCAAATTGTCGCTGCAAAAAGCAATAATGCCAAAATTATTGGTGTTGATATCATTGCAGATGCTATTGAAGATGCCAAGAAAAATGCCAAAAGAAATAAGATTGAAGGACTTCAATTTTTTGCTGCTGATGTGGGTAAGTTTTTAACAGCACATCCTGAATATACCAACAAAATAAAAACCATTATTTTAGACCCTGCAAGAGCTGGAATTATGCCAAAAACCTTGCAAAAAATCATTGATTTAAATGCCGACAGGATGGTATATGTTTCCTGTAATCCTGCAACACAAGCAAGAGATACTGCTCTGCTAAGTGATGCTGGTTATGCTCTAAAAAAAATTAGTTTGGTAGATCAATTTCCACATACAGCACATATTGAAACAGTGGTGTTGTTTGAGAAACAATTAGTTTTTTAAAAACTTTTTAACGTAAATCCGAATGACAAGAATTTATCTTCTTGTTTTTGATTTTCAATCACCAAGCTCTCAGAAGTATGCAAATAACTAATTTTGAAATTTAAGTATTTCCAAATGGGCAATTCTGCACTGATATCTGCTTGCCAACGATAATTTTTATAATCTTGAAACGAAGGCTGAAAGTAACTTTCGTGATTCAAAATCAATTTCTTTTTAAATAAATGGTATTTTCCATTCAGCCAAATCGTTCCACGCCAGGTATTTATAGTCGAATTCCCATTGTATTCAGGACGAGAAAAATTTGTTTTATTAAAATTTGTTTGTTCATATTCCGTGGAAAGAGACATTTTTATCCAATTGGTTTTATCATTGAAAATTTGAAAAGAAAGTCCTCCACCAAATAAATAACGAATATCTATTTCTCTTCGGAAATTAGTACTCACAAAACCCAGTAACAAAGGATATACTTTTTTGTGGGTATTAAAGTATAAAAAATTCAAACTCAAAATGTCTTCATCTGCTTTTACTTTTCCAAATTCTTGATACACATACGAATTGCTTGTCTTTAGAACCGTGTTTTTAAACGCTTCCACACTTCCTTCAGTTTTCGCTCTAAAAATAACGGTTTGTACATTACCTCCTTGCCAAAAACCTGTTAATGACAATTGCCCTTTAATTTTTAGCGTATCACTTTCATTGAGTTGCGCAAAAATAAAAGTTGGAATAAAGAGAGATAATAACAAATACTTTTTCATGATAAAAGCTTTTAAAATTATATTTTCTTATACTATTCAAAGATATTTATTTTTAAAAAAAGTTATAGAATTTAGTTTTGTAAAGTTTTTTTCATTAAAAACGACTATCATTTTGAAAACAATTCAACTATTTTTTTTAGTATATTTGGTTGATTTCATAATTATAAAAAATCAATAAAACTATCATGAAAAATTTCACTACTGCCCTCCTATTATATATCACTCTTTTTTTGGTTTCTTGCGAAAAAAATGAGGGAATTGGCATTAATTCAAGTACTACTGATAAAATCAATCATTTTATTTGGAAAGGAATGAATACCTATTATTTATGGCAAGAAAATGTGCCAGTTTTAGCAGACAATCGTTTCGGAAATTTGGGAGAATTATATACTTATTTCAAAGGATTTTCATCTCCTGAAACTGTTTTTGAAAGTTTGCGTTTTCAACCTGAATTGACAGACCGTTTTTCGATAATCGTAGATGATTATATAGCCTTAGAAAACTCTTTTCAAGGAATAACTTTAAACAGTGGAATGGAATTTGGGTTAGTGAGATATGTCAATTCTAACACGAATATTTTTTGTTATGTACGCTATGTGTTACCAAATTCGGATGCTGCAACCAAAGGCATTCAACGAGGGATGATTTTTACCACTGTCAATGGTACTCAACTGACAGATACTAATTTCGGGAATTTATTATTCAATGATTCACCCAATTATACCATAGGTTTTGCAAATTATAATAATGGTAGTCCAACTCCAAATGGGGTTTCAGTTTCTTTAAATAAAGCTCAATTGCAAGAAAATCCAATTGCGATCTCGAAAGTTATTACAGAAGGTACTAAAAAAATTGGGTATTTGATGTACAATCAATTTTCTAGTTCTTTTGATGGACAATTGAATGCTACTTTTGCCAATTTTAAAACTCAAAATATTGATGAATTGATTGTTGATTTGCGCTATAATGGTGGTGGCTCTGTGCAAACTGCCACGTATTTAGGCAGCATGATTACTGGGCAATTCAATGGGCAATTGTACTCAAAAGAAGTGTGGAATAACAGAGTGATGAATGCACTTCCTGCAAGTCGTTTTATAAATAATTTCACCAATCAAATCAGAAATTTAAATAGCAATGGCAGCGTAACTCTCAATGAAAGTATCCATAGTTTGGGAATGACAAAAGTATATTTTATTGTATCTAGTAGCACAGCTTCTGCATCAGAATTGGTGATTAATTCATTGAGTGCATACATAGATGTGTTTTTGATTGGCAAAAAAACCGTAGGAAAACAAGTGGGTTCAATTACTTTGTATGATTCTGAAAATTTACTGAGAAATGGTTCTAATTTAAATCAAAACCACACTTACGCAATTCAACCTATTGTACTGGAAATCAGCAATAAAAATAACTCAAATCAGCCAAATGGTTTTATACCAGGAACAAGTTTACAAGGCATTGAATTGGCAGAAAATTTCGGGAATTTAGGTGTTTTGGGGGAGCGTTCTGACCCATTATTGGATAGAACAATTACGTATATTTTAACAGGTGCAAAATCGACTATTGACATCAAAATACAACCATTTCAAGAAGAAATTTTCAATTCGAAATTGGCAACTCCAACTAGAAATAATATGTATGTAGATTTAAAGGAATAAAATATTAAAGGTACGATATTAGATGTACGATTTATCAATTAACCAGTTACCCAAATAACCAATTGACTAACAGAAATAACAGAAACGCTTACTTTTGTTGAAACTCTTCATTGGGTAACACATCTGGTCTAAATTCGCTCATTAATTCTTCACGTTTAGATTTTGCATATTCGTATCCAGATTCCCACCATTTGCTCATCAATTTTTGATCAAAAATTAAGGAGTTTGTTGTTAAAATGGTAGGCGTATAATATAAATTGAGCTTTACGTCTTTGCTATTTGCAGCCAATTTTCCAATAGTGATATTGTGTTTTTCAACATGCGTCAACATAAATTCGAACACATCAAACAACAATGAAAACGGATTTTTTGAAGGCATTCTATTGATCTGACTTACTTCTGTTTCCAAAATAATCGCATCAATTTCAGTAGCACCATTCAGTATTGCTTGTCTAATGGGTACTAATGCGCCAAAACCTCCATCAGCATATTGCTGTTTATTTTTTTCTAACAAACTCATAAAAGGAACATAATTACAAGAACCCCAAATCCAATCGCAAAAATCTTTGTAGGTACAATCATTGCTCGATTTATATTCTATTTGACTGGTTGTCAGATTTGAGACTGTTACAACTACTTCTTTTTGATTTGCTTGGATGCTTTCAAACATTTCTTTAGTGACATTATCTTTGATCAGTTTTCGTAAATTTTTGCTTTCACCAAAAGTTTTACGTCCGTTTAAAAAATTCCAAAGGGTGTTTATATGGTTGATAGTAACCACATTTTCACCTCCTACTTTTTTTATCAAAAATGGATTATTGCTAAAAATACTTTCCTGGCTTACATTGGTATATAAATATTTCAATTCATCCAACATTCCTAAAGCCAAATGCGATACCATCAAACTTCCTGTAGATGTTCCTAAAAAAAGATCGTATTCACGATGTTCTTGGGTTATTAAATATTGAGCAACTCCACCAGCAAATGCACCTTTACTTCCACCGCCAGAAATTACTAAGGCTCTTTTCATAAATAACAAATGATTTTGAGTAATTTAGTCGTATAAAAATATCAAAAATGAAATCAATAATCCTATTTATTTTCACTTTCCTTTTGATTACTGCTTGTCAAGAGCATTATATTCCAAGAAAATCAATAACTATTCGAATTGATGAATTTAAAAAAGACAGCACTAGTATCAGAGCAATTGTTGCAATAGATACAAATACAGTTCATTATGCAGACTCAAATGCATCTGTGGGTTTTACCAACGATGCTGGAAAATCTTGGATAATACAAAAAATAGTCTTTCAAGATACTATAAAACCTCATTTTAGAAGTTTGGCTTGGAATGGAAACTCATTTTTCACTATTTCTATTGCAAATCCGGCATTATTATATAAAATTACGAATGATGAGAATAAGCTAGTATATCAAGAACATCATGAAAATGTTTTTTATGATAGCTTACAATTTTTTGAAGACGGAATTCATGGTATTGCAGTGGGCGACCCAACAGAAAATTGCGCTTCAATCATCATTACCAAAGATGCTGGAGAATCTTGGCAGAAGATTTCTTGTGATAAGTTACCATTTTTCGAAAAAGAAGAAGCCTTTTTTGCCGCAAGCAATACCAATATCAAAACGATGGGTAAAAAAGTTTGGATTGCGTCTGGAGGAAAAAAAGCACGTATTTTATTCTCCGATAATTATGGTGAAAATTGGCAGATTTTTGAAACACCCATCATTCAAGGAAATGGACCACAAGGTATTTATTCTATAGATTTTTTTGATGAAAATACTGGAATTGTAGTTGGTGGAAATTATGCAAAACCTTCAGAAAATAATGCAAATATTGCGATTACTGCGGATGGTGGGAAAACTTGGAATTTGGTTGCCAATGGAAAAAATGCAGGCTATAAAAGCTGTGTGCAATACATCCCAAATACCCAAGGAAAAGAACTCATGGCTGTTGGAATTACAGGAATTTCTTTTTCAAATGACGGAGGAAATTCTTGGAAAAAAATCAGTACAGAACAATATTATAGCATCCAATTTATAGATAAAAACTCAGCGTGGTTATCTGGAGCACAAAAAATTGGTAAATTGTGCATCGTTAATCTACACACTGATTCTTAAAAAATGATTGATAAACAACATCTTACCAACCGATTTTTATCGTATGTGGTCATTGATACCACCTCAGACCCCGACAATCCAGCATTTCCTAGTACTGAAAAGCAATGGATTTTGGCAAAAATGCTCGAAAAAGAGCTTAAAAAAATTGGGCTGCAAGAAGTAGAATTGGATAAAAACTGTTATTTAATGGCAACATTGCCAAGCAATATCACAAATGAAGTCCCAACCATCGGTTTTATTTCTCATATAGATACCAGTCCTGATTTTTCTGGAACCAACGTAAATCCACAAATTATTGAAAATTATCAAGGAAATGACATCATCATCAATAAAGCTGAAAACATCATTCTATCTCCTGATTATTTTAAAGATTTGTTGTTGTATAAGGGGCAAACCCTGATTACGACTGATGGTAAAACATTATTAGGCGCTGATGATAAAGCAGGTATTACTGAAATTGTAACTGCCATGGAATTTTTGATTCAACATCCTGAAATCAAACACGGAAAAATCAGAATTTGTTTTACCCCAGATGAAGAAGTTGGCAAAGGAGCTCATTTATTTGATGTTAAAAAATTTGGTTCTGATTGGGCATATACTATGGATGGTAGTCAAATTGGGGAATTGGAATATGAAAATTTCAACGCTGCAAGTGCTGTAGTTACTATCAAGGGAAAAAGTGTACATCCTGGGTATGCTAAAGGAAAAATGGTCAATTCATTGTTGATTGCAAACAATTTTATTGGAGCACTACCAGGCAATGAAGTTCCTGAAAAAACAGCAGGTCATGAAGGCTTTATTCATTTGCATGATGTAATTGGTTCTGTTGAAGAAACAAAATTATCATATATCATCAGAGATCATGATTTTGATCAGTTTGAAGAACGAAAATATTTATTGCAAAAAATTGCTTTTGATTTCAATGAACAATACCAAGAAAATATTGTTTTTGTGGACATCAAAAATCAGTATTTTAATATGAAAAAAATGATTATTCCAGTAATGCATATTGTTGACATTGCTGAAGAAGCAATGATTGATGCTGGAATTGAACCAATCATCAAACCAATTAGAGGTGGTACTGATGGTTCGCAATTGTCATTTAAAGGATTGCCTTGCCCAAATATTTTTGCTGGAGGTCATAATTTTCATGGCCGTTTTGAGTACATTCCTGTAGAATCGATGCTTAAAGCCACAGAGGTAATCATTGGAATTGCGAAAAAAGTAGCTGAAAAGTATGCATAAAAAAAAT
>JANREL010000159.1:44798-60269 GCA_030758355.1 Polaribacter sp.
GAGGTAATCATTGGAATTGCGAAAAAAGTAGCTGAAAAGTATGCATAAAAAAAATCTCCAGAAAGAACTTCTGGAGATGATATAAAAGTAGTAATTAGCTACTTTAAAGTTACTAATTATATCTAAAATAGACCCTTAATTTCTATTTAGGAACAGAAAAAAGTCTCACTGACAATGAATATTTATCACATAAAAAAAATGTTATGAAAGTTCAGGATTTTTCCCTTTTATGTTCCGGAAAAACCCCCTAAAAACCTCAAAATCTTTTTCCATATTATCTGTAGTAAAATAGGGATCTGAGATTCTAATTCGTTTGTTTTCAAAATCCAAACCAGCCATTACAATAGGGACATTTGCTCCTTTAGCAATAAAATAAAAACCTGTTTTCCATTCTGAAACTTTTTTTCTAGTTCCTTCTGGAGAAAGTGCCAATTTGAATTCTTCTCTTGAATTAAAGATATCAATAATAGCATCAACCAACTTATTGTTTTTTGAGCGGTCAACTGGAGTACCCCCTAAAGCTCTAAAAAAAAATCCAAAAGGTCCTTTAAAAAGAGAATCTTTACCAATATAATTGATCATAATTCCTGTACTCATTCTCGATAAAATAGCAATTGGAAAATCTACCCAACTTGTGTGAGGCGCTGCAATCACTACATATTTTTTATAATTTGTTGGAAAGTTGGTGTCCATTTTCCATCCTAAAATTTTAAAAAAGATAAAACCTGTAATTCGTTTCATGATGTCTGAAAAAAATGATAAATTTAAACACTTAAATTGACATAATGAACGCATTTATTACTTATTGTTTTTTGGCACTAGTTTTTGGAACTATCGGATTTTTTATTGGAAAATTATTGATGAAATTGCAAATCGAAAAGGCAAATACATCTCTTGAAAAAGAAAAATCTTCGTTAGAAGAACGCATTCTTTCCGAACAAAAAAATGTGATTGGTAAAGAACAAGAAAAAAATAAGTTAGTTATTGAAAATAAAAAACTACAAGAAGAAAAGGAGTTTTTAATGACTATAAAAACAAGACTAGAGTCAGATTTAGAGAATCTGCAAACCAAACTTTCTGAACAAAAAAATGAGGTTGAAAAACTGCAAGAAAAATTCACCAAAGAATTTGAAAACTTAGCCAACAAAATTTTGGATGAAAAATCAACCAAATTTACGCTTCAAAACAAAGAAAATATGGAAACAATCTTGAACCCTTTGCAAGAAAAAATCAAAGGTTTTGAAGATAAAGTAGAAAAAACTCACAAAGAAAGTATTGATTATCATGCAGCTTTGCGTCAACAAATCGTAGGTTTGAAAGAGTTGAATCAGCAAATGAGTAAAGAAACATTGAATTTGACAAAAGCATTAAAAGGAGATAGTAAAGTGCAAGGTGATTGGGGTGAAACACAATTAGAAATTTTGTTAGAAAAAGCCAATTTGGTAAAAGACATTCATTTTACCACTCAAGGTGGCTATAGGGATGAAGATGGCAAACTAAAAAAGCCCGATTTTATCATCAATCTTCCTAATAACAGGCATTTAATTGTTGACTCAAAAGTGTCATTGACAGCATACGAACGTTATTTTAGCGCAGAAAATGATGAAGAGAAAGCTATGTATTTAAAAAATCATATCGAAAGTATGCGCAAGCATTTTAAAGATTTGAGCGAAAAAAGATACGAAAAACTTTATGATATCAATTCTCCTGATTATGTATTGATGTTTGTACCTATTGAACCTGCATATTTATTGGCTTTGAGTAACAATGATGGCTTGTATTTGGAAGCTTTAGACAAGAATATTGTTTTGGTTTCTACTTCAACGTTATTGGCAACATTAAGTACGATCTCTTCTATGTGGAGACAAGAAAATCAGAAGCGAAATGTAATTGAAATTGCCAAACAAGCTGGAGCTTTATATGACCAATTCGTGAATTTAACCGAAGATTTAATCAAAGTGGGAAATCAGTTGAAAACGGTGCAAGGGACTTATGATGTTTCTATGAAAAAACTTACAGGAAGGGGGAATTTGGTCAGCAAAGTAGAAAGTATCCGAAAATTAGGAGCTACTACTTCCAAAATTTTACCTCAAAATTTGTTAGACAGAGCTCAAGAAAACTTTTAAAAAAATTCAAAGATCTTAAAATCCTCCAAGGTTTAATACCCTTTTTGGTATTATTATAAAATGAAAAAGGCATCAAAAATTTGATGCCTTTTTCATACAAAGTTGTAAAAATTACATTACAAATAATCTACGTGCACTCATCATATCAGAGACACGTTCACCAATATCATGCAAAGCAGCTTCATTATCAACATTTTGAATGGCTTCGTCAATAAAATCAACGATGGTTACCATATCTTCTTCTTTCAAACCACGAGTGGTTATAGCTGGAGTTCCCACACGAATTCCTGAAGTGATAAATGGACTTTTATCATCAAAAGGAACCATATTTTTATTCACAGTAATGTCTGCTTTTCCAAGTGCAATTTCTGCATCTTTTCCAGAAATATTTTTATTGTGCAAATCAATCAACATGCAGTGATTGTCTGTTCCGCCTGAAATTAAATGATAGCCTCTTGACACAAATTCAGCTGCCATTCTTGCCGCATTTTTCTTCACTTGAATTTGATATTCTAAAAATTCATCCGTCAAAGCCTCTCCAAATGCGACTGCTTTTGCAGCAATCACATGCTCTAAAGGGCCTCCTTGATTTCCAGGAAATACAGCAGAATTCAATAAGGTTGATATTTTTTTAGGCGTTCCGTTTTTCAATAAATCACCAAACGTATTTTCAAAATCTTCACCAACCATAATCATTCCACCCCTTGGACCTCTCAATGTCTTGTGCGTTGTAGTCGTAACAATATGACAATGTGAAATTGGATCGTTCAAAATTCCTTTAGCAATCAAACCTGCAGGATGTGAAATATCTGCCAAAAGAATAGCACCAATACTATCAGCGATTTCTCTAAAACGCTTAAAATCCATGTCTCTTGAATACGCAGAAGCACCAGCAATCAATAATTTTGGTTTTTCTATTTCAGCAATTTCTTGAATTTTGTCATAATTCAAGACGCCAGTTTCTCTGTCAACACCATAAAAAGAAGGTGTGTACAATTTTCCGGAGAAATTCACAGGTGAACCATGTGTCAAATGTCCTCCATGAGACAAATCAAACCCTAAAATTTTATCACCAGGATTTAAACAAGCTGCAAAAACAGCTGTATTTGCTTGTGATCCAGAGTGTGGCTGGACATTTACATAGGAAGCTCCAAATAATTCTTTGGCTCTGTCGATAGCAATTTGTTCTACTATATCCACAATTTCACAACCACCATAATATCTTTTTTCAGGATATCCTTCAGCGTATTTATTGGTCAATACAGACCCTTGAGCTCTCATTACTTGGTCGCTTACAAAATTTTCGGAGGCGATTAATTCTAATCCGTGTAGTTGTCTTTCATTTTCTTGCTCTATGAGGTCGAAAATCTGATGATCTGTTTGCATTTGTTTATTTTTAAAAAGGAGTTACAAAAATAAGAAAAAGGAATTCGTTGTGAAATATGTTTTGTGGATGTTTTCAACATTTTATTAATAATTATTTGATTCCAACTAAAGTCTTGTTAAATTTAAATTTTTCATGATTTTTTTGTTTTAAAATGTCAAAAAATTATGTAGGTTTGGAAAAATAATATTCCAATAAAATGATAATAACCGCAAATAACCCAAATAGAAAATCTTGGTTAAAAGTAGAAGCAGATTCTGATTTCCCTATCCAAAACATCCCTTTTGGTGTTTTTATCACAAGAGATGACATTATTACAATTGGAAGTAGAATTGGAGATTATGCGATTGATTTAGGCGCTTTTCATCAATTAGGCTATTTTGATGGAATTCCTTTAACAGATGATATTTTTTTGCAAGACAATTTAAATGACTTTATTGCTGATGGCCGTAAAACTTGGCGCTTGGTAAGAAATCGTATTGCCGAAGTTTTTGATGTGAAAAACGGAATTTTGAGAGACAATGCTGATCATAAAGACAAAATTATATTTAGAATGGATGAAATTGAAATGTTGTTGCCTGTTGCCATTGGCGATTACACCGATTTTTATGCGAGTAAAGAACACGCAACAAATGTTGGTACGCTTTTTAGAGACCCAGAAAACGCGTTGTTACCGAATTGGTTGCACATTCCTATTGGTTATCATGGAAGAAGCTCTTCAATTATTCCTTCAGGAACCCCAATTAGAAGACCTTACGGGCAAACAAAACCTGCTGAAGGAAGTAATATTCCTGAATTTGGACCTACAAAATTATTAGATTTTGAATTGGAAATGGCATTTATTACTACAGATGCAAATGTGTTAGGAGAAAGAATTGACATTGACGAAGCTGAAGAATATATTTTTGGATTGGTTCAATTTAATGATTGGTCTGCCAGAGATATACAGGCTTGGGAATATGTGCCTTTAGGCCCTTTTTTAGGGAAAAATTTTGCTTCAACAATATCTCCTTGGATTGTAACCTTGGATGCGTTAGAGCCTTTTAGAGTTGACAATCCTAAACAAGAAATTGAGCCTCTTCCCTATTTAAAACAAAAAGGAAAAGGAAGTTATGATATTCATTTACAAGCGGCAATCAAACCAGAAAACGGACAAGAAACCGTAGTTTCCAACTCGAATTTTAAATACATGTATTGGACAATGGCGCAACAATTGGCACATCACACTGTGAATGGTTGCCCTGTAGAATCTGGTGATATGATGGGTTCAGGAACTATTTCAGGACCAACAAAAGATAGTTTTGGTTCGATGCTCGAATTGACTTGGAAAGGACAAAACCCAATTACATTAAAAGATGGAACAACACGAAAATTCATCAATGATAATGACACTGTAATTATGCGTGCGCATTGCAAAAACAGTAAAGTTCGTATTGGTTTTGGAGAATGTGTGGGAAAAATTTTACCAGCGAAATAAGCTTTCAAATCAAAGTTTAATGTTTAATATTCAATAAAAAAACCTCACTAATTGTGAGGTTTTGTATTTTTAAAAAGTAAAAAGGCAAAGATGTTGAAAAAGAATTAATCCTCATCTGCAGCATCTTCATCTTCCATGTTTACATCAAATTCGTCATTATCGTCAAATGATTCTTCATCATCTGCATAATCTTCCATGGTTTGCTCTAATTTAGAACTGATTTTCACTAGATAAATAGTGTCTTCGGTGCGTACTTCAACAGCTTTAATATTTTCTCCTTTTACATTTTTAAAGGAAATAATATCACTATAATCGTATCCATCAGGATATTTTTCGATTAACATGTTTAAAATATCTTTTGTTAGTTTAGCGTAATCTACAATTACTCTTTTCATACGTTCGTTTTTACAATTACGAATTTAAAATCTTTTTTCTTTATAATGATGTTTTTGAAGTAAAAAATTATCATTTTTTTACATCTCCAATAAATAGGCAAAAATCAATGGTGCTACAATAGTTGCATCACTCTCAATGATGTATTTTGGCGTGTCAATATCTAATTTTCCCCATGTTATTTTTTCGTTAGGAACTGCTCCTGAATACGAACCATAACTTGTTGTTGAGTCAGAAATTTGACAAAAATAATTCCAAAATGGCGTATCAGTTCTTTCCATATCTTGATATAACATTGGAACCACACAAATTGGGAAATCGCCTGCAATTCCTCCTCCAATTTGGAAAAACCCTATTCCGTTTTCAGAATTTTGCGTGTACCAATCAGCTAAAAAGGTCATGTATTCTATACCAGATTTCATGGTGCTTGCTTTGATTTCTCCTTTTAAAACATATGAAGCAAAAATATTTCCCATGGTTGAATCTTCCCATCCAGGAACTACCATTGGTAAGTTTTTTTCGGCAGCTGCGAACATCCAAGAATTTTTGATGTCAATTTCATAATACTCTTCCAAAACTCCAGAAAGTAATAATTTGTACATAAATTCATGCGGAAAGTAACGTTCTCCGTTAGCTTCAGCATCTTTCCAAATTTTTACAATGTGTTTTTGCAAACGTCTAAAAGCTTCTTCTTCAGGGATACAGGTATCTGTAACTCTGTTTAAGCCTTTTTCCAATAAATCCCATTCGTCTTGTGGCGTTAAATCACGGTAATTTGGAACGCGTTTGTAATGAGAATGTGCTACTAAATTCATCACATCTTCCTCTAAATTGGCTCCTGTACAAGAAATAATTTGCACTTTATCTTTTCGGATAATCTCTGCAAATATTTTTCCTAATTCAGCTGTACTCATAGCTCCTGCTAATGAAACTAGCATTTTTGAGCCATCATTTAGTTGTTTTTCATATCCCTTTGCAGCATCTACTAATGCAGCTGCATTAAAATGTAAAAAGTATTTTTCAATAAAATTGGTAATTGGTTTATTCATTTTTTTTGTTGTTTTTATCGAAGTTTTTTAACTTCATAAATATCTTTTCTTCTATCTTTTAGGTTTCTAACACTTCCAAATTGATTCAAATCTTTTAATAAATCTAAATCTACATCTGCTATTAAAATCATTTCGGTATTTGTAGTAGATTCAGCTTTGATTCCATTTGCTGGAAAAGAAAAATCACAAGGTGTAAATACCATGGATTGCGCATACTGAATGTCCATATTATTTACTTTTGGCAAGTTACCAACGCTACCTGCAATGGCAACATAACATTCGTTTTCAATTGCTCTTGCTTGTGCGCAATGTCTTACTCTTGAGTAGCCATTTTGTGTGTCTGTTAAAAAAGGAATGAATAAAATATCCATACCTTCTTCTGCTAAAATTCTACTTAATTCAGGAAACTCTGAGTCATAACAAATTAGAATTCCTATTTTTCCACAATCTGTATCAAAGGTTTTTAATTCATTTCCTCCTTGCATTCCCCAAACTTTTGCTTCATCTGGAGTAACGTGTAATTTTTCGTAACGCTCTAGAGTTCCATCGCGTCTGCATAAATAACCTGCATTGTAAAGTAAACCCTCTTTTAGTTCGGGCATACTCCCAGTAATGATATTGATGTTGTAAGAAATAGCCAATTCTGAGAATTTTTTCACAATTCCAGGAGTATGTTTTGCCAATTCTCTAATTGCTTGCGACTCTGGAAGGTGATTGTTATCAGCCATCAAAGGCGCATTAAAAAACTCTGGAAATAATGCAAAGTCACATCTGTAAGCTGAAACTGAATCTACAAAAAATTCTGCTTGTTCCATCAATCCTTCCAGACCTTTATACAAACGCATTTGCCACTGAATCAATCCCAAACGAACCACTCTTTTTTTAGTAGCAGCTTGTGTATTTTCTTTTTCATAATACACATTATCCCACTCTAATAAAACTGCATATTCATTGGATTCTTTATCTCCTTCTAAATACCCTTTCATCACTTTTGAAGGATGGAAATCATTAGAAATTTGAAAGTTTAAAACAGGATCGTTAATTTCTTTGCGTTTTACTTTTTCTATATATTGTTTTGGTGAAATTTCACTTGAATATTTATGATAATTCGGAATTCTTCCACCAAAAGCAATGCCTCTTAAATTGAGTTGTTCACACAATTCTTTTCTATAATCATACAATCTTCTTCCCAATCGCAAACCTCTATATTCGGGCTTGATAAAAATTTCAATACCATACAAAACATTTCCTTTGCTATTGTGAGTTTTAAAGGTATAATTACCCGTAATTTCTTTAAAAGTATGATGCCCATCAAATTTGTCATAATCTAGAATAATAGACAATGCACAACCTGCAATTTGATTATTAATTTTTATAACAATTTGTCCTTCAGGGAATTTAGTAATCAATGATTGAATTTGAGATTCTTCCCAAAAAACATTTTGCATATTGACATACACTTCAATCATTGCTTGTTTTAATTCCTGATAATCATTGATTGTCAAGTATTGTAATTCGATATTCTCGATATTTTTAATCATTCAATGGTTTTAAAAATCGTCTTCGTCGTTTTTAAACTTAGACAATTTGCTAAATGGATTGTTATTTGGGTTTGAATCGTCAGTATCATAAGTGTCATCTTTTGATGAAAACTTATAACTTAACATTTTGTAATATAATTTTGCTGCTAAAGAATCGGATGTTTTTTGAGTTGGATTTGGGCAAAATTCAGCCATGTCAAAACCAACAACATTTTTTTCAGCAAATACTCTTTTCAAGATTTCCAACGTTTCATAATAAAACAATCCCCCAGAAACAGGATTTCCTGTTGCTGGAAAAAGAGCAGCATCCAACGCTGAAAAATCAAAACTGATAAAAACATTTTTGGTTAATTGATCTATAACATCATCCATCCAATATTCATTAACAGCCATATCATGAGCAAAAAATACTTTATCTGAATTCATGGTTCTTTTTTCAGAAATATCCATACTTCTGATGCCAACTTGAACTAAATTAGTATTTTGATTTGCTTCATACATCGCACATTTGTGATGGTATGGAGAACCTTCAAATTCTTTTCTTAGATTGGCATGTGCATCAAAATGCAACACTGTCAAACTTTGAAAACAGTCGTTAAACGCTTTTACCGTTCCAATAGAAACCGAATGTTCACCACCAAAAATGGTTACAAATTTATTTCTATTGATGAATTTTTTCACAACTTGATGCACCGCATTTACCATCGCCTGAGGTGATGAATTTTCGGTAATTGCATCTGCTAAAAAAACACCTTCTTTGTAAACTTCAGAATCGGTTTCAATATCATACAACTCCATATTTTCTGAGGCTTCTAAAAAAGCCTGAGGACCTTTACTTGCTCCTTTTTGCCATCTGTTTGTTCCTTCGTAAGGAACAGGAATCAATACAATTTTCGAATTGCTTAATGTTGCATGGCTTTCTGGAATTCCTGCGTACGTTTTCATTTTATTTTTTAATCAGTTTAATTTTTTTATGTTTCAAAAATAATAAAATTAATATCCTAAAATAGATAATAGCTCACTACTTTTTTGTTGTTCTTTAAATACTTTTGTAACGATGTTACCTGCTGCATCTTTATCAATTAAAATCATTTTTGGATGTGGCACCAAACAATGTTGTAATCCTCCAAAACCTCCTATGGTTTCTTGGTATGCGCCTGTATTAAAAAACCCTATGTATAAAGGTCTGTCTTTTTCATAAATAGGCAAATATATGGCATTAATGTGTTGTTCAGAGTTGTAATAATCATCACTATCACAAGTTAAACCACCCAATAAAACACGTTCGTATTTATAATTCCATTTGTTGATTGGCAACATAATAAAACGTTTGTTAATTGCCCAAGAATCTGGTAAAGTGGTGATAAATGAAGAGTTAATCATGTTCCAACGTTCACGATCGTTTTGTTTTTTCTGATATAAAACTTCATACATCGCGCCACTTGCTTCGCCCACAGTAAAACTACCAAATTCTGTAAAAATATTAGGAACATCAACTTCGGCATCTTTACATGATTCATTTATTTGATAAATAATTTCATCAATCATATATTGATAATCAAATTCAAATGCCAATGAATTTTTTATTGGAAATCCTCCACCAATATTCAAACTATCTAATGTTGGACACACTTTTTTTAAACTGATATAAACAGAGATACATTTCGATAATTCGTTCCAATAATAGGAATTGTCTTTTATACCTGTATTGATAAAAAAATGCAGCATTTTCAATTCTACTTTTTTATCATCAGCAATTTCTCTTTCATAAAATGAAACGATATTCTTATAACCAATTCCCAACCTTGAGGTATAAAATTCAAATTTTGGTTCTTCTTCTGAAGCGATTCTAATACCTACTTTGAATTTCTTTTTGATTTGTTCTTGCAACAACTCCAATTCTTCATAATTATCAATAATTGGAATGCAATTGTTGTGGCCAGAATTGATTAAATCAGCAATATTTTCAATGTATTTATCTCTTTTGAATCCATTACAAATTACAAAATTCTTGTTGGTAATTTTACCTTCTTTTTTCAAGTTTTTGACAATATCAATGTCAAAAGCTGATGATGTTTCAATATGAATATCATTTTTCAAAGCTTCATCCAACACATATTTAAAGTGCGAACTTTTAGTACAATAGCTATAAAAATACTTTCCTTTGTACTTATGCTTTTTCATGCTTTGTTTAAACCAATCTTTAGCTTTATTGATATTTTCTGAAATTTTTGGCAAATATGTAAATTTCAAAGGAGAGCCATATTGCTCTATTAATTCCATTAAATTAATGTCGTGCCAGAATAATTTATTGTTTTCTGTTTTAAATTCTTCCTGAGGAAAAACGAATGTTTGGTCTATTAAATCTTTATATTTTGTATTCACTTTCTGTTTAAATAAGGTATAATAAATAGTTTAAACTAAAATAAAAAATCATTTTAGTATGAAGAATTTGATATGTTGAAGTGAATTTAATTACTGAATGATTTGTAGGTAAACAACATGCAATTTAAAATAACGCTGCAATTCTTTGAGAAAAGTTGAAGGAGAAATCTCAATTTTTTCGTAGCATTTCCAAAATGCTGAGTAACCATTCTTCTCCAAAAAATAATTACGTACGAAATCAGAAAAAAAATACATTTTACCTACATATGCGTCGCAAAAATAATTGTTTTTAACATACAAAAACATAAAAGTAAAAAAAAGTGATTTTTTTATTTTAAACTTGGTGTTTATTTTATTGTAATCGTTTATTCCTTAGGTGGATGCCCGTATACTCGTTCGTAAATTTCGTCGAAATTTGAACGCAAATAGGTATTCAATTTTTTTCGATAATCATCTTTCAACCAAGTTACAAAATTATGCGTGCTTTTTGAGATGCATTTGGAATATCTATTAATTCTGTCGTCAATTTCTTCTCCTAATTTTTTGGCTAAAATCAACGCATCAAAAACATCTTCACTATTCTCTACACAAATTTTTGCGTGATGCTCTATGGATTTTTCCAAAACTCGTTTAGACGACTCTCCTGCTCTTATGGTTTCTATGTAGACTCTTTTTACATCGAAAAATAAATCTTTTGAGTTAGCAAAATCTTTTTTAACATCCGCAGGCAATTCATATCTAAAGGAGCTTTCAATTTCTTCGTCAGATAAAATGGCATTCAAATAATAATCTGGCGATTTAAACATTTTTTGCCAATCTAAATCTGCTCCCCAAGGGCCAAATCTGTGAAAATTATTTCCTAAATCAAGGACATCAAAAGTGGTTTTATGATTAAAAACACGTGAGCCTCTTCCTATCATTTGATAATATAAGGTTAATGATTTGGTTGCTCTGTTTAAAATAATTGCCTGTATACTAGGCTCATCAAACCCCGTAGTTAAAATACTTACCGAGGTTATAATTGCATTGGGTGTTTTATGAAACCAACGTAAAATAAGCTCACGCTCTTTTTTTGTATTGGTATTGTCTAAATGAGCAATGGGATACCCTGCTTTTTTAAAGGCATGAAAAACTTGAATAGAGGTATTGATTCCATTATTGAAAATCAGGGTCTTTTTGCCTTTAACAGTCTCTTCATAGGCAGATACCAACTTTGAAAGCATGTCTACATTGGTGTATAAATCTTCAGATGATTTTACGGTATAATCTCCATTAGCACCTACTTCTAAGGAAGTCAAACCTACATTGTAAGAGTACATATTTGCTTTAGCAAGATATTCATTATCAATCAATTGCTGAATAGATTCTCCTACAAACAGCTCTTGATAATTCTCATACATAGGCAATTTGTTGTTTGAACTCAGAGGAGTTGCAGTAACCCCAAGGATAAAACAATCATCAAAAAACTTAAAAATTTTGGTAAATGAATTATAATGTGCTTCATCTACAATGACCAAACCAATGTTTGAAATGTCGAATTTTTCATCATTCAAACGATTGTTGAGTGTTTCAACCATCGCCACAAAACAGCTATAATTGTCTTGATCGTCCAATTTTGCGGTAGAATTGATGATTTTATTGGGTACATGAAATTCATTGAGCATTTTAGAAGTCTGTTTGCTCAGCTCAATTCGGTGTGTTAACACCAACACTTTTTTATTGTAACGCTCTAAATAACGTCTTACAATTTCAGAAAAAATGACAGTTTTCCCCCCTCCTGTAGGCAATTGATACAACAAATGATAATCATCAGGAGCACCTTCAAATCGTTTAAAGATTTCCTGAAGTGCTTCTTTTTGATATCCGTATAACTCTTTACTTTTTTTATTCTCTGAAACGATGTTATTTGACAAGTGTTTGTGATTTTAGGTAACAAAAATAAGACTTTAAAAGGGTTTCATGCAAGTGTATGCTATAGAAATCTTGATAAATTTATTTCTAAAATGTCATAATGAGAGGCATCAAACACTAAAACTTCTTTATTAATTACCAATATTTGCGGGGATTCATGTACTACATCGAATATCCTTGAAATTTCATTCGAAAGACTTCTAAAACGCAATAAATCTAAATAATACACCTCAATTGACTGATGCTCTATTGTAAAAAGTTTCTCAAAACGTTTTATAACCATATTGCTAATTCCACAAGATGTAGAATGTTTGAAGATTACTACACTTTTATTTTTGGAACTATTTTTAATTTCTTCTAACTGATTTTCAGTGGTTAAAGGAATCCATTTTAAGGTATTTTTTGTATCTTTATAGGACGCTGCATTACCAAAAAGACGATCGTATAAACTCATTTAATTACATTTTTAGCAAAGATACAAAACTTTATCAAGCCAAAAAGTCAGTATAAATGTTATTCTTAAAGACAAAATGACTGATTATAAGTTTGTTTTTCAAGCGGTATTATAATTGATGATTTATTTCAAAAAGTAACGAAAATGAACTTTCAAAATTTCACAACAAAATCGCAAGAAACCATACAAATGGCTCAGCAATTAGCTCAAAGTTATGGTCATAACCAAATAGAAATAGAACATATTTACAAATCTTTAATAGAAGTTGATGAAAATGTGTTGCCTTTTTTATTGAAAAAATTAAACATTAATAGTAGTATTGTAAATCAAATTTTAGACAAACAATTACAAAACTTTTCAAAAGTTTCTGGAGCCGAATTGATGCTTTCTAGAGAAGCTTCAAAAGCATTAAATGAAGCTGCAATCATTGCAAAAAATTTAAAAGATGAATTTGTTTCTATTGAACATTTGATATTAGCTATTTTTAAATCGAAAAGCCAAATTGGCCAAGTTTTAAAAGACCAAGGTGTTACAGAAAAAGCCTTAACAAGCGCCATTGAAGAATTGAGAAAAGGCGAAAGAGTAACCTCACAAAGTCAAGAAGAAACTTACAATTCATTAAATAAATATGGAAAAAATCTCAATCAATTAGCGCGAGATGGCAAACTAGACCCTGTTATTGGGCGTGATGAAGAAATAAGACGTTTATTGCAAATTTTATCAAGAAGAACCAAAAACAATCCCATTTTGGTGGGCGAACCTGGTACCGGAAAAACAGCGATTGCAGAAGGTTTAGCACACAGAATTGTAGATGGTGATGTGCCCGAAAATCTAAAAGACAAGCTAATCTTTTCTTTAGATATGGGTGCCTTAATTGCTGGTGCCAAATACAAAGGTGAATTTGAAGAGCGTTTAAAAGCAGTCATTAAAGAAGTAACAACGTCCGAAGGTGATATAGTACTATTTATTGACGAAATTCACACTTTAGTTGGTGCTGGAGGTGGTCAAGGTGCAATGGATGCTGCCAATATTTTAAAGCCTGCATTAGCTCGTGGCGAATTGCGTGCAATTGGTGCAACGACCTTGGATGAATATCAAAAATACTTTGAAAAAGACAAAGCCTTAGAACGCCGTTTTCAAAAAGTATTGGTTGATGAGCCTGATACTGAAAGTGCGATTTCTATTTTGCGAGGTATCAAAGAAAAATACGAAACGCATCACAAGGTACGTATCAAAGACGAGGCCATTATTGCGGCTGTTGAACTATCTCAACGCTATATTACCAATCGATTTTTACCAGACAAAGCCATTGATTTGATGGATGAAGCTGCATCAAAATTGCGTATGGAAATCAATTCAAAACCCGAAGAATTGGATGTGTTGGATCGTAAAATCATGCAATTAGAAATCGAAATTGAAGCCATAAAACGCGAGAAAGATGAAGCGAAATTAAAATCATTGCGTTCTGATTTAGCAAATTTAAAAGAAGAGCGCACTGAAATGAATGCCAAATGGAAATCTGAAAAAGAGGTTGTTGATAGCATTCAAAACACCAAACTGGTAATTGAAAACCTAAAAATGGAGGCAGAAAAAGCTGAACGGGAAGGCGATTACGGAAAAGTAGCGGAAATTAGATATGGAAAAATAAAACAAGCTCAAGAGCAATTAGAAGGATTTCAAAAAACTTTACTTGAAAATCAAGAAGGAAATTCGCTCATCAAAGAAGAAGTTACGTATGAAGATATTGCAGAAGTAGTTGCCAAATGGACAGGTATCCCTATTACAAAAATGATTCAAACAGAGCGTGAAAAGTTATTAAAATTAGAGCAGCAATTACACAAAAGAGTGGTTGGTCAAGAAGAAGCCATTATTGCAGTAGCAGATGCTGTAAGACGTTCGCGTGCTGGTTTGCAAAATCCCAACAAACCCATTGGAAGTTTCCTGTTTTTAGGAACCACTGGTGTAGGAAAAACCGAATTGGCAAAAGCCTTAGCTGAATATTTGTTTGACGATGAAAATGCCATGACCCGAATTGATATGAGCGAATACCAAGAACGTCATGCGGTGAGCAGATTGGTTGGTGCGCCTCCAGGATATGTGGGGTATGATGAAGGTGGTCAATTAACAGAAGCTGTACGAAGAAGACCTTACTCTGTAGTACTGTTAGATGAGATTGAAAAGGCGCATCCTGATACTTTTAATATTTTGTTGCAAGTGTTGGATGAAGGAAGATTGACAGACAATAAAGGACGAGTAGCTGATTTTAAAAACACCATCATTATCATGACGTCCAATATGGGAAGCCATATCATTCAAGAAAAATTCAGTGATCCAAAAGCAGATTTAGAGTCTGTCACTGAATTGGCAAAAATTGAAGTTTTAGGGTTGTTGAAACAATCAGTAAGACCTGAATTTTTAAACAGAATTGATGATGTGATTATGTTTACACCTCTCAACAAAAAAGATATTTTTGAGATTGTACGTTTACAATTGGAGATCCTTAAAAAGATGATTGCAAAACAAGAAATTACTTTAGATGCTACAGATGAGGCAATTGATTATTTGGCTAAAAAAGGATATCAACCTGAGTTTGGTGCAAGACCTGTAAAAAGAGTGATTCAAAAAGAAGTATTGAATCAACTTTCAAGAGAGATTTTGGCAGGAAAAATAACCACAGATAGCATCATTTTGTTAGATGCTTTTGACGAAAAACTAGTTTTCAGAAATCAATCTGATTTGGTTGAAAAATAA
>JANREL010000160.1 GCA_030758355.1 Polaribacter sp.
TTTTAGTAATCTCATAAAAAAACATGGAAGAAAGTATCAAATCCAAAATAGATGGTTTCATGGAGCTCGTTGAAAAACGAAATAGTCATGAACCCGAATTTTTACAAGCTGTTCGTGAAGTAGCAGAAACTGTAATTCCTTATATTATTCAACACGAAATTTACAATGGAAAAAACATTCTTTTAAGAATGGTTGAACCAGAAAGATTGATTTCTTTTAGAGTTTCTTGGGTGGATGATAGTGGTGAAATTCAAGTTAATAGAGGGTATAGAATTCAGATGAATTCCGCAATTGGCCCTTATAAAGGCGGTTTGCGTTTTCATCCAACAGTAAATGCAAGTATTTTAAAATTTTTAGCGTTTGAACAAGTGTTCAAAAATTCCTTGACAACATTACCAATGGGTGGTGGAAAAGGGGGATCTGACTTTGATCCAAAAGGAAAATCTGATAATGAAATTATGCGTTTTTGTCACGCATTTATGACGGAATTATTCAGACATATTGGACCAAATACGGATGTTCCTGCTGGAGATATTGGTGTTGGTGCACGTGAAATCGGATTTATGTTTGGAATGTATAAAAAACTGAATAACGAATTTACAGGAGTTTTAACTGGAAAAGGGCAATCTTGGGGAGGCTCATTAATCAGGCCAGAAGCAACAGGTTATGGAACTGTGTATTTTGCGCAAAATATGTTGCACCGTAAAAATGAATCTTTTGCTGGAAAAAAAGTAGTGATTTCTGGTTCTGGAAACGTAGCTCAATTTGCTGCTGAAAAAGCAATTGAATTGGGAGCAAAAGTCTTAACGCTTTCTGATTCAAGTGGTTATATCTATCTTGAAAACGGATTTACGACAGAACAATTGCAACATATAATGTACATTAAAAATGTAAAACGTGGCAGAATTTCGGATTTTCTAGACAAATACCCAACTGCAAAATTTATAAAAGGAGTCACCCCTTGGTCTGTGGCTTGTGACATAGCATTGCCTTGCGCAACTCAAAATGAATTAAACGGAGAAGACGCAAAACAATTAATCAACACCGGATGTATGTGTGTTTCTGAAGGAGCAAATATGCCTTCAACTCCGGATGCAATGCACGAATTTCAACATGCAAAAATTTTATTTGCACCAGGAAAAGCATCAAATGCAGGTGGAGTTGCAACCTCTGGATTAGAAATGAGTCAAAACTCATTGCGTTTAAGTTGGTCAAGAAAAGAGGTTGATGAAAGATTGAAAGAAATCATGGAAAATATTCATTCTTCGTGTGTTCAATATGGTCAAACTGAAGATGGATCAATTGATTATGTAAGAGGAGCAAATATTGCTGGTTTTGTAAAAGTAGCAGATGCTATGTTAGCGCAAGGAATTATTTAAGAATTCGTTTTTCAATTTATATTGATAAAGCACACTAATTTTGGTGTGCTTTTTTTATTTTTAAAAGTGAATAATTTTTAAAATTCTAACCAAAATTCTAATGATTTCCGTACTTTAGAAACATGGAATTACTGCCTCCTTTTCGTAAAATAATTCACGTTGACATGGATGCATTTTTTGCTTCTGTGGAGCAATTAGACAATCCTGAATTGAGAGGTAAACCTATTGCTGTTGGTGGAGGAGAATCTAGAGGAGTTGTTGCTGCAGCAAGTTATGAAGCACGAAAATTTGGGGTAAAATCTGCCATGAGTGGAGTTTTGGCAAAACAAAAATGTCCGAATTTGATTTTTGTAAAACCAAATTTTGCCAGATATAAAGAGGTTTCTCATCAAATTAGAGAAATTTTTTATGATTATACTGATTTGGTGGAGCCATTGTCTTTGGACGAAGCGTATTTGGACGTCACCGATAATAAAATTGGAAATCCGTCAGCTAGTTTGATTGCGCAAGAAATCAGAAATCGCATTTTTAACGAATTGAATTTGACGGCCTCTGCAGGAATTTCTGTCAATAAATTTATCGCCAAAGTCGCTTCTGATATTAACAAACCAAATGGACAAAAAACCATAAATCCGGAAGAAGTGATTTCATTTTTAGAAGCGTTACCTGTCAATAAATTTTATGGTGTGGGTAAAGTGACCGCTTCAAAAATGTATAGTTTAGGGATTTTTATTGGCAATGATTTGAAGAAAAAGTCACAGGATGAACTTACAAATCTCTTTGGAAAATCAGGATTACATTACTATCATATCGTTCGCGGAATTCATAATAGCAAAGTAAAGCCAGATAGAATTCGAAAATCAGTTGGTGCAGAAACTACTTTTTTTGAGAATATTTCTTCAGAAATTTTTATGATAGAAAAACTCGAAAAAATTGCAGAAGAACTCGAAAGAAGAATGAAAAAATCTGATACCAAAGGAAAAACCATTACTTTAAAAATAAAATATTCTGATTTTTCTCAACAAACAAGAAGCAAAACGATGGAGTATTTTATGCAAGAAAAGTTCGAGTTTTTTCCTATTGTAAAAGACTTGCTTTTTCAAGAAAAATTAAAAAATTCGGTGCGATTGTTAGGAATTTCTTTCGGAAATTTAAACACAGAAAAGAAAACGCCTATTTGGGTGCAATTGAAATTTGATTTTTAAAAAAGAATAATTAGTTATTTAAATTAATTGACAACTTTTCTTACAATTCAAGATAATTGGGGAAATTAGTATCCAAAAACAATAAACCATGAATTTAAGTTATTGGGAATTGAAAGAGTGGTTTTCCAACATCGATTTTACGATTGTTGGCAGTGGAATTATCGGCTTAAATTGTGCTTTACAACTAAAAAAAAAGCATCCAAATGCTAGGATTTTAATTCTAGAAAAAGGCATATTGCCGCAAGGAGCAAGTACTAAAAATGCAGGTTTTGCGTGTTTTGGAAGTCTCTCTGAAAT
>JANREL010000161.1 GCA_030758355.1 Polaribacter sp.
ATAAAATTAACTTTAATTTTCCAGGATAGGTATTTACATCACCAATGGCATAAATTCCTGGAATATTTGTTTGATAATCTAATGCATTGTTTACTTTAATTGCGTTTTTTTCGATTTCTAAACCCCAATTTGCGATCGGACCCAATTTTGGTGACAAACCAAAAAGCGGAATAAAATGATCGGTATCAATGATGAAATCATCAAAACCTTCTTTTTCAACCACAACTCCTGTCAATTTTTCTTTGCCTAAAAGCGCTTTTACCTCTCCAGGAGTTAGTATTGTAATTTTACCTAAATTTTTCAATTCTTGTACTTTTTCAACAGAATCTTGTGCGCCTCTAAATTCGTTTCGTCTATGAATTAAAGTAACTTCGGATGCAATATTTGTCAAAAATATCGACCAATCTAAGGCCGAATCTCCTCCTCCTGAAATCACCACTTTTTTGTTGCGATACAATTCTGGATCTCTAATGATATATTCTACACCTTTGTCTTCAAAATCTGAAATATTTTCAATCAAGGGTTTCCTTGGTTCAAAACTCCCTAAACCACCAGCAATGGCAACTATTTTTGCATGATGTTTGGTGCCTTTGTTCGTGGTTATTATAAACGTTTCATCAGTCTGTTTTTCAATGGTTTCTGCACGTTCGCCTAAGGTAAATCCGGGTTCAAATTGTTTGATTTGTTCCATTAATTTATCCGTCAAATCGCCTGCTAAAATTTCAGGATATGCAGGGATATCATAAATGGGTTTTTTTGGATAAATCTCGGAACATTGTCCTCCAGGTTGTGGCAACGCATCAATTAAATGACAGCGCAATTTTAACAATCCTGCTTCAAAAACGGTAAATAATCCTGTAGGTCCTGCACCTATTATTAAAATATCTGTTGTAATCATTTTTTTTAAAATGCTTTTAGCGATTAGCTTTTTGATAACTACAAAAAGCTAATAGTTATTTTATTTTTCGACTAAACTTTTGGTAAACTCGTTTAGTTTTTTAACTTTTTCTTCAAAGTTTCCTTTGATGGTTTTTCTGTATTTATTAATGTTTTTTACCAAATCATCTATTTCTTCAGGAATCACGTCTTCAAAAAACTGACGCAATCTTTTGGCTGTTGTAGGAGATTTTCCGTTGGTAGAAATGGCGATTTTCACATTTCCTTTGGTGACAATTCCACCCATAAAAAAATCGCAATAAGGTGGATTATCGGCTACATTGACTAAAATATTTTTCGATTTACAATCTTTGTAAACTTGAATATTCACGTCAATACTATCTGTCGTAGCAATGACAATTTGTTTGTTTTTTAAATATCCTTTTTTATACGAATCATCAATCATTTGGATGTTATGCATTGCTGCAAATTCTTTTGTTTCACCTCGAAAAAAAGGGGCTACCAACGTCACATTTGTATCTGGACTTGATTTCAATAAAAAACACATTTTTTCTAAAGCGACAAATCCACCACCTACAATTAAAATTTGTAATTGTTCGGTTTTTAAAAAAATTGGATATAAATTATTTCGTTCCACAAGCAGTTGTATTGAGTTCATATTGATACTTATTTTGGATGTTTACAATGTTTTTACGATGTTTGACAACTTCTCCAAAAACAATGATTGCAGGATTGCTTAAATTTAGATTTTCAGCAACTTGCTCAATGGTATCCACAATTCCGATTCCGATTTTTTCATCTGAAGTTGTGCCATTTTGAATAATTGCCACTGGTAAATTATGCTTACCTTGTTGTTGAAATAATTCCACAATTTGAGACAATTTACTCATGCCCATCAAAACCACTACAGTAGCATTTGATTTCGCTGCCAATTCAATATCCGAGGATAATTCATGGGTTTTTGTAGTACCTGTAATCACCCAAAAACTCTCTGAACATCCACGTTTTGTTAGTGGAATATTTTGATTGCCTGGAACCGCTAATGCTGAAGAAATTCCGGGAACAAAGGCGGTTTCTAAACCAAATTTTGCTGCATATTCAAGTTCTTCTGCACCACGTCCAAAAATAAATGGATCACCACCTTTTAAACGAACAACATGTCCAAATTTTTGTGCATGCGCCACAATCAATTCGTTAATTTGTTCTTGTTGATACGCATAACAGCCTTTTCTTTTTCCAACAAATATGAGTTTCGATTTGGGATTTGTGTAGTCTAAAATTTCTTCCTTTACGAGTGCATCATACAAAACAACATCCGCTGTTTTTAGAACTTTGATTGCCTTTATAGTAATCAAATCTATATCACCAGGGCCAGCTCCAACAACCGTTAATTTGGGATTTCTAATGTTCATTTTCTTAAATATTTTTTGAAAATGCAATATCAGAACTTCTGAAATCTCTTACTTTTTGTAAAAAATAACTGGCATCTTGAATGTATTTTTCTGAAAAACTCCCTGTAGGTTTGTGTTTTTGAATTTGATAAATCAATGTCGAAAAAGGAGTCTCTAAACTGATTTTTTCTGATGAAATAAAACACTCATCAAACTGTTGAATGATGTTAGCATGCGAATTTGTACTGATATCTTCTGACAATAACATCGCTTTTGCAGAATTCACTAAAGAACTGTATGCATGATAAATAGCATTCGAATAACCTTCGTTTTGATGCGACTCTTTTGCTTTTTCAATTTTTTCTTCACTTTCTAAAAACAGGGTAGCAATCAAATCAATAACTACTCCTGCACATTCTCCAATACCAATTTCTTGAACGTAGGTTTCGTTGTTTCCCCAATCAATAAAATCATCTTGAGTAAGGTTTGTAGCATCTTGTAAATCGCTCAAAAAAGCATAAAAATATTTTTTCCCTTTTTGTTGATAATAGGTTGTAAAATCAATTTGGTTT
>JANREL010000162.1 GCA_030758355.1 Polaribacter sp.
GACAATGCCAATGTTTTATTGCGATCTGAGGTTTTAAACCGAATCAATTCGCAAAAAAAACCGGCGATTATTGTTACCTATCCAACTGCATTGTTTGAAAAAGTAGTCACCAAAAAAGAGCTAGAAAAAAACACGTTAAAAATTGCTATTGGCGAATCTTTATCACTCGATTTTGTAAATGAAGTGTTGTTTGAATACAAATTTAAACGGGTTGATTTTGTCACTGAACCTGGCGATTTTTCGGTAAGAGGAGGCATTATTGATGTGTTTTCTTTTTCAAATGATGAACCATACAGAATTGAGTTTTTTGGCGATGAAATTGATAGTATTAGAACTTTTGATGTAGAAACGCAACTTTCTAAAGAAAAATTGAAGAAAGTGGCGATCATGCCAAATATTGAAATTAAAACGCTTCAGGAAAACAGAGAAAGTTTCTTAAAATACATTTCACCAAAAACACACGTTTTTGTAAAAAATACTGAATTACTAAAAGGGAACTTAGATAAGTTTTACGCAAAAGCAGAGGAAGCTTTTCAGACTTTATCCAAAGAAATAAAACACGTAAAACCAGCTGAATTGTTTTGCAATGGAACGTTTATAAAAAAACAATTAGAAGATTTTACCTTGGTAACCATGTCATCAAAATCGGTTTCAGGAAATAATAAAACCATTGCTTTTAATACCAAACCTCAACCTTCATTTAACAAACAATTTCACTTATTAATTGACGATTTAAACGAACATCACAAAGGCGGATTTTTCAATTATATCTTTTGTGCAAATGAACAACAAGCAAAACGTTTTCACGATATTTTTGACGATGCTGATGAAAAAGTTCATTACGAAACAATTGTTTTTCCATTATATCAAGGTTTTATTGATATTGATCAAAAAATAGTTTGCTATACAGATCATCAAATTTTTGAACGTTATCATAAATTCCGATTGAAAAATGGCTATGCAAAAAAGCAAGCCATCACTTTACAGGAACTCAATAAACTTGAAATTGGTGACTATGTTACTCACATGGATCATGGAATTGGAAAGTTTGGCGGTCTTCAAAAAATAGATGTGAATGGCAAAAAGCAAGAAGCGATCAAATTGGTATATGGAGATAGAGATATTTTATACGTAAGTATTCACTCGCTTCATAAAATTTCTAAATTTAATGGAAAAGACGGAAAAGCTCCAAAAGTTTATAAATTAGGCTCGGGTGCTTGGAAAAAAATTACTCAAAAAACCAAGGCCCGAGTTAAACATATTGCATTTAATTTGATTCAGTTGTATGCCAAAAGAAAACTAGAAAAAGGATTTGCTTTTGGTCCTGATACGCACATGCAACTAGAGTTAGAAAGTAGTTTTTTATACGAAGATACTCCAGATCAATTTTCAGCAACACAAGAAGTGAAAAATGATATGGAAAAAGCACAACCTATGGATAGATTGGTTTGTGGTGATGTTGGTTTTGGAAAAACAGAAGTAGCTGTAAGAGCGGCATTTAAAGCAGTTGATAATGGCAAACAAGTGGCAATTTTAGTCCCTACAACCATTTTGGCATTTCAGCATTTTCAAACTTTTTCTGAGCGATTGAAAGATTTTCCTATCAAAATTGATTATTTGAATCGATTTAGAACTGCCAAAGAAAAAAATGAAGCTATTGAAGGCGTAAATTCTGGTGCTGTTGACATCATTATTGGCACGCATCAATTGACAAATCAAAAATTAAAATTCAAAGATTTAGGCTTGTTAATTATTGATGAAGAACAAAAATTTGGGGTAGCTGTTAAAGACAAACTCAAAACTTTGAAAGAAAATGTGGATACGTTAACGCTTACTGCCACTCCAATTCCAAGAACATTGCAATTTAGCTTAATGGCTGCCAGGGATTTATCTGTCATAAAAACACCACCGCCAAACAGGCATCCTATAGAAAGTCACGTAATTCGTTTTTCCGAAGAAACCATTAGAGATGCTGTTTCATACGAAATTTCAAGAGGGGGTCAAGTATTTTTTATTCACAATCGAATCGAAAATATTCAAGAAGTCGCAGGATTGTTGCAACGTTTAATTCCGTCAGCAAAAATCGGAATTGGTCATGGACAAATGGAAGGCAAAAAACTAGAAAACTTAATGCTTTCTTTTATGAGCGGTGAATTTGATGTGTTGGTTTCAACCACCATTATAGAAAGTGGTTTGGATGTGCCCAATGCAAACACCATTTTCATCAATAATGCCAATAATTTTGGGTTGTCTGATTTGCATCAAATGCGAGGCAGAGTTGGACGTTCTAACAAAAAAGCATTCTGTTATTTTATTACGCCTCCTTATCATATGATGACAGATGATGCACGTAAAAGAATTTCGGCTTTAGAGATTTTTTCTGATTTAGGAAGTGGGATTAACATTGCCATGAAAGATTTAGAAATTCGGGGTGCAGGCGATTTATTGGGTGGTGAACAAAGCGGATTTATCAATGATATTGGCTTTGATACGTATCAAAAAATATTACAAGAAGCTATTGAGGAATTGAAAGAAAATGAATTTAAAGAGTTGTATCCAGAAGATGAAAACATCCCTAAAGAATTTGTAAAAGAGGTTCAAATTGATACCGATTTTGAGATTTTATTTCCTGATGATTACGTAAATTCTGTCACTGAAAGACTGAGTTTGTACAACAAATTAGGCGATTTAAAAACGGAAGAGGAATTACAGAATTTTGAAAAAGAATTGATTGATCGTTTTGGAGCATTGCCATCAGAAGTAGATGATTTATTAGATTCAGTTCGCATCAAATGGTTGGCAAAAAAACTAGGATTAGAAAAAATCATCCTCAAACAAAAAAGAATGGTTGG
>JANREL010000163.1 GCA_030758355.1 Polaribacter sp.
TTTATAAATCAGACATTACCTTATAACTTGGATCCTCTAGTACATTAACATCAATAATTTTGTCGGCATTTTTCAATAATTTTTGACAATCTGCACTCAAATGACGTAAGTGTACTTTTTTACCTACTTTTTCATATCGTTCTGTCATTTTGTTCAATGCTTCAATGGCAGACATATCTACAACCCTACTTTCTTTAAAATCGATGATGATTTCTTCAGGATCATTCAAAACATTAAACTTTTCATTGAAAACGGTTACCGAACCAAAAAATAAAGGGCCGTATATTTCGTAGTGTTTGATGCCTTTTTCGTCTGTATATTTTCTAGCACGAATGCGTTGTGCACTGTCCCAAGCAAATACTAAAGCCGCAATAATAACCCCAATAATAACCGCCAATGCCAAATTGTGTAAGAATACCGTAACCAAAGTTACTACGATCATCACAAAAATATCGGATTTTGGCATTCTGTTAAACGTTTTTAAACTTGCCCATTCAAATGTACCAATAGCTACCATAATCATTAATCCTGTTAAAGCTGCCATTGGCAATTGTTCTATTAAACCCGCACCAAACATAACAAATGTGAGCAGGCCAACTGCGGCAACGATTCCTGACAACCTAGCTCTTGCTCCGTTAGAGACGTTGATTAAACTTTGACCAATCATGGCACAACCTCCCATTCCAGAGAAAAAACCTGATAAAATATTGGCCGCACCCTGAGCAACTGCTTCTTTATTGCCACGACCACGCGTTTCTGTAATCTCGTCAACAATATTTAAAGTTAACAAGCTTTCAATCAACCCAACACCTGCCACAATAGCCGCATACGGAAAAATTAAAACCAGAGTTTCTAAGTTAAAAGGCACATTTGGAATATGAAATGGCGGAAAACCACCTTGGATAGAAGCAATATCTCCTACTGTTTTGGTATCGATACCAAACCCAATTACAATTCCTGAAATTGTTAAAATTGCCATTAATGAGGAAGGAATCACTTTCGTTAGTTTTGGTAAACCCCAAATAATCAACATGGTTAATACCACTAACCCCAAAAAAATTGTCAAAGAACTCCCTGTCAACCAATCACCATTATTGTCTTTAAATTGAGCCAATTGCGACATAAAAATGATGATTGCCAAACCATTAACAAATCCGAAAATTACTGGATGAGGTACCAAACGCATCAACTTACCCAAACGTAAAACACCTGCAGTAACTTGTAAAATTCCTGCTAAAACAACTGTAGCAAAAATATATTCAGGTCCATGAGAAATTGCCAAAGATACAATGACAACGGCCACTGCTCCTGTCGCTCCTGAAATCATGCCTGGTCTTCCACCTAAAATTGAGGTAATCAAACCCATTACAAAAGCGGCATACAAACCCGTCAATGGAGACAAGCCTGCTATGAGTGCAAAAGCAACTGCTTCTGGAATCAATGCAATAGCAACTGTAATACCTGATAAAATCTCTGTTTTATAGGCTACTTTTTGTCTAAAATCAAACAGGTTGATGTATTTTTTAAGTTGGATAGGTTTTGAAGACATTACTTTGGTTTAATATAAATGATGAAATAAGTATGATATAGAGCGGTATATTTGTTCTTTTTTGATTTCAATTTAGAAACCAGCAAAATTAGACAATCCTTTTACTTTATAAAACAAAAAAAGGGTTTGATTGTTCTCGTTACATTTTTACTTCGTTTTACGATACTAAAATCACTCAAACCAATATTATTCATCATTGTTTCAACTGCAGTATGAATTGGAAAATAATTTTCAAAGAATTTTTAACGTTACCATCATTTTCTTTGTTATTTTTAACCTCATGAATAGAGATTATGATTTAATAAATGTTCCAACAATTGCAGCACAAATTATTGCAACTGCTACCGAAAAAACACTGTTATTTTATGGAGAAATGGGAGTAGGAAAAACAACCCTAATTAAAGAAATTTGTTCGCAATTGGGAGTGACAGATAACATCTCCTCTCCTACTTTTTCATTGGTCAATGAATATGAAACCAATAAAAATGAGCAAGTGTATCACTTCGATTTTTATAGAATTACCGATGAAACCGAAGCTTTAGACATCGGAATTGACGATTATTTTTATAACAATGATTGGTGTTTGATTGAATGGCCTCAAAACATCAAAAATTTACTACCTTTAAACGCTATTGAAATTCATATTTCTATGGCAGCAGATGGCAAACGAAACATTTTAATAAAATAATACACATTTATGAGTTCTTTTTCTCCTTTTAGCAAAGAAGATTTGCTGCCCCAAGAAGAAATGCTAGAAGTACAAAAACGCAAAGGCGAACTTTTTATAGGCTTGCCCAAAGAAACCTATTTGGGCGAAAAGCGAGTTTGTTTAACTCCTGATGCTGTATCAGCTTTATGTGCACATGGTCACCGAATTGTAGTTGAAACTGGTGCAGGTTTGCACTCTAGTTACTCAGATAAAGAATATTCAGAAGCAGGTGCCAAAATATCTGACAATGTAGAAGAAGCTTTTAAATGCAATATTGTATTGAAAGTTGCCCCACCAACTGAAAAAGAAATCGGTTATATCAATCCGCAAGCTATTTTAATATCATCATTACAACTAAAAACGCAGTCTAAAGCCTATTTTGAACAATTGGCAAAAAAAAGAATTACTGCAGTAGCTTTTGATTTTATCAAAGATGAGCACAATTCGTATCCTATCGTAAAATCGCTCAGTGAGATTGCAGGGGCTGCTTCTATTTTGATTGCAGCCGAATTGATGAGTGGCATTAACAAAGGAAATGGTTTGTTGTTAGG
>JANREL010000164.1:0-8424 GCA_030758355.1 Polaribacter sp.
GTATGGTGTTTCCTGAAGCAGAAGAATTTGATGTGGAAATCAATCCAAAAGATGTTCGAATTGATTTTTTCTGTTCATCAGGTCCTGGAGGTCAATCCGTAAATACAACCTATTCAGCTGTGCGTTTAACACACATTCCTACAGGATTAGTGGCACAATGTCAAGACCAAAAATCGCAGCATAAAAATAAAGAAAAAGCATTCAAAGTATTGCGTTCACGTTTGTATGATATTGAGTTGGCAAAAAGACAAGAAGAAGATGCTTTAAAACGTGGTTCAATGGTTTCTTCAGGAGATAGAAGTGCCAAAATTAGAACCTATAATTATGCGCAAGGACGTGTAACCGATCATAGAATCGGATTGTCATTATATGATTTGCCTAATATTTTAAATGGGGATATTCAACGAATTATTGACGAATTGATGATGGCAGAAAATACTTCAAAACTGAAATTGTTAGGAGATGGGATTTAATTTACACTCACTACTTTATAAAATAAAAAAGCCTCTTTAAAGAGGCTTTTTTATGATTAAAATTTTTAATTATTCAACGCCAAACAAATGGATTTCTGTAAAAGTTTTATCAACCACAATTTCTTGGTGTTTGTTTCCATTACTATCTTGTAAATCCACTTTTACATTGTCAATTTCGAAAGAGGTAATTTTGAATGGTAAGTTGTGGAATACAATTCTGAAATTGTTGTACTGCGCATCAAATTTTCCTTCTTTGTGTTGTTGCAAAATAATTTCGTTTTCTTTTCCTGTAAATTTAAAAGTTCGCAAACTGTACCTTCCTTTTTTGTAGTCATAGCCATCATGCGCATCATCATACAATTTAGAAGTTTCTTTGCCGACTTTATAATATACATCTAGGGTAATTTCGTTAAATTGTTTTTCACCAACATATTGCTGCACAGGGTATTTAGGGATTACAGCACCTTCTTTGATGAAAATTGGCATGCTATCTAAGTCTGCATCAACCCACATTTCTTTGCCGCCTTCTACCATTTCATCGGTCCAGAAATTGTACCAATTTCCTCTTGGCACATACATTCTTCTTCCTTTGGTATTTGGTTCTAAAACAGGGCAAACCAATATTTTATCACCATATATAAATTCATCACTTCTGTAATGTGTATGCACATCTTCTTGATCAAACAACACCAATGATTTCAAAATCGGAATTCCGTTATTGATATAATCCCAAAAAGCAGTGTATAAATAAGGTAATAGTTGATAACGTAATTCTATAAATTTACGAACGATATCCGTTATTTCATCGCCAAATACCCAAGGTTCTTGTTCGCCATGATCGCCAGAAGAATGGACTCTACAAAATGCATGAAATACGCCTAATTGAATCCATCGTGCAAATAGTTCGCCCTGAGGTTGCTCTGCAAATCCGCCAATATCACTTCCTGCAAACGAAAATCCAGACATTGCCATTCTTTGCGCTTGTACGTTGGCAATCCATAAATGTTCCCAAGTAGCAACGTTATCTCCCATCCAAGTGGAGGTGTAACGTTGTGTGCCAGAATAGGCCGCTCTTGTGATGACAAAGGGTCGTTTTGGATAGGCAAATTTTTTCAAACCATGATACGTTGCTCTTGCCATTTGCATTCCATACACATTGTGTGCTTTTCTGTGGCTGCAAGGATTCCCATCATAATCATGACGCACATCATCAGGAAATGTTTTGTTAGGCACTTCCATTACTGCTGGTTCGTTCATATCATTCCAAACACCTTTTACGCCAATATCTTCAATCAATTCTTTGAACAATTCAGACCACCATTCACGAACTTCAGGTTTTGTATAATCCGGAAAATAACATTCGCCAGGCCAAACTTTTCCTTTCATATAAGGACCATCTGCTCTTTTGCAAAAGTAATCTTTGTCTAAAGCTTCTTTAAATACGTCGTATTCTAAATCAATTTTTATTCCTGGGTCAATGATAACAACGGTTTTAAAACCGTCATTTTCCAATTCTTTGACCATTCTTTTTGGGTCAGGAAAGTGGTTTTTATCCCATGTAAAACAGCGAAAACCATCCATATAATCAATGTCCAAATAGATGGCATCACAAGGAATTTTTAAATCTCTAAAAGTTTTGGTGATAGTTTTTACTTCACTTTCTGGAAAATAACTCCATTTACATTGATGAAAACCGAGTGCCCATAATGGAGGCAATGCATGAGGTTTTCCTGTTAAATCCGTATAATTGGCAACAACATCTTCCATTTTTGGACCATAAATGAAATAGTAATTCATTTCACCACCATTTGCCCAAAAACTTGTTACATTTCTGCGTTCTTGACCAAAATCGAAATGAGTTTTGAAGGTATTGTCAAAGAAAATTCCGTAGGATTTGTTATCTTGAATAGCGGTATAAAAAGGAATTGCTTTGTAAATAGGGTCTGTATCTTTGCCAAATGCATAGGAATCTGTTACCCAATTTTCGAAACGTTTTCCTTTCATATTTACGCCAACAGGTTTGTCTCCCAAACCATAATAGCTTTCTGAACGTTGGCAAACTTTGCTCATTTTTACGATGTCACCACCAAATTCGTAGCTTTCTTCCCAATGAAAACCGAGTTCGTCTTCATTGATTAATTTTAAATCTATTGCATCATAAATCTTAATTTGCAAACTCAGTTTCTCGACTTTACAAATCAATTTTGATGTTTTGATGATGTAATGTTCTTTTTCTTCGGTAACTTCTAAAAAATTATATCCTCTAGATGCGTGAATAGTGATTCCGTATGAAAAATCGTTATCAAATTTTCCTGAAGTGGTATATCTAAAACGAATAACACTATCTCTAACAACAGTTACTTGTAATATTACATTGTTTTTTGAAGTGAAATATAGTGTATCCACTACTTTTTTATATTTTATAATTTCGGATGGAAATAAATTTCCTTTTTGTTCAAGTTCGGTATTAACAATCATTTTTTTTGCTTGTTTTTTTTGTCGTGTAAAAATCGTAAAAGTTTAGAAAAAAGTCTTTGTTTTTAGCTATTTTTTACGACAACGTTTGCGTGTAAAATTAGCAGAATTGATGTACTTTTTACTATAAATAAAAGGTATTTTTACAATTAGCTGTAGCATATTGATACTTTTAAAAATGACAGTTTATTTTTTTAAAATCATAAAAAAACATCCCTTTTTTGAGTATTCAAAAAAGGGATGTTTTGGGTTTATTCAAATTTAAAAGCCATCATTGCTAATGGAGGTAAATCTAATTCTAGTGAATGTTCTCTTCCATTCCATTCTCTAACTTCAGAAGTAAGATTTTTATTTTTAAAACTGCCACTTCCAAAATATTTTTTAGCATCACTATTAAAAATTTCTTCCAACGTTCCGGCTTTCGGAATCCCAATTCTATAATTTTCTCTTGGAATGGGAGTCAAATTTAAAACAACAATTACGTTGTCTTTTTCATTTTTTCCTTTACGAATGTATGTCATCACAGAATTTTGGTGATCTCCATGGTCAATCCATTCAAAACCTTCATGAGAGAACTGTTTTTGATACAATGCAGGCTCTTTTTTATACAATTTATTCAAGTCTTTGACTAATGTTTGCGCCCCTTTATGAACATCATAATGCAACAAATGCCAATCTAAACTTGTTTGGAAATTCCACTCTGAAGTTTGTCCAAATTCACCTCCTTGAAACAATAATTTTGTTCCTGGATGCGTGTACATAAAACTATACAACAATCGTAAATTCGCAAAACGTTGCCATTCATCACCTGGCATTTTATCAACAAGAGCTTTTTTTCCATAAACCACTTCATCATGAGACAAAGGCAGCATAAAATTTTCGGTAAAAGCGTAATTCAAACTGAATGTCAAATCATTTTGATGGTGTTTTCTATAAATAGGTTCTTTGGCAAAATATTCCAGAGTATCATGCATCCAACCCATCATCCATTTCATTCCAAATCCTAAACCTCCATCATAAATTGGACGAGAAACTTTTGGAAAAGAAGTAGATTCTTCAGCAATTGTTTGCACATCAGGGAAAGAAGCATAGACTTCTGTGTTCATCTCTTTGATAAAATCAATGGCTTCTAAATATTCTCTTCCACCAAACATGTTGGGTTCCCATTGACCTTCTTCACGGGAATAATCTAAAAATAACATGGAGGCTACTGCATCAACTCTCAATCCATCTGCATGAAATTGATCCAACCAAAAAATAGCGTTGCTGATTAGAAATGCTTTGATTTCATTACGACCATAATTGAAAATCAAACTTTTCCAATCTTGATGATAGCCTTTTCGTTGATCAGGATGTTCGTATAAATGCGAGCCATCAAAAAATCCTAAGCCATGCTCGTCTGAAGGAAAATGAGAGGGAACCCAATCTAACAAAACACCAATGCCTTTTTCGTGAAATTTATCCACCAAATATTTGAATTCTTCAGGATAACCAAAACGTGAAGTTGGCGCAAAATATCCAACCAATTGATACCCCCAACTTGGGTCATAAGGATATTCCATGATGGGCATAAATTCTACGTGCGTAAAATTCATTTCTGCTACATAATCCACCAATTCATCGGCTAATTCTACATAACTCAAAAAGCGATTTTGCTCAACTTGCTTTTTCCAAGAACCCAAATGCACTTCATATACAGAAAAAGGGGCGTCTAAAGCATTGTTCTTTTTTCTGTTTTTCATCCATTTGGTATCTTTCCAATCATAGGAATCCTCCCAAACTACTGAAGCAGTTTTTGGTGGATGCTCACATCTGCGTGCAAATGGATCTGCTTTTTCGGTTAAGATACCGTTATTGGAACTTTGAATTTTGTATTTGTAAATATTGCCTTTACCAACGCCTGGAATAAAGCCTTCCCAAATGCCACTTCCGTCCCAACGAACGTTCAATTGATGGTCACCTTCTAACCAAAAATTAAAATCGCCAACTACTGAAACCATTTTAGCACTTGGCGCCCAAACTGCAAAATAGGTTCCTTCTTCACCGTTTAAAGTGATGATGTGAGAACCAAATTTTTCATATAATCGATAATGCTTTCCGGCTTTGAATAGGTTGATATCAAAATCTGTAAAAAGACTGTGTACTTTTGTTTTTGTCATAATTTTATGAGTTCAAAATGTTTGCAATACCTTTTAATGGAATGATTGTCCATTTTGGTCTTGAATTAAGTTCGTATCCAAGTTCGTAAATTGCTTTTTCTAGTAAGCAATATTTTAATAAATAGACTCTTTCGTTGGTATAGCCAATGGATAAATTGGCTTGTTGTGAAATTTCTCTATAGGTTTCTAAAAAAACGGCTACTAAATATTTGTAAATCAATTCGCCAAATTCAAAAAGGATTTCTTGCGATGTTGAAAAACTGTCTTGATTGTTAAAAATTGTTCCATAAATAGCGTAATGAAAAGAGCGAAATAGACCTGCTACATCTTTTAATGGAGGCTGTTTTACTTTTCGGTCTCTGATAGTACTTTCGGGTTCACCTTCAAAATCGAGGATGCAAAAATCATCATCTTGCACTAAAATTTGCCCTAAATGATAATCTCCGTGAATGCGAATGCGTTCGCCTTTTAGTTTTGTCCAATCAAAATTGACCAATCTTTTACGGATGATATTTTTGTTTTCTAAAAATTCTTTGGCAAGTTGCAATGAATATCCTTCTAAATGATGTAGATTATTTTCGGTCAAATTCAATCTATTTTGAAATTGATACGTCAATCTATTTTTCAACCAAACAGAATAATCACTGTTAAATCGAGTAGGAGTAAAGGCAGTTTCTTCAAATTCAGATCCCAAAGCAATGTGCATTTCAGCCGTTCTTTGAGCTAATAATGAAACCTTATTTAATAAATTAAGTCCAATTAAATCGATAATTTCTTCAGGAAGTTCTTCGATTTTTCTTCTTTCGAAAACAGTTATGTCTGGAAAATCAGAAAAAACTGGTTTTTTACGATCAATATTTTGATAAATTAGTTTTAATTCTTTCAAAAAATATTCCCAAGCATCCCCATTATTTGGTACCATTTTTTGCATCAAACCAATGGTAACATTGGTATTGTCAGAGTCAATAATATTGATACTCCCCAAATAAGGAGGTGTGTGTTTAAATTCCTTAATATCAGACAAAAACCGACTCATTTCATAATCTGGATTTTTGTCTGCATAAATCCTTCTGAAAAATTTTAAGATAAAAGCGTCGTTATAGATGATGGAAGTGTTGCTTTGTTCAACGCCCATAAAACGCGAAGATTCGTATGCAGGAAACGTAAAACTATCTGATTTGTGATATTGAACAGGTGTTTTGTCAATAGGTAAAGCTGATGAAATTCGTTCGTAAACCACTTTTCGGAAAGACTCTAAATGCATCGCATCAATGATAAATCCTTCTTGATTTTTTAATTTTATAGGAAGAATTCTATTTTCTTTGGCAAAATTTTCATCAGAAACAAATGCAATTGGTAAGAAATAATGATGGTAAAAAGCCTCTTCAAAATCGACTTCTAACAACAAACCAAAATACACTTCTTCATGATATTGGATTCTAAAATAATCGCTCAATTCAATGTATTTTAGTTTGCTCGATTTTCCACCATACCAACGTTGTTTCACAATATACTCCTCCAAAACATCTGCTAAAAAAACGGCAATGAATGCTTTATCATCCATTAAATTTTCCCATTGATGATGGGAAGAAAAAATGGTGGAATCTTGTTTAGAAATTTTTTGCGCTGACATTTTTATTTATGAATCTTAAAAATATGAAATGGTAAAGAAGGATGCAATTCAATATAATTCCATTCATTATACCAATTATAACAATTTTTAGTTACCAGATCTTCTACTTCTATTTTTTGACCATGATTTAGTTTTAAATCCTGCATTGGCAATTGTACAGAACCAGCTTGAGAATGGTACGCATCCAAACTGATAATTGTCAATGTTTCGTTGGTTTTTGTGTCATTCCACTTATAAAAAGCAATCAATTGGTCATTTCCAGTTTCTAAAAATTGGATATTATTGGTTTGCTGATAGGATTCTTGTTCTTTCCGAATATGGTTGATTTTTGTGATTAAAGCGGTTACTTTATTTTCCTTAAACCAATCATAATAACACAATTGAAACTTTTCTGACATGTAATATTCCTCTTTACCAGGAAGAGGAGTACTAATCATTTGTTCGAAGACAGGACCATAAATACCAATATTTGAACTCAAAGTTGCTGCCAATGCATACCGTTGTAAATACCGTGCTTCAGGTGCGCCTTGTAAATGAAATGGATTGATATCGGGCGTGTTTGGCCAAAAATTGGGTCGCATGTATTCGCGTTGATTTGTTTTGGTCAATTCATTGACATACTCCATCAATTCGTGTTTGGATTCGCGCCACGTAAAATAGGTGTAAGATTGTGTATATCCCTGTTTTGCAAGTTGTTGCATTATTTTTGGTTTTGTAAATGCTTCCGCTAAAAACAAAATATCAGGATGTTGTTTTTTAACTTCACTAATGACCCAATTCCAAAAATAATAAGGTTTTGTATGTGGATTATCTACTCTAAAAACTCGAATTCCACAATCAATCCAATACAATAGTGTATCCAAACATTCTTGCCATAAATTTTTATAATCTTCTGTTTCCCAATAAATTGGAAGAATGTCTTGGTATTTTTTTGGTGGATTTTCAGCATATTGTACTGTGCCATCTGGACGCCATTTAAACCAACTTGGATGTGCTTTTACCCAAGGATGATCAGGTGCTGCTTGCAAGGCATAATCCATGGCAATTTCAATTCCTAATTCATTGGCTTTAGCAATTAAGTTTTTAAAATCTTCTAATGAACCCAATTGTGGATGAATATCTTTATGACCTCCAAAAGATGAACCAATTCCCCAAGTGGAACCCACATCTCCTTCTTGCGCAACAGTTGTGTTATTTTTCCCTTTTCTGTTTACTTCGCCAATTGGATGAATTGGAGGGAAATATAGGGTATCAAAACCCATTTCGGCCACTCTTGGCAACAAACGATGACAGTCATTAAACGTTCCATGAACACCTTCTTGTTCCGAGGCTGAACGTGGAAAAAATTCATACCAAGTTGAAAAACGCGCTTTTTTTCTGTCAACATAAACCTGATAATCTTGAGAACTTGAGGGGATTTTTTTCTCAGGATTATTTTTAAATAGGTTGTGTAATCTTTCAGAAACAGCTTTTTTGATGGCTTCGTTGTAACTCTTTGGATTCTTAAAAATATCAATAAGATGTGTTAAATAGTTCTTATCATCTTTGGATACTTTATTTAAAAGACTTTCAATAATTACAGCACCTTCTAATAATTCTGAATTTACATGTTGATAATCATCAATTTTTCGTTGAATTCCATGTTGCCAGTTTAATGAATAATCTACCCAACCTTGCACTCTGT
>JANREL010000164.1:8524-14580 GCA_030758355.1 Polaribacter sp.
CGTTGAATTCCATGTTGCCAGTTTAATGAATAATCTACCCAACCTTGCACTCTGTAGGAATAAAATCCTTGTTTGGTTGTTTGAAAACTTGCCGAAAATTCGTCGTTAAACGTTGGATTCATTCTCGTCTCAGACCACTTTTTTTCGGATTCGTGTTTGTAAAGTAAACTAGCCTGAATCACATCATGACCATCAACTAATACATCTGCAGTTACAGAGACAATTTCGTCAACAACACGTTTTATGAAAACAGCACCACCATTCAGTTGGGGGGCAACATTTTCTACAACAATTCTACTTTGATTTTGCATTCAATTAAATATTTAAAAAAATGATTTATTAGCCTATATTGGTTCCATTTGCGATGGTAGCCTCTTTTTTAATGACTACAATCCCGTCTTTTATAACATAGGTATCTGTCTCTATATCCGCTAAATGTTTTCCACCGTTGATGCGAACATCATCTCCAATTCTACAGTTTTTATCGATAATACAATTGTGAATATAACATCTGTCTCCAATTCCCATCATGATTTCAATATTATTTTTTTCGATTGATTTTAAGGATTCATAATAGTCACTTCCCATCATGTATGTGTTTGAAATCAGTGTATTTTTTCCAATTCTTGAACGAATTCCAATCACTGATTTTTCAATTTTTTCAGCTAAGATGATACTTCCATCACCAATAATTGCTCTATTTAATATAGTTCCAGAAATTTTAGATGTCGGTAAAATACGTGCTCTTGTGTAAATTCCCTTACTATCATATAAATTAAACTGCGGAACATCATCTGTTAAACCAAGATTGGCCTCAAAAAAGGAATCAATATTTCCAATATCAGTCCAATATCCCTCGTATTGGTAACTTAATGTTTTGTGATTTTTAATGGCTTGCGGAATTATTTCTTTTCCAAAATCATTAGTATTTGGGTTTTTCATTAATTCTTCCAAAAGACTTCTATTGAAAATGTAAATTCCCATAGAGGCCAAATAATCTCTGCCATCATTTTTCATTTGTTGGCTCACTTCAGAGGTCCATTGAGGCAATAAATCCGAAGATGGTTTTTCGATAAATGAAGTGATGATATTCTCTTCATTCGTTTTTAAAATCCCAAAAGAAGTAGCATCTTTAGCATTTACAGGATAGGTTGCAATAGAAATTTCAGCACCACTTTCTTCATGAGCCTGAACCATTTTATTGAAATCCATTTGATACAATTGGTCCCCAGAGAGAATTAAAGCATACTCAAAATCATTTTGTAAAAAATGGTGCATACTTTGTCTTACAGCATCTGCAGTTCCTTGAAACCATTTGTCACTATTAATGGTTTGCTCAGCGGCTAATACATCTACAAAAGCAGCACTAAAAAAGCTAAAGTGATATGTATTTTTGATATGTTTATTTAAAGATGCTGAGTTAAATTGTGTCAACACGTATACTCTTTTGATTTCAGAATTGATACAATTAGAAATGGGAATATCTACCAATCTATATTTTCCTGCAATAGGCACAGCTGGTTTTGATCTGTCTTTTGTTAAAGGATATAATCTTGAACCTTGTCCACCCCCTAAAATAATACCTAATACCTTGTCATTTATCATTTTGATGCTGTTTTTTTAATGATTTATATAATTCTTCAGTCTGTTTTGCAATGGAAATCCAATCAAAATATTCTTCAACACGTTTTCTGCCCTTTTGTGCCATTGAATTTCTAAGTGTTGGATTATTGATTACGTTGTTAATGCCATCTGCCAAATCTCTTGCAAATTTATCAGGATTTACAGGTTCAAATGGTGCTTCTGTTTGTTGTTCAACAGGAATTAAAATACCAGTTTCTCCATTTACAACAACTTCTTTAATTCCACCAACTGCACTTGCTACAACAGCAGTATTACAAGCCATTGCTTCAATATTGATAATGCCAAAGGGTTCGTAAATAGAAGGACAACAAAAAACAGCTGCATGAGAGTACAATTGAATTACTTGCTTTTTTTCGAGCATTTTATCAATCCAAATAACATTTTTTCGAGTCTTTTTGATCTCGTTGACAGCCAATTCCATCTCCAATCCTATTTCTTTGGTATCAGGAGCGCCTGCGCACAAAACGATTTGGGTATTTTCATCAATATATTTGATGGCATTTACCAAATGAATAATTCCTTTTTGTCTCGTAATTCTTCCCACAAAAAGGACATAAGGTTTCGTTTTGTCAATATGATATTCATCCAAAGTTTCACTTTCAGAGGTAGTGATATATTGCTGTAAATTGATGCCATTGTAAATCACTTTTACCTTTTTCTCCTCAACATTAAAATATTTTAAAACGTCTTCTTTGGTTTCTTCGGAAACAGCAATCAATGCATCTGCCATTTCAATTGCTGTTTTTTCTATCCAAGTAGAAGCGTCGTAACCACGACCTAATTGTTCTCTTTTCCAGGGTCTTAGTGGTTCTAAAGAGTGTGTGGTTATTACTAACGGAATTCCATAACACAATTTTGCAACAATTCCAGCAAAATGTGCATACCAAGTATGACAATGGACAATGTCAGCATCAATAAAATCTGTATTCATCAGCAAACCTGTGTTTAAGGTTTGGAAAACTGCTTTGAGTTTGCTATCAGTCGAATCAAAAAGTGGATTCTCGTATGGAAACCCTTTTACAGTTAAATTTCCTTCACTAGTATTTTGATCACCAAAACTTCGAATTTCAACTTTCATCAATTTTGATAATTCTTCTGCTAAATATTCAACATGAACACCAGCACCACCATAAACATAAGGAGGAAATTCTCTAGTAAAAAAAAGGGTTTTCATAAACAGTTTATTTTTTTTATTGCATTGATTGGATGTGTTTATAGCATTACAGCATCTTAATTTAAAAATTAGCAATAAAGCTACAAAATATTATGAATAGGAATTCGCGTTTGAAAAATAATTATGAGTTTGTCAATAATATAGGTAAAAATGAAGAAATCGGTATTAATATCTTAAAGATACTAAACTTACATCTAAAATAAAGTAACATAAAAAAATATTAATTTCTGTGTTTGTTAATTTCGTCTTGCAATTGTCTTCTTAATTTTTGCTCTCTTTCTAATGCTTTTTTTCTGTGGGCTTCAAATTCTTCTTCTACGGTAATTAAATTTTCTTGTGCTTGTTTTGTTAACACATTGCTTCTGAAGAATTTAAAAACAAAGAAACCCAGTCCACCCGAAAGTCCAATAATAATGGTCCATAAAATAAGATTATAAGCTAATTTGCTTAAAGGAATTCCTAAAAATGAAATGGTATCTTTTTTAGATAAAGCATTTTCCAATTCCAATTGTGTTTTGTTTATAGATTCGTTTAAATACGTAATGGTTTCACGCTCGTTTTTCAGTAAATTTTTTAGTTCAACCAAAGCTTTTTTTGTTTTCTTAATAGAATCAAGTACATTGTTTTTTAGTACTATAAAAGCATCTTTATCAATAACTTTATATGCTTGATAGGTTGAGGAAATTCGATACATTTTGTAAAACTGACCTTCAATCGTTTTGGATTCTGTGATGGGTTCAGTAGTCTCTGCCTGAGAAAATATAAAGTTTGATTTTAAAATCAATAAAAAAACGGTAATAAATAGTCTCATTTTGTGATTTTTGAAATGTAAATGTATAAAAAAACCCAAACAAATGTTTGGGTTTTATTATAAGCAAGTATTATTATTTATTTAATTTTCTCTACAACTGCCTTAAAAGCTTGTGGATTGTTAACAGCCAAATCTGCTAAAACTTTACGATTTAGTTCGATTTGATTGGCTTTCACTTTTCCGATAAACTGAGAGTAAGACATTCCGTGCAAACGTGCAGCAGCGTTGATACGCGTTATCCATAATGAACGGAAGTTTCTCTTATTGTTTTTACGGTCTCTGTATGCATAAAGCATTCCTTTTTCAACCGCATTTTTTGCTACTGTATAAACGTTTTTTCTACGTCCGAAGTAACCTTTTGCTGCTTTCAAGATTTTTTTTCTTCTATTTCTTGAAGCTACTGAATTTACTGATCTTGGCATAATTCAAATTGTTTTTGTAGTGGGCGACTCTTTGGTTTAATGTTCAAAATTTTAAATTCTGAATTATAAACTTTGAATTCTTGTATTGCCTCACTCCATGGTTAATAATTAATTCCCTTTTATCAAACTTATTTTAAGTTTAATTGTCTCATGATGCTAGCCTCATCTGACTTGTGTACTAATGTGTCATGAGTTAACTTCAATTTACGTTTCGTAGACTTCTTTGTTAAGATGTGACTTTTAAACGCGTGTTTTCTTTTGATTTTACCAGTGCCAGTTAGTTTGAAACGTTTCTTAGCACTTGATTTGGTTTTCATTTTAGGCATTTCTCCTTCGTTTTTATCTTGCTTATAAATTTATTTTTGTCTGAATTTTTATCAGAATGGTATTATTATTTCACTTTTTTTGGAGCCAAAAACATAATCATACGTTTTCCTTCTAACTTTGGAAGTTGCTCTACTTTTCCATGTTCTTCAAGATCTTGAGCCAATCTTAACAATAAGATTTGCCCTTGCTCTTTAAAGATGATTGAACGTCCTTTAAAAAATACAAAAGCCTTTAATTTTGCACCTTCTTGTAAAAATTTTAGGGCATTTTTTTTCTTAAATTCATAGTCATGTTCATCAGTCTGAGGTCCAAAACGAATTTCTTTTATAACCACTTTTGCAGCTTTTGCTTTCAACACTTTTTCGCGTTTTTTCTGCTCGTACAAAAATTTCTTATAATCGATAATTTTACAAACTGGTGGTTTTGCATTTGGCGAAATTTCTACCAAATCCAATTCCATTTCCCTTGCTAGTAATTTCGCTTTTAACAAAGGATATACACCAACTTCTACGTTTTCGCCAACAAGACGAACTTCATCAACATATCGTATATTTTCATTAATTCTATGTTGGTCTTCTTTTACTACTCTTAAAGGTCTAGAAGACCTAGTTTTTTTAATTGCTATGACGTTTAAATTTAAATTTAACTTATTTTTCTTGTTTCCAAGGATTTGTTTGTCTGTAACTTATGTTTTAAAACTTTAAAATGATTTCAAAGTTTTTTCTTCTTCTTTTTTTATAAATGCTATGAACTCTTCAATTGTAAAAGTTCCTAAATCGCCTTCACCGTGTTTTCTAACAGATACTGTTCCCGTTTCTTCTTCTTTTTCGCCCACAATCACCATGAACGGTATTTTAGCAACTTCAGCATCTCTAATCTTTCTACCAGTTTTCTCATTTCTAGTATCTAAGAGGGCGCGAATTTCGGAATTTTCTAGCGATTCTAAAACTTTTTCTGAATATTTTTGATATTTCTCACTGATTGGCAATAAGATAACCTGATCTGGAGTCAACCAAAGAGGGAAATTTCCTGCTGTATGCTCTAATAATACTGCAATAAATCGTTCCATAGAACCAAAAGGAGCTCTGTGTATCATTACAGGTCTGTGCATCTTATCATCTGCACCTTTATAGGTTAAATCAAAACGTTTCGGTAAATTATAATCCACTTGAATGGTTCCTAACTGCCAACTTCTTCCCAAAGCATCTTTCACCATGAAATCTAATTTAGGTCCATAAAAGGCAGCCTCACCTTCTTCAATTACAAAATTCAATCCTTTATCAGTTGCAGCGCTAATGATGGCTTTTTCAGCCAATTCCCAGGTTTCAACATCACCTATGTATTTTTCAAGATTTTGCATATCTCTTACAGAAACTTGTGCTGTAAAATTTTCAAATCCTAAAGAACCGAAAACGTATAGAACTAAATCAATCACATTTTTAAATTCTTGATCCAATTGTTCTGGAGTACAAAATATGTGTGCATCATCTTGGGTGAATCCTCTAACTCTTGTCAATCCATGCAATTCTCCACTTTGCTCGTATCTATAAACAGTTCCAAATTCAGCAAAACGTTTTGGTAAGTCTTTGTAGGAATAGGGTTTAAAATTGTAAACTTCACAGTGATGAGGGCAGTTCATAGGTTTCAATAAAAACTCTTCATCCATTTTCGGAGTTTT
>JANREL010000165.1 GCA_030758355.1 Polaribacter sp.
GTAATCATTTTTAATGAATATTTTCATCAGCAAAACTACTAAAAACCAATTTAGAATGCTATTGAAACCTATTTTTTAAAACGTATCTTTGCAAAAAATACAAATCATGAATTTTTCAGACTTAGACCTTTCAAACCAATTGCAATACGCTATTGACGACTTAGGATTTAAAAATCCAACGCCAATTCAGTATGAGGCATTTTCGGTTATAAGATCAGGAAAAGATGTGGTTGGAATTGCACAAACAGGAACAGGAAAAACATTTGCTTATATGTTGCCAATTTTAAGAGATTTACCTTTTTTAAAAACACAGCATCCAAGAATTTTGGTTTTAGTTCCAACTCGTGAATTGGTTATTCAAGCAGTTGAGGATATCGAAAAATTAGCTAAATACCTAAATATACGTGTTTTAGGGGTTTATGGTGGTGTAAATATCAATACTCAAAAACAAGGAATTGCACAAGGTCAAGATATCATTGTGGCAACTCCTGGACGTTTATATGATTTGGCTTTGAGCAATGTTTTGAAACTTAAAACCATTCAAAAATTGGTGATTGATGAGGTTGATGTAATGTTAGATTTGGGTTTCAGATTTCAATTAATGAATATTTTTGATTTGTTACCAGAAAAAAGACAAAATATTTTGTTTTCTGCAACAATGACTGAAGATGTAGCTGTTTTGATTGATGATTTTTTTAAAAATCCTGAGAAAATTTCGATTGCAGTGAGTGGAACTCCTCTTGAAAACATTACACAAGTATCTTATAATATTCCAAATTTTTTCACAAAAGTAAACTTGCTGCACCATCTTTTAAAAGACAAAACAACATTTAATAAAGTGCTAATTTTTGTGGGCTATAAAAGAACCGCAGATTTGTTATTTAAGCATTTAGAACCTGTTTTTGGAAACGAATCTTGTGTGATTCACTCTAATAAAACTCAAAATTATAGAATTCGTTCTATCAAACAATTTGATGCAGGTTTTAACCGAATTTTATTGGCCACAGATGTCATGGCTCGTGGTTTGGATTTTGATAATGTGAGTCATGTAATCAATTTTGATACGCCAGATTTTCCTGAAAATTATATGCACAGAATTGGTAGAACAGGACGAGCTGAAAAAGAAGGAACTGCTATTTTATTATCAACGGTAAAAGAACAATCATTTAAAGCGCAAATAGAAACGTTGATGGATTTTAAAATTCCGATTTTAGAACTTCCAGAAACAGTTAAAATTTCGGATGTTTTAACTGATGATGAACGCCCAAGAGAGGAAAATGAACAATCTAAAAACAGAACAGGAATTGAATATGTTCCTGGCGAAGCATTTCATGAAAAAAGTGAGAAAAATAGCAAAGTAAATTTAGGCGGTTCTTATCGAAGAGAAATTGCGAAAAAGTATAAGAAACCAAAAACTAGAGGAGATAAAAATTACAATAAACGAAATAAAAAGTAGCAATGCAAATTTTAACCAAGCAAGAATTGCATAATTTGGCAATGAATATTGTGGGGGAAAAGTTGGTGAAAATGGGTTATGAATTTCAAGCCATTAATAGTCAATTAAAAAGGCATCCACAATTTGTGTTATTTAAAAAAGGAGAACCTACTATTTTTGTTTTGGTAAAAGCTACTAACAATTTGCAAAGTCCCAATGAGTTTGATACAATTTGGATGGAAACTTTTGTTTCACATGCAAAACAACAAAATGCCAAAGTTTGGTTTGCTGGTGTTGGCATTGCCAATGCAGAGAGTGTTGAAAATCCTGTTTTTAAAGACCAACCTTATTATGTAGCCTTTGATGATTTTGTAAAAGTTTTATAACAATTTTTAAATCATAATTTTACTAAAAATAAAAAAACCATCTGAATATTCAGATGGTTTTTGTTTATAATCGATTGAAAATTATTTACCATTTTGCTCTAGCAAATTAAAAAACTGATCTAATTTAGGCATGATAATAATCTTTGTTCTTCTGTTTTTTGCTTTGTTTTCAGCAGTATCATTTGGTACTAATGGAATGTATTGACTTCTTCCTGCAGCGATTAATCTTTCTGGTTTTACACTATATTTTGTTTGTAAAACTCTTGTGATTGAAGTTGCTCTCATCACAGACAAATCCCAGTTGTCTTGGATTAAATCTTTTTTGATTGGAGTTGAGTCTGTGTGACCTTCAATCATAACTTCCATTTTAGGTTGGTCATTGATTACTTTTGCAATTTTTTCTAACACTGTATATGCATTATCGGAAATGTTATAGCTTCCACTTTTAAACAAAAATTTATCAGAAATAGAAATCATTACAACTGTTTTTTCAACATTTACTTCAATGTCTTTATCTTGAATACCTTCAGTTAGATTTTTAGTTAAATGATATTTGATGGCAAGATTTAAAGAATCTTTGGCAGTCATTGCATCTCTTATGCCATTGATATACTTGTCTTTTTCACTCAACTGTGAAATTACATTTTTAATGTTATCAGAAGATGATTGTGTTAAAACAGTTAAATTTTCTACTTGTTTTAAAGCTGTTTTTTTATCTTCTTGCAAGTATTTCACTTGTTCGGTCAAAGCAAACATTTTTGTATCTTCTTTTTCTTTTTCAATCAAACATTTTTGGAGGTTTGCTTTCACATCAACTAATTCAGTCTGAGCTTTGTCATGTTTTGCTTGCAATTCAACAAATTCTTTTTTAGATACACATGAACTAATAAGGATTGCCGTTACGAATAAGATTATGATTTTTTTCATGATTTACATATTAAATTTAGATAACAAATTTAACAAAAACTG
>JANREL010000166.1 GCA_030758355.1 Polaribacter sp.
TTATCAAAAGTCACTTTTGATCCTTCTTCTGCTTGTAAACGATGAACGTATACTTTTTGGTCTTTTGCTACTTTAAACTGCTGCCCTGCTATCTCTACGATTGCGTACATACTATTTGTTTTGCGTATTAATACTTATTTGTTTGCATTTACTTCATGAAAATGCGGGTGCAAATATAGTTCTTTTTTTAATTATATCAACAGAATTTTAAAATTAATTTGCAGATACTGAATCAAATAAAATTATAATTCTATTCGTTTTTGTAAAGTATGTTTAGTATTTTTGAAAAAAACAATAAACAGCAACATTTTATTGTAACATTGGCTGTTTTTTTGCGTCAAATCAAACTGAAACTTTTATTAACTAAATATCTATCAATGAAAAAAAGTATTGTAACACTTTTTACGGTGTTTTTAGTAGCTATTTCTTCAACAGCTCAAAAAGTTGATTTTGAAGAATATAAATTAAATAATGGCATGCATGTCATTTTACATCAAGACAATTCTGCCCCTGTAGTTGTTACATCAGTAATGTATCATGTAGGCGCAAAAGACGAACAACCAGACAGAACTGGAATGGCTCACTTTTTTGAACATTTATTGTTTGAAGGTACAGAAAACATCAAAAAAGGAGAATGGTTTAAAATTGTTTCTTCAAATGGAGGTAGAAATAATGCCAATACAACTGATGATAGAACGTATTATTATGAAATTTTTCCATCAAACAAAATTGAATTGGGATTATGGATGGAATCTGAACGTTTATTGCACCCAATTATTGGTCAAGATGGTGTAAATACTCAAAATGAAGTTGTAAAAGAAGAAAAAAGATTGCGTGTTGACAATCAGCCATATTCTCGTTTTTTAGAATATGTAAAACTAAATATATTTAAAAAACATCCTTACAAAGGAACTACCATTGGAAAAATGGAGCATTTAGACGCAGCAACTTTAGATGAGTTTTTAGCTTTCAACAAAAAATATTACGTGCCAAACAATGCAACATTGGTTGTTGCTGGAGATATTGATATCAATCAAGCAAAAAAAATGATTGAATCTTATTTTGGTTCAATTCCAAGAGGGGAAGAAATTAAAAGAGATTTTCCACAAGAAGATCTTATTACTGAGCCAATAAAAGCAACAGCTTACGATCCAAATATTCAAATTCCAGCAATCATGACTGCGTATAGAACTCCCTCAATGAAGACAAGAGATTCTAGAGTTTTAGATATGATTTCTTCTTATTTAAGCACAGGAAGAAGTTCTGTTTTGTACAAAAAAATGGTGGATGATAAAAAAATGGCATTACAAGTTGGTGCAATTAATTTGAGTCAAGAAGATTATGGAACCTATATTTTATATGGTTTGCCTCAAGGAGAAAATAAATTGGAAGATTTAATCAAGGAAATTGATGAAGAAGTTGTAAAAATTCAAACAGATTTAATTTCTGAAAAAGATTATGAAAAACTTCAAAATCAATTCGAAAATAACTTTGTGAGTTCTAATTCAAGTGTTGAAGGTATTGCAAGTTCATTAGCCACATACCAGGTGTTATTTGGAGATGCAAATCTAATCAATACAGAAATTGATATTTATAGATCTATTACAAGAGAGGAAATGAGAGAGGTTGCAAAAAAATATTTGAACCCAAATCAACGATTAATTTTAGAATATCTTCCAGAAAAAAAATAACATCAAAAGACAATATATCATATGAAAACAAGAATTATAACCTTAGTCACATTCCTACTCCTGTCTTTTGCTGGAAACGCACAAATAGATAGAAGTAAACAACCAGAACCAGGACCTTCACCAAAAATAAAATTAGGAAAAGCGGAAACTTTTACCCTAAAAAATGGTTTGAAAGTTATCATGGTAGAAAACCATAAATTACCAAGAGTTTCTGCAAATTTAACCATTGACAACGACCCTTACTTTGAAGGAGAAAAAGCAGGACTTTCCTCTATGATGGGAGGATTGCTTGGAAGAGGAACTAAAAATATCACCAAAGATGCTTTCAATGAAAAAGTAGATTATTATGGAGCAAACGTTTCGTTTTTTAGTTCAGGTGCTTTCGCATCTTCTTTAAAAAGATATTTTCCAGAAATTTTAGGGTTGATGGCAGATGGTGTTAAAAATTCAACTTTTACACAAGAAGAATTTGACAAAGAACAAAAAATCATTTTAGATAATCTTAAAAATAATGAGAAAAACGTTACTTCCATAGCAAGACGTGTAGAAAATTTACTCACTTATGGAAAAGACCATCCTTATGGAGAATTTACCTCAAAAGAAAGTGTAAACAAAATTACATTGCAAGATGTTGTTAAAAATTACAATGATTTTTACAAACCAAACAATGCGTATTTAGTAATTGTTGGAGATTTTGAAACCAAAGAAATAAAAAAACTAATCAATTCGTTATTTGCAGATTGGCAGCCAGGAACAATTCCTGCGTATACATTACCAACTCCAAAAAATGTTCCTACAACAGAAATCAATTTTATTGATATGCCAAACGCAGTGCAATCAGAAATTGCTGTGATTAACAATATCAACTTACAATTAGGAGACAAAAATTATTTTGCTGCAGTATTGGCAAATCAAATTTTAGGTGGTGGAGGAACTGCCAGATTGTTTCAAAATTTACGTGAGGACAAAGGATATACTTATGGAGCGTATTCAGGTGTAAGACAAAGTAAATATGCAGGAACTTTTAGAGCTTCAACAAG
>JANREL010000167.1 GCA_030758355.1 Polaribacter sp.
TCTCAACCAAAAACCACAGGTTATGAAGCACTTCATATCACTGTAATTGGTCCTGATGCTCAATGGGTTGAAGTTCAAATTCGTTCAGAAAGAATGAATGAGATTGCAGAAAAAGGCTACGCTGCTCATTTTAAATACAAACAGGGTTCAGATCACGAAAGTGGTTTAGAAAATTGGCTAAATAAACTAAAAGAATCTCTAGAAAATCAGAATTTGAATGCAGTTGATTTTGTAGAAGAATTTAAATTGAATTTATATTCGAAAGAAATTTATGTTTTTACGCCAAAAGGTGAATTAAAATCTTTGCCAAAAGACGCTACAGCACTCGATTTTGCATTTTCTATCCACACAGATATTGGTTTAAAATGTAGGGGTGCAAAAGTCAATGGAAAATTAGTTCCCTTGAGCCACACACTAAATAGTGGTGATCAAATTGAAGTGATTACAACAAATATTATCAAACCAAATGTTCGTTGGTTAGATTTTGTCATTACTGCAAGGGCAAAAACAAAAATTCGTGTTGCTTTAAAAGATGAAGAAAAGAAAATTGCTGAAGAAGGAAAAGCAACACTTTTAAGAAAATTACGCCACTTAAAAATTTCTTTTAACGAAAAGACAATTAATGAGTTAGTGAATTATTTTAAACTGCGAACAAGTTTTGATTTATTCTACAGATTCGGTAATGGTGCCATTGATAATACTCAATTAAAAGCATTTATTAGCCAGAGAAATAGTACGTTTTTAAACTTTTTTAAATCTAAACTACGAAGAAGCTCCCATACAATACATAAGGATTTTATTGAAGATTCTGATGAAGTTACTGAAAAATTTGATGCACTCGTTTTTGGAAAAGAGGAAGAAAAATTAGATTACAAACTCTCTAAATGTTGCAATCCAATTCCTGGAGAGAAAGTTTTTGGTTTTTTAACCATTAATGATGGCATCAAAGTGCACAAAATAAATTGTCCAAATGCTATTTCGTTGCAGTCAAATTATGCGTATCGAATCATTGCAGCTAAATGGATTGACTCTACCAAACAAGATTTCAATGTTGTTTTACAAATTAATGGAATTGATAAAGCAGGAATCGTAAACAATGTTACTAGAGTAATAGCAAATAACTTAGGTGTTTTTATTAACAACATCAATATTGCTGGAAAAGAAGGCGTTTTTAGCGGAAAAATCTCACTTAGTGTTAAAAATAGCACACAGTTAAACAAACTTATCAAAAGTTTGCAAAAAGTTGAAGGGGTTAAAAATGTTAAACGTGTTAATAGAATGTAGATATCATTCTTATAAAAATTGATTTTTATTAAGAAATTACTGTAAATTTGTCATTTAAATTTTGAAAATCATGAGTAATTCTTTTGAAAATCAAGAAGTCGTTAAGAAAGTTTTTACATCATACTTAGAAGAAAAAAAACATCGAAAAACGCCAGAACGTTACGCTATACTTCAAGAAATTTATAATGCTGATGAGCATTTTGATATAGAATCTTTGTATATCAAAATGAAAAATAAAAATTATAGGGTGAGTAGAGCAACACTTTACAATACTATTGATTTATTATTAGAATGTAACTTGGTTCGAAAACATCAATTTGATGGACAATCCATGGCCAGATATGAAAAAAGTTATTTTGATAAAAATCATGATCACGTAATTTTTACAGATACTGGTGAGGTAAAAGAATTTTGCGATCCAAGAATTCAGGTCATCAAAAAAACAATTGAAGAAATTTTTGACATCGATATTCAAAATCATTCTCTTTATTTTTACGGAACAAAAAAGAAACATTCTTAAAATATTTAAAACAAATTAACACAACTAATGGCAGTAGATTTATTACTAGGATTGCAATGGGGAGATGAAGGAAAAGGTAAAATTGTAGATGTTTTAACACAAAACTACGATATTATTGCGCGTTTTCAAGGAGGACCAAATGCAGGACACACCTTAATTTTTGACGGATTTAAACATGTGTTACATACAATTCCTTCAGGAATTTTTCACAAAACAGCCATGAATGTTGTTGGAAATGGCGTTGTTATTGATCCTGTAATTTTTAAAAGAGAATTAGAAAATTTAGACAAACACAACATAGATTATTCTTCCAAGTTATTAATTTCTAGAAAAGCACATTTAATATTACCCACTCATAGATTGTTGGATGCTGCTTCAGAAACCGCCAAAGGAAAAGCCAAAATCGGGTCTACTTTAAAAGGCATTGGCCCTACTTATATGGACAAAACTGGTAGAAATGGCATGCGTGTGGGCGATTTGGAATTGGAAAATTGGAAAGAAAAATACGATGCTTTGACAGCAAAACACATCAGTATGTTGAATTATTTTGATGTACAGGTTGAGTATAATTTAACAGAATTGGAAGCTGAATTTTGCAAAGGAATTGACAAATTACGCACACTTGAATTTATTGATAGTGAAGAGTATTTTAGCAATGCCATGAAACAAGGTAAAACCATTTTGGCTGAAGGCGCTCAAGGCTCATTATTAGACATTGATTTTGGAACGTATCCTTTTGTAACTTCTTCAAATACCACAGCTGCAGGAGCTTGTACAGGTTTAGGAGTTGCTCCAAACAGAATAGGTGAAGTATATGGAATTTTCAAAGCTTACACAACACGCGTTGGTTCAGGCCCTTTTCCAACAGAATTATTTGATGAAGATGGTGCAACAATGGGAAGAGTTGGAAATGAATTTGG
>JANREL010000168.1 GCA_030758355.1 Polaribacter sp.
TTATGTAAACTACTCATCTTAAATATCTTATTTTAATTCCTCTACAGAAACTAAATGTGAAACTTTATTTACCATTCCCAAAATTGTAGGCGTTGCATCGTGCTCAACAGTTTGGTTCATTTTGCGCAAACCTAAGGATACTAAAGTTCTTTTTTGATCTTTAGGACGTCTAATTTGACTTTTTACTTGTGTAACTTTTATTTTTGTCATTATTCTTAGATTTATCCGTTAAACACTTTTTCTAAAGAAATTCCTCGTTGTTTAGCGATTAAGGCAGCACTACGTAATTGTAATAATGCATCAAAAGTAGCTTTTACAGCATTATGAGGATTTGAAGATCCTTGAGACTTTGATAATACATCATGAACTCCAACTGACTCTAGTACTGCACGAACTGCACCACCGGCAATAACTCCAGTACCAGGAGATGCTGGTTTGATGAATACATTCGCTCCACCGAATTTTCCTTTTTGCTCATGAGGAAGTGTTCCTTCTACTAAAGGAATTCTAATCAAGTTTTTCTTTGCATCTTCAACCGCTTTTGCAATTGCAGAAGATACATCCTTAGATTTTCCTAATCCATGACCAACAACACCATTTCCATCACCTACAACTACGATTGCAGAGAAACCAAATGCTCTACCCCCTTTTGTAACTTTGGTAACACGTTGTACACCAACTAATCTGTCTACAAGCTCTAATCCGCTTGGCTTAACTCTTTCTACGTTTTTATAACCTTGCATAATTCTTAAAATTTTAAACCAGCTTCTCTTGCAGCGTCAGCTAATACTTTAACTCTACCATGGTATAAATAACCATTTCTATCGAAAGCAACAGTTTCTATACCGTTTGTCAAAGCTTTTTTTCCAATTGATGTACCAACTGCAATTGCTGCTTCTCCTTTAGTTGTTGCTTGAATATCTTTATCTCTTGATGAAACTGAAGCTAATGTTACTCCGTTTACATCGTCTACTAATTGAACATAGATTTCTTTGTTACTTCTGTAAACAGAAAGTCTTGGTTTGGTTGGTGTACCAAATACAATTTTTCTAATTCTACGCTTAATTCTAGCTCTTCTCTCTAGCTTTGATAATGCCATAATACCTATATATTATGCAGATTTACCTGCTTTTCTTCTTAATTTTTCACCTACAAACTTGACACCTTTTCCTTTGTATGGTTCAGGACTTCTGAAAGAACGAATCTTTGCAGCAACATGACCAACTAATTGTTTGTCAAATGAGGTTAATTTTACGATTGGATTTTTACCTTTTTCTGAAATAGCTTCTACTTTAACTTCGGGAGCTAATTCAAAAATAATGTTGTGAGAAAAACCAAGTGCTAAATCTAATTTTTGACCTTGACTTGAAGCTCTATATCCAACACCTACTAATTCTAATTCTTTAGTCCAACCTTTGCTAACACCTTCAATCATATTACTGATTAAAGCTCTCATCAAACCGTGTTGTGCTGTGTGAATTTTACTATCAGAAACTCTTTCTAAAAAAACAGTTGAATTTTCAATTTTGATGATGATTCCTTCTGAAATTGTTTGAGTTAATACTCCTAAGTTTCCTTTGACAGTAACTACGTTGTCATTAATGTTTACATCTACACCTTGTGGGATGCTAACGGGATTTTTTCCTATTCTACTCATCTTTTAAGGTTTAATAAACGTAACATAAAACTTCACCACCAACATTTTCTTGACGTGCTTGTTTGTTTGTCATCACACCTTTCGATGTAGATACAATAGCAATTCCAAGTCCGTTTAACACTCTTGGCATCTCTTTAGAGGCAACGTATTTACGTAAACCTGGTGTACTGATTCGTTGGATTTTTCTGATTACTGACTCTTTTGTGTCTTTGTCATATTTCAAAGCAATCTTAATAGATCCTTGAACTTTATCTGAATTGAACTGATAACTTAAAATATAACCTTGATCGAACAAAATTTTTGTCATTTCCTTCTTCAAATTTGAAGCTGGAATTTCTACAACTCTGTGTCCAGCAGAGATTGCATTTCTTACTCTAGTAAGATAATCCGCAATTGGATCTGTATACATATTAATTAAAATTGCGATTATGGTTTTCAAAATCTCTATTGAACCTACAAGATTAACTTGTGATGTTTGAACCTATAATCAGTTAAAAATTTTACTACTCAAAAAAATAGAGCGTGCAAAGATACACATTCTATTTTATTATATTGAATTTATTTTTGGTATTACCAGCTTGCTTTGGTCACCCCTGGAATTAATCCTTGGTTAGCCATTTCACGAAATGTAACACGAGATAAACCAAACTGTCTCATATATCCTCTTGGACGACCCGTCAATTTACATCTATTGTGCATTCTTACTGGAGATGCATTTTTTGGTAATTTTTGCAACCCTTCAAAATCTCCAGCTTCTTTTAAAGCTTTTCTTTTCTCAGCGTATTTTGCAACAGTTTTAGCTCTTTTACGTTCACGAGCTTTCATTGATTCTTTAGCCATTTCTTAATTTTTTTTGAATGGTAAACCTAATTCTCCTAATAATGACTTTGCTTCTTTATCAGTATTGGCAGTAGTTACGAAAGTAATGTCCATACCATTGATTTTTTTAACTTGGTCAATATTGATTTCAGGGTAAATAATTTGTTCAGTAATACCTAAATTGTAATTTCCTCTTCCGTCAAAACCATTCGCTTTGATTCCATTGAAATCTCTTACACGAGGTAATGAAGCTGTCACAAGTCTATCTAAAAACTCATACATTTTATCACCTCTTAACGTAACTTTAGCACCAATTGGCATTCCTTTACGTAATTTAAAATTAGCAACGTCTTTTTTAGATATGGTAGATACTGCTTTTTGACCAGAAATTTTAGTCAACTCTTCAACAGCATAATCCACTAATTTTTTATCAGCAATAGCAGCACCAACACCTTTAGAAATAACAATTTTTTCTAATTTTGGAACTTGCATTACATTTTTATAACTGAACTCTTCAGTAAGAGCGCTTATCACTCTTTCTTTATATTCTGATTTTAATCTTGGTACGTAACTCATGATTATTCTTATTTTTTAGTTTTTTTAGAGATTCTAGTTTTAGTATCTCCATCAACCTTATAACCTACTCTTACAGCTACACCACCATCAACCAACATTACATTTGAGATGTGCATAGACGCTTCTTTTTTAACGATACCTCCTTGTGGATTTTGTGCACTAGGTTTTGTATGTTTAGAAACTAAGTTTACACCTTCTACTAAAACTCTGCCCTTGTCTTTGATGATTTGTAATACTTTACCTTCAGAACCTTTGTGGTCTCCAGCAATTACTTTTACAGTATCACCTGATTTAATTTTAAACTTCTTCATTTGTGTGATGATTTAAAGCACTTCAGGTGCTAATGATACTATTTTCATGAATTGTTTTTCACGAAGTTCACGAGCTACAGGACCAAAAACACGAGTTCCTCTCATTTCCTCTGCAGGATTTAAAAGTACACAAGCATTATCGTCAAAACGGATATATGAACCGTCTTTACGTCTTACTTCCTTTTTGGTTCTTACAACGACTGCTCTAGATACTTGACCTTTTTTTACAGTCCCGTTAGGAGTTGCAGCTTTGATAGTTACAACAATTTTGTCTCCAATACTTGCATAACGCTTTTTAGTACCTCCTAAAACTCTGATTACTAAAACTTCTTTAGCTCCAGTATTATCTGCTACTTTTAATCTTGATTCTGTCTGTAACATATTATTTCGCTCTTTCTAGGATTTCTACTAATCTCCAACGTTTAGATTTACTCATAGGTCTTGTTTCCATGATCCTAACAGTATCACCTTCGTTGCAATCATTCTTTTCGTCGTGTGCAACGTACTTCTTAGTTTTTAATACGAACTTTCCGTACATTGGGTGTTTAACTCTTTTTACTTCTGAAACAACAATAGATTTTTCCATTTTGTTACTAGAAACAACACCTATTCTCTCTTTTCTAAGATTTCTTTTTTCCATCTTTAAAACTGACTATAGAATTATTGTAATTCTCTTTTTGTTAACTCTGTTGCAATTCTTGCTACAGTTCTTCTTAGGCTTCTTAATTGCAACGGATTTTCAAGCGGTGTAATTGTATGTGCCATTTTAAGATCAGTGTAGTTTTTATTCAACACTCCTAGCTTTTCTTTAAGATCCGCTAAGGATAATTCTTTTATTTCTGCTTGTTTCATTTTAGTTAGAATTATGCGTTAAAATCAAAATCTCTTGCTACAATAAATCTTGTTTTCACAGGAAGTTTTTGAGCAGCTAATCTTAAAGCTTCTTTTGCAACTTCAAGGGGAACACCACCAACTTCGAATAAAATTCTTCCTGGTTTGATGACAGAAACATAATGATCTGGAGCTCCCTTACCTTTACCCATACGAACCTCTAAAGGTTTTTTAGTAATCGGTTTGTCTGGGAAAATTTTAATCCATAACTGCCCTTCTCTCTTCATAAAACGGGTAGCTGCAATACGAGCTGCCTCAATTTGTCTTGAAGTTAATAAATCTTGATCTAAAGATTTGATACCAAACATTCCGTTAGAAAGCTGTGTTCCTCTTCCAGAGATTCCAGACATACTTCCTTTCAACTTCTGTACCTTACGGTATTTTACTCTTTTTGGCTGTAACATTTTTAATTTCTAATTTAAAAATTATTTTCTTTTACGAGGTTGACGTTTAGCAGGACTTGGAGCACCACCTTTTGTAGGTGCTTGCTTTTTAGTTAAACCTACTAATGGAGATAATTCCCTTTTTCCATAAACCTCACCCTTCATAATCCATACTTTGATTCCTAATCTTCCATAGGTAGTATGAGCTTCAGCAAGTGCATAATCAATATCCGCTCTGAATGTTGATAAAGGGATTCTTCCGTCTTTAAAATGTTCAGAACGAGCCATTTCAGCACCATTTAAACGACCTGAAATCTGGATTTTAATTCCTTCAGCATTCATTTTCATAGTTGAAGTAATTGCCATTTTGATAGCTCTTTTGTAAGAGATTCTATTCTCAATTTGACGGGCAACACTAATTGCAACTAAATTTGCATCTAACTCTGGACGCTTAATTTCAAAAATGTTGATTTGAACTTCTTTTCCTGTAATTTTTTTAAGCTCTTCTTTTAACTTGTCTACCTCTTGACCTCCTTTACCAATTATGATACCTGGACGTGCAGTAGTGATAGTAACGGTTACAAGTTTAAGTGTACGCTCAATAAATATTCTAGAAACACTTGCTTTAGATAATCTTGCATTTACATACTTTCTTATCTTATCATCTTCAGCAATTTTATCTCCGTAGTCATTGCCACCATACCAGTTAGACTCCCAACCTCTGATGATTCCTAATCGATTTCCTATTGGATTCGTTTTTTGTCCCATTTCTACTTAGATTAATTACTTAAATTTTTACTTCCTAACTCTAATGTAACGTGATTAGAACGCTTGCGAATTCTGTGAGCACGACCTTGTGGAGCTGGTCTCAATCTTTTTAACATTCCAGCGCTATCTACACAAATAGATTTTACAAATAATCCAGCATCTTCAATACTAGAGGTTTCATTTTTAGCTTGCCAATTTGCTATAGCAGATAATAATAATTTCTCTAAATTTTTTGATGCATCTTTTGGGCTAAATTTTAAGATAGCTAAAGCTTTTTCAACTTCAACACCTCTTACTTGATCAGCAACCAAACGCATTTTTCTTGGTGATGTAGGACAGTTAGTAAGCTTAGCAAAAGCGCGTTGCTTTTTTTCTGCTTTTATCTGATCTGCCATGTTTTTTTTACGAACTCCCATTTCCTACTATTTTTTACCTTTATTTTTAGCTCCTGCATGTCCTCTAAAAGAACGAGTTGGTGAAAATTCACCTAATTTGTGCCCTACCATATTTTCAGTAACATATACTGGTACAAACTGACGTCCGTTATGCACGGCAATCGTTTGTCCTACAAAGTCTGGAGTAATCATACTTGCTCTAGACCAAGTTTTGATAACTGTTTTGCTTCCAGCCTCTACATTAGCTAACACTTTTTTCTCTAACTTATAGTGAACGAAAGGTCCTTTTTTTAATGATCTTGCCATAACTTATTATTTCTTTCTACGTTCTACAATATACTTGTTACTAGCTTTAGTCTTAGATCTAGTTTTATATCCTTTTGCAGGAATACCATTTCTTGATCTTGGATGACCTCCAGAAGAACGTCCTTCACCACCTCCCATAGGGTGATCAACAGGGTTCATTCTTACAGCGTTCACTCTTGGTCTTCTACCTAACCATCTTCTTCTACCTGCTTTACCAGAAACTAATAATTGGTGATCTGAGTTAGAAACAACTCCGATTGTAGCCATACAAGTCAAAAGAATCAATCTTGTTTCACCTGAAGGAAGTTTTACAGTTGCATATTTACCATCTCTTGCCATTAATTGAGCAAAAGAACCTGCAGAACGGGCCATAACAGCTCCTTGTCCAGGACGTAATTCTATACAAGAAATTGTAGTTCCTAATGGAATTTCACTTAATGGTAATGTATTTCCAATTTCAGGAGCAATTCCACTGCCAGAAATAATTACTTGATCAACTTGTAAACCATTTTGGGCAATCACATACCGTTTTTCCCCATCAGCATAAAATAATAATGCTATAAATGCAGTACGATTTGGATCGTATTCAATTGTTTTAACTGTTGCAGGAATACCTGGCTTATCTCTTTTAAAATCGATAACACGATATTTTTGTTTATGACCACCACCGATATTTCGGGTTGTCATTCTTCCCTGACTGTTTCGACCTCCAGTTCTTTTTTTCGAAGAAATTAAACTTTTCTCCGGCTTATCAGTTGTTATGGTGTCGAACCCATTTACAACTCTAAAACGCTGACCTGGTGTTATTGGTTTTAATTTTCTAACTGACATTGTTGTCTATTTTCTTATAGATTGTTATAAAAATCAATACTTTCTCCTTCAGCTAACTGTACGATTGCTTTTTTGAATCCTCCTTTTACCCCAGTAACTAAACCTTTTTTAGTATACTTAGTACTTTTTTGAACTGGATAATTCAAAGTTTTAACGCTTTCTATAGAAACTCCATAAGCAGCTTGAACCGCTGATTTAATTTCTAATTTATTAGCTTTCTTTGCAACAACAAATGAATAACGATTGTTAACTTCACTATCGTTTGTTGCTTTCTCTGTAATAATAGGTTTAATTAAAATACTCATTTTGAATCCCTATTTATTTAAGTTTGTATGAATTCCTTCCAAAGAACCTTCAGTAAACACAATTTTATTAGCGTTTAAAATACCATAGGTATTTAATTCTGAGGCATTAATTACTTTTGAAGATTTTAAGTTTCTCGAAGATAAATACACATTTTCATTAATGTCACCTAAAACAAATAATGATTTTTTTGTATCTAACTCTAAAGCTTTTAAGATATCAATGAAATTTTTAGTTTTTGGTGATTCAAAAATGAAATCTTCAATTACTACTAAATTATGTTGATTTGCTTGGATACTTAAAGCTGACTTACGCGCTAAACGCTTTAAGTTTTTGTTCAATTTGAAAGAGTAACTTCTTGGTCTAGGTCCAAAAAAACGACCTCCACCTCTAAAAACTCCTGATTTGATTGAACCTGCTCTTGCAGTACCTGTACCTTTTTGCTTTTTAATTTTTCTTGTAGAACCAGCAACCTCTGCTTTTTCTTTAGATTTATGAGTTCCTTGTCTTTGATTCGCAAGAAATTGTTTTACATCTAAATAAATTGCATGATCGTTTGGTGCTATTCCGAATACATCGTTAGAAAGTTCAACTTTTCTACCTGTATCTTTTCCTGTAATATCTAAAACTGCTACTTCCATTATTTCTGAATAGTTACAAAAGCATTTTTGTGTCCTGGAATAGCTCCTTTAACAACAAGTAAATTCTTTTCAGGAACTACTTTTAATACTTTTAAGTTTTGTACTTTCACATTATCACCACCCATTCTTCCTGCCATACGCATTCCTTTGAATACTCTAGCTGGATAAGATGCAGCACCTACTGATCCAGGAGCTCTTAAACGATTGTGTTGACCGTGTGTAGCCTGTCCAACTCCGCCAAAACCATGACGTTTAACTACACCCTGAAAACCTTTTCCTTTAGAAACACCTGATACATCAACAAATTCTCCTTCAACAAAAACATTTACTGTTAGGGAATCTCCTAATTTATACTCTTCTTCAAACCCTTGGAATTCAACGACTTTTTTCTTAGCAGTGGTGCCAGCTTTTTTAAAGTGACCGTCTAACGCTTTGTTAGAACTCTTTGCCTTTTTGTCATCGAAACCAAGTTGTAACGCATTGTAGCCGTCAACCTCTTTGGTTCTGACTTGGGTAACAACGCAAGGACCTGCTTCGATTACTGTACAAGGAATATTCTTCCCGTTTTCATCAAATAAGCTGGTCATTCCAATTTTTCTACCTATTAACCCAGACATTTTTTAATTATTAATTATTTATTTTAAATTTTGTTCCTTTGAATTTCTTTAAAAAAAAACAGCGTAAAAACACTTTCAACGCTGAATTTGTTTTTACCGTTTTTCCTTCGCGAAACGCTCTGGACATGTTACTATTCCTATGACAATCATAAAAATAGCTTTACCCTACTCTGATTCGGGTTGCAAAAGTATAAAATTATTTCGGTTTACCAAATAGCTAAACCGAAATAATTAAAAAAAATTATACTTTGATTTCTACTTCTACTCCACTAGGAAGTTCTAATTTCATCAATGCATCAATCGTTTTTGAAGATGAACTGTAAATATCTAACAAACGTTTGTAAGCAGATAACTGAAATTGCTCTCTTGATTTTTTATTCACGTGAGGTGAACGTAAAACCGTGAATATTTTTTTATTCGTTGGTAAAGGAATAGGGCCATTTACAACAGCTCCTGTGCTCTTTACTGTCTTAACGATTTTTTCAGCAGATTTGTCTACCAAATTGTAATCGTAAGATTTTAATTTTATTCTAATTTTTTGACTCATCGTTTAATATTTAGTAGATTATCCTTTTGCTGCTGCAATAACAGCTTCAGCAATACTAGTTGGCGTTTCTTCGTAATGTGAAAATTCCATTGTTGATGTTGCTCTTCCTGAAGACATTGTTCTTAAAGAAGTTACATAACCAAACATTTCTGATAAAGGCACAGTAGCTTTTACAACTTTTGATCCAGCTCTATCAGACATATCTGATACTTGACCTCTTCTTCTGTTTAAGTCTCCAACAATATCTCCCATGTTTTCTTCTGGAGTCAAAACTTCTAACTTCATGATAGGCTCCATGATTTTAGCTCTTGCAGATTTTGCAGCAGCTTTGTAACCCATTTTTGCAGCTAACTCGAATGATAATTGATCAGAATCGACAGCGTGGAATGAACCATCCATTACTGTGATTTTCATAGAATCCATTTCATAACCCGCTAAAGGACCGTTTTTCATAGCTTCTTTAAATCCTTTTTCAATAGAAGGAACAAATTCTTTAGGAATATTTCCTCCTTTGATTACAGATTCGAATTGCAATCCTTGAACACCAGCATCTGCAGGCTCCATTCTGAAGACAATATCAGCAAATTTACCACGACCACCAGATTGTTTTTTATAAACTTCTCTGTGTTCAGCAACTGCTGTAATAGCTTCTTTATATTCTACCTGAGGCTGACCTTGATTCACATCAACTTTAAATTCACGCTTTAAACGATCTACAATGATATCTAAGTGTAACTCACCCATTCCTGATATAATTGTTTGACCTGAAGCCTCATCAGTTCTTACCGTAAATGTTGGATCTTCTTCAGCTAATTTTGCTAAAGCTATCCCTAATTTATCAACATCTGCTTTGGTTTTTGGCTCAACAGCGATACCAATTACAGGATCAGGGAAATTCATTGATTCTAAGACAATTGGATGCTTTTCATCAGAAAGTGTATCTCCTGTTTTGATTGATTTAAAACCTACAGCAGCCCCAATATCTCCGGCTTCAATAAAATCAATTGCATTTTGCTTATTAGCATGCATTTGATATATTCTTGAAATACGTTCTTTTTTTCCTGAAGTATTATTCAACACATAAGAACCTGCATCTAATCTACCAGAATATGCTCTGAAGAAAGCCAAACGACCTACGAAAGGATCTGTTGCGATTTTGAAAGCTAAAGCAGCGAAAGGCTCTTTTGCATCAGGTTTTCTTGAAACTTCTAATCCGGTTTCAGGGTTTGTACCAATAATTTTTTCTCTATCTAAAGGAGAAGGCAAATAACGACAAACAGCATCTAATAAGAACTGAACACCTTTATTTTTAAATGATGAACCACAGATCATAGGAATGATTGCCATATCCATCACAGCAGCTCTCAAGGCAGCATGAATTTCATCTTCTGTAATAGAGTCTTCATCTTCCATGAATTTCTCTAAAAGATTTTCGTCATAACCTGCAACTTCTTCAATTAATAAAGCTCTGTATTGTTTTGCTTCCTCTTTTAAATCTTCTGGAATATCAACAACATCAAAAGTTGCTCCTAAAGACTCATCATGCCAAATAATAGCTCTGTTTTTTACCAAATCTACAACTCCTCTAAAATCAGATTCATCACCAATTGGTAAAACGATAGGCACTGCATTAGAACCTAACATTTCTTTTACTTGTCTGTTTACGTTTAAAAAATCAGATCCTTGACGGTCCATTTTATTAACGAAACCAATTCTTGGCACTTTGTAGTTATCAGCTAATCTCCAGTTTGTTTCAGATTGAGGCTCAACACCATCAACTGCAGAGAATAAGAATACTAAACCGTCTAATACACGTAAAGATCTGTTTACTTCAACAGTAAAATCTACGTGACCAGGAGTATCAATAATGTTAAAGTGATACCCCATTGAATTATCAACTAGCTGTCCATTTTCTCTTGGAAATACCCATTCGCAAGTTGTAGCAGCAGAAGTAATTGTAATTCCTCTTTCTTGCTCTTGCTCCATCCAGTCCATTGTTGCAGCTCCATCATGTACTTCACCAATTTTGTGAGATACACCTGTGTAGTACAAAATACGTTCTGTAGTTGTAGTTTTTCCAGCATCAATGTGTGCTGCAATTCCAATATTTCTTGTATATTTTAAGTCTCTAGCCATTTCTATTAAAATCTGAAGTGAGAGAATGCTTTGTTAGCTTCTGCCATTTTGTGCGTATCCATTCTTTTCTTAACAGCAGCTCCTTCTTCTTTAGCAGCAGCTAAAATTTCAGCAGCTAAACGCTGAGCCATGGTTTTTTCATTACGTTTTCTTGTGTACGTAATCATCCATTTTATTGCCATAGACACTTTACGATCTGGTCTAATTTGCATTGGAATTTGAAATGTAGCACCACCAACTCGTCTTGAACGAACTTCTACGTGAGGCATAACATTTGACAATCCTTCTTTCCAAACTTCTAAAGACGACTTTTCTTCGTCAGTTTTTCTTTGTTCTACGATATCTAATGCATCGTAAAATACTTTAAACGCCACAGATTTTTTACCATCCCACATTAAGTTGTTTACAAAACGTGTAACCAATTGGTCATTGAACTTTGGATCTGGTAAAAGCTCTCTTTTTTTGGCTCTTCTTTTTCTCATGTCTTTACATTAAAAGATGTTAAATTACTTTTTCTTACCTTTTGTTGGTGCAGCAGCTGCTTGACCTGGTTTTGGGCGTTTTGCTCCATACTTAGATCTGCGTTGCGTTCTTCCTGCAACACCTGCTGTATCCAAAGCTCCACGAACTACGTGATACTTTACACCTGGTAAATCTTTTACTCTTCCACCTCTAACTAATACTATCGAGTGCTCTTGTAAGTTGTGTCCTTCACCTGGGATGTAAGCGTTTATCTCATTACCATTTGTCAATCTAACTCTGGCAACTTTACGCATTGCAGAATTAGGTTTTTTTGGTGTTGTAGTATAAACTCGCGTACAAACTCCACGTCTTTGAGGACAAGACGACAAAGCAGCCGATTTACTCTTCTTAGTTATTTTGGTTCTTCCTTTACGAACTAATTGTTGAATAGTTGGCATACTAAATTATTACTGTTTTTCGTTTATAATTAAACTTTCCCCTGTTTTTTGGGTGTGCAAATGTACAATTATTTTCTAATTATTCAAAAATCAATAAGTTATTTTTTTATCAGAAATTTTTAAGACTAAAATTTTTAACGATTTGAAGTACATTTACACTCAAATAAATCAACAATTGAAAATTACTTTTCTACATAATATATATGTATGTTTTTTTTTGATAATTTCTTTAAAGGGTTTTTCTCAAGAATTTTCTTTGGAATTGATTTCAAAAAACAAAAACGAACAAGCTGTTTTAAATAAAATTAATTATCAGAAGAAATCAAAAAACAGCACTGCTATAAATTCGGAAATTGAGAAAATTACGGTTCTTTTAAAAAATTTGGGATATTTCACAAATACTCTCGATAGCATCAACAACAGTGACAAGAAATATAGGGCTTATTTTTCTTTAAATGAGCTCACAGAAAAAGCGATCATACAAATTGATTCAGTTGATAAAAGTCTTATTAAAAATATCAAAATAGAAAACAGTTCATTTGAAACTCCCATCAAAAATTTAGAATCAATTTTAGTTTCTATTTCTGAATCTCTAGATAATCAAGGAAAATCTTTTTCAAAAGTTCAATTAAAAAACATTCAAATTAAAAACAAAACGCTTCTTGCTAATTTAGAAATTAATGCTTCCGAAAAAAGAACTATTCAAAAGATTGTCATAAAAGGATATGAAAATTTTCCTCCGTCATTTTTAAAGAATTATTTTAGAATCAAACCTTCAACCATTTTTAATCAGAAAAAAATGGAAGAAATTTCAACAAATAGTAAAAACCTACCATTTATCAAAGAAATTAAACCTCCTGAAGTATTGTTTACAAAAGACTCAACACAACTTTATGTGTACCTATCAAAAAGACAAAATAACAGCATTGATGGCATTGTGAATGTTACTTCTAAAGAAAATGGTGGCGTTTTATTTAATGGAATGTTGGATGTAAGATTTCAAAACATCATCAATACTGGCGAACGTTTTGAAATTTTTTGGAATAGTATTGGGGAAGAGCGACAAGAATTTAAAATAACTACAGAAATTCCATACATCTTCAATTCGATTTTTAGTCCTGAAATTGCATTTTCAATTTACAAACAGGATTCTACTTTTTTAAACACGAATTTTAAAGCAAATTTAAAAATTAGTCTCGATAATTTTTACAAACTAGGCATTCAATATGAATCAGAATCATCTGAAAATTTAGAACAATTATTGAAAAATAATATTGAAACATTCTCGAATAATTTCTATGGAATTTACTTTTCATTCACAAAACCTAGAAATGACGTTTTTTATTTTAACAAATTTCATTTTGAGATCAATCCATTATTCGGAAGGAGAAAAACAGCTAGCGACATTTCGAATCAATTAAAAATTAAAACAAACATCTCTTACATTTGGGACATAAACCCCAGAAATAGTCTTTATATTAGAAATGAAACAGGATATTTGAATTCTAACACCTACTTCTCTAATGAACTTTTTAGAATTGGAGGTGCAAATTCAATTCGTGGATTTAATGAACAAAGTATATTTACAGAAAGTTTCACTTTTTTCAATATTGAGTACAGAATTTTAACAAATTCGTCTTCCTATTTATATACGATTACAGATTTTGGACAATTTTCAATTCAAAATAAACAGAAAAGTGCTGTAAGTTTTGGAATTGGATATTTTTTTAACACAAAAAATTCACAAATAAACATCAACGGTGCAGTAGGTAAAAATAGTAGCAATACTATTGATTTTAAGCAAGTAAAGTTGACTGTGAATTGGAAAAGCTTTTTTTAAAAATAATTCAAATTTATTTAACACATTTAACTCTTTTTAACATTTTTATTTTTTTATTAACTTAGATTTAAGATATTTGTTTTAATTAATTCAAATATAACAAAATAATGAAAACAAAGTTAAAATGGGTAGTAACG
>JANREL010000169.1:0-12360 GCA_030758355.1 Polaribacter sp.
GCATTTGAAGTTAAACTTTGATGACGCTCAATGATTTGAACATGTGCATTTTCTTCTACAACAATTAAGTTTCGTGGCTGCATCATCGTTGCAATCTCAGCTCCAGTTGTAAAATTTACAATTTGAATCGGCTTTTGAACTTCTACATTTTTTGGAATGTAGATATAAACGCCTTCTTTTGCAAAGGCGGTATTTAAGGAAGTTAAATTGTCTTGTTTTGCAATTTTATTGAAATAATTTTCAATGACAATTTTGTATTTTGGTTTTGTTAATGCAGCTGACATCAGGCAAACATCAATTGTATCGTGTGTTGTTTCTGATAAAAACGAATTGTATTTACCATCAATAAAAACTACTTTATACGAATCAATTTCTTGAATGAGATATTTTTTTACATTAGCCAAGTCAATTGGAGTTTCTTTGTTTGGAAACAGGCAATAATCATTTTTTAAAATTAAATTTAAGGAAGTGTATTTCCAAGCCTCTAATTTTTTTGATGGAAAACCGAGTTTTTCAAAATTTTCAAGCGCTTTCGTACGAATTTCATGAATATCAGAATTCATATCCATGTCGTTTTCAAATGCTACGTATGATGAAAGAATTTTATCTTTTAATTCCATTTTTTTAAGTTTTAATTTCAAAGTATTGAGTCTAAAAATTTTCCAACTTTGAAGTACAAGTTTTGAATTTTGAACAAGTTTTAGCTTACCAACTCCTGTTTAATCCAATCATATCCTTTTGCTTCTAGCTCTAAAGCCAATGATGAGTCACCTGTTTTAACAATTTTTCCATCATACAAAACGTGTACAAAATCAGGAACAATATAATCTAACAAACGTTGGTAATGTGTAATTACAATCACAGCATTGTCTTTTGATTTTAGCTTATTTACGCCATTTGCAACGATCCTCAAGGCATCAATATCCAAACCAGAATCTGTTTCGTCTAAGATGGCTAATTTTGGTTCTAACATTGCCATTTGAAAAATTTCGTTGCGTTTTTTTTCTCCACCAGAAAACCCTTCGTTTAAAGAACGTGATAAAAATTTACGATCAATTTCTAACAATTCTGATTTTTCACGGATTTTTTGCAACATATCTTTGGCGGGCATGTCTTCCAAACCTCTCGCTTTTCTGGTTTCGTTGATCGCGGTTTTTATGAAATTGGTAACAGAAACTCCAGGAATCTCTACAGGATATTGAAACGATAAAAAAACGCCAGCATGCGCTCTTTCTTCTGGAGTCAATTCGCTAATATCTTCGCCATTCAATTCTATAATTCCCTCTGTAATTTCGTAATCTTCTCTTCCAGCAATGATATTTGCTAAGGTGCTTTTTCCTGCTCCATTAGGCCCCATAATTGCATGAACTTCTCCTGCGTTTACCTCTATGTTCAATCCTTTTAAGATTGATTTTCCCGCTACTTCTGAATGTAAATTATTGATTTTTAAAATCATAATAAGAACTTATTTTTTTAATAATTTTTCTAATTTTTCGAAATCTTTTGGTGAATGTTGAATAATAACTTCTGCATTTTTTTCTTTTGCAAAAGCCTCAAATTTCACCATACTTTCAAGTGTTTGTTTTACATCATAATTAAACGACGGAACCCCTTTATTTGTTCTGTTTTCTTCAAAATGATATAAATCGCCAGTTAGTAAAACCGGTTTTTCTAAACCAGAAACTTCAACGTATAAGGCTTGATGACCCACAGTATGACCTGGTGTGTATTTGATAATCACAGTCCCATCCCCAAAAACATCATAATCACCATTGATTTTTTTAACCTTCGTTAACGAAGCAACTGACGCATCTTTTTGAGCTAATGAATCTCCCAAAACCGAATTGTATTCATTTTCTTGCACAATCCAAGTAGCATTTTTCATGTAATTTGCATGACCTGTATGATCAAAATGCGAATGTGACATGGCAAAATATTGAAAATCGTCTACTTTAAATCCAATAGATTTTAACTGATTTACCAATGAATCTGGACGTTGAATTCTATAAACGCCACTTGGTTCATCATAAGGTTCTGGCATTACCAATTGTTCTGGCAAACCTGCATCCCACATTAAGTTTCCTTTTGGATGAGAAATCACATAATAGGCATCTGTAAATTGTTTTGATTGACCAGTATAGGTTGTGTCTTGTGAAAAAACTTCTAATTTTTTTACCAAAATTGAGCCACCAACCAATTGATAGATTTTTACTTCTGGTGTAGTTGTTTCGTCAGCTTTTTTTTCTGAATTTTTACAACTAACAATGGTAATTGCTAGTAAGAAAAATAATATTTTTTTCATTTTTGAGATTATTTTTAGTTTATCCTACAGAACCTTCTAAGGATATTTCTAATAATTTTTGAGCTTCTACAGCAAATTCCATTGGCAATTTATTCAACACTTCTTTGCTAAATCCGTTTACAATTAATGCAATTGCTTTTTCAGTGTCAATACCACGTTGATTACAATAAAATAACTGTTCTTCACCAATTTTACTAGTGGTTGCTTCGTGTTCAACTTGTGCTGTATTGTTTTTTACTTCAATGTATGGAAACGTATGCGCACCACATTCATTACCCATTAACAAAGAATCACATTGCGAAAAATTACGTGCATTTTCTGCTCTTGAATTTATTTGCACCAAACCACGATAACTATTTTGGGATTTTCCAGCAGAAATTCCTTTGGAAATAATGGTTGATTTTGTGTTTTTTCCCAAGTGAATCATTTTGGTTCCTGTATCCGCTTGTTGAAAATGATTGGTTACTGCAATCGAATAAAATTCACCAACAGAATTATTTCCTTTCAAAATACAACTTGGATATTTCCATGTAATTGCAGAACCCGTTTCAACTTGAGTCCAAGAAATTTTAGCATTTGTTTCGCACAAACCTCTTTTGGTAACAAAGTTATAAACCCCACCTTTTCCAGTAGCATCACCTGGAAACCAGTTTTGAACCGTTGAATATTTGATCTCCGCATCATCCAGTGCAATCAATTCAACAACAGCTGCATGCAATTGATTTTCATCTCTTTGTGGTGCTGTACAGCCTTCTAAATAAGACACATAACTTCCTTTGTCAGCAATCACTAAAGTTCTTTCAAATTGACCAGTTCCCCCTTCATTGATTCTAAAATAGGTTGATAATTCCATAGGACATTTTACACCTTTTGGGATGTAACAAAATGATCCATCAGAAAAAACAGCCGAGTTTAGTGCTGCGTAAAAATTATCCGTTGTTGGTACTACAGAGCCTATATATTTTTTTACCAATTCTGGATGTTCTTGAATCGCTTCAGAAATGGGCATAAAAATAATTCCTTTTTCTGCCAAGGTTTTTTTAAAGGTTGTTGCTACAGAAACGGAATCCATTACAATATCTACAGCTACATTTGCCAATTTTTTTTGTTCTGCTAACGAAATTCCTAATTTTTCGAAAGTAGCCAACATTTCTGGATCAACTTCTTCTAAAGAATTGAGAGTTGGTTTCTTTTTTGGTGCGGAATAATACGCAATTTCTTGAAAATTTGGTTTTTGATAATTGACGTTTGCCCATTCTGGTTCTTTCATTTTTGTCCAACTGCGATACGCTTCTAAACGCCAATTTGTCATCCATTCTGGTTCATTTTTCTTTTTGGAAATCGCACGAACCACATCTTCATTCAGCCCTTTTGCAAAGGTTTCACTCTCTATTGCTGTATAAAAACCATATTCATATTGCTTGGTTTTTAATTCTTCTTTTAAGTCTTCTTCAGTATATTTACTCATAATTTTTTCGTTTTACTCCTTTCCCTTGGGAGGGGCTGGATCGGCATTTACAGAGAAAAACTCTCTCCACAACCACATGTTCTATTGGCATTTGGATTGTTAAAAATGAATCCTTTTCCGTTTAAACCTCCAGAATATTCTAGTATGGTTCCTACTAAGTATAAAAAGCTTTTTTTGTCAACGATTATTTTGACATCATTTTCTTCAAAAACTTTATCATTTTCATATTGTTGGTTGTCAAAGGTTAAATTGTATGACAAACCAGAACAACCTCCACTTTTTACGCCAACTCTTACAAAATCTTTAGCGGCATCAAAGCCATCTTCCGTCATTAATTCAATGACTTTCTTTTTTGCTGTGTCTGAAACTTTTATCATAAACTTAAATAGATTAAATCTAAATTGGGTACAAATATATTACAATTTCATTAAAAAAATTGTTAATAATTTATTATCAACTACAATCTAACTATTGATTTTTCTTATGGATTTTTAAATGCTAGATTGTTGATAAACTCAACATCCGATAACGAAAGTAAAAAAGCTTTCAAATCTGCTTTGTCTTTGGCAGATAATTGTACTCCACCTTGTGATACTTTTTTCATCAAAGGATCAATTGTTGGGGAAAATTGTAAACCTTCAGAATAATGATTGATCACTTCTTCTAAAGTAGTAAATCGTCCATCATGCATATAAGGTGGAGTGAATGCTAAGTTTCTGATTGAAGGCGATTTAAATTTTCCATTGTCTTTAGGATCACCTGTTTTTGCCCCCAAACCAAGGTCAGTAAAAGTTTTGTCAAGACCATTATTATGAAACAAATTGTCTGTCCAAAGAGGATTATTATTGCTTCCATGACAATGAAAACAATCACCTCTTGCTTCGTCCATAAACACGTTAAATCCATTTTCTTCTTCAGGAGTTAACGAAGTTTCGCCTCTTAAAAAACGGTCGAATTTTGAGTTTCCAGAAATCAATGTGCGTTCAAATTGTGCAATTGCTTTGGTGATTAAGACAGAATCTATGGTTGATGTTCCAAATGCTTTTTTAAATAAGGTAGGATATTGTGGATGATTTTGCAATTTTTCAGCTACATTTTTCCAAGTTTCGTGCATTTCAATAGGATTTCTAACAGGTTCAAAAGCCTGATTTTCTAAGCTAAATTCACTTCCGTCCCAATTGAATAATTCGTTAAAATTCCAGGCTAAATTAAATAATGGCATTGCGTTTCTAAATCCTTGATTTCCATCAATTCCGACACTAAATTGTTGTGAATCTGAAAAGGCTTTTTTTGGATTGTGACAAGTTGCGCACGATTGTGTTTTATCTTTTGAAAGTAATTTTTCAAAGAACAATTTTTTTCCCAAAGCAACGCCTTCTTGTGTCAAAGGATTGTTTGCAGGAATAATTGGTGCAATTAATTTTTGAGCAAAAAGAGAGGGGATCTCTAAATTATACGCAACAGGGGTGTAGATTTCTTCTTCTTTAGATGAGCAATTCATCAAAAGAAAAACGAGAGATAGAAAAACCCAATTTTTAGTCATTATTTATTTTAAATTTTTCCCAAAGAAAATACATTTTTACCATTTTCATTCATCATTTTTTGAGCATTAAAATTGGGCATTAAAACGGTATTTAGAACTTTTAAATCCCATAAATTTGGGTTTTTAAACCACTCAGCAACATTCATTTTTATTTCGATTGTGGTGTTTTTTGAAAACTCGAATGTGCCAATTTCAACTTCAAAAGAAGTGTCTTCCAAAATCAAATTTATTGGATTTGATAGGTTTACAGCTCTGATTGTGTGATAGTTAAAATTTGCATCCTGATTATTTGTGTCTTTATATTTTCCATCAAATTGCATGTAATGATAACCTCCACCCATCATCATTGGCACATTGAATGAAGAAGAATTTAAGTCTTGATATACACCATCCAAATTATCTACATCTGCAAATCCAAAACGAAATTTCACAAAATTGTTTCCTTGAGGAACTTGATTTAATACAATTTCAGTTCCTGTATTTTCACCAACATTAATGAGTTGATATTTCTTATTAATTTGCCCAATAGTTACATTAGAAACGACATATCTTAACAGCTCAATACTGATCAATTCTCCGTTTTCAGTTGTAAATTTAAAATTGTCAAAATCGTTCTGATTTATAGGAGTTCCATCCCAATTGTGGGTAAATTTTACAGTAACAGTGACAGGATCAAAATCAACACAACAGTCTTTTTTTTCGCAAGAATTAAAAAGAAAAGTCAGTAAAACAAGTACATAAATCGGTTTCATTTTTTAATTTTTTAGTTTGATGAGTAATCCATCAGAAAAGCCTTTATTGATTGGGATTAATCCATTATTACTGTAAGATTCACCAATAGCAATGATTGAATTGTCTGGCATTTCAATAATATCATTTAGAAAATCATTTTCAGAACCTCCATAAAATTGTTGCCAAATTTGATTTCCTGCATCATCAATTTTTAAAATCCAACCATCATTTTGACCTAAATTACTAAAGTTTGCATTTTCACTTCTAGAGTTTCCGGTAATTATAAAGCCGCCATTTAGAGAGGGAAAAATAGCTCTTCCAGCATCAAAACTACTTCCTCCAAAAGTTTTTTCCCACAACAAATTTCCATCAGTATTAATTTTTACAACCCACAAATCTGCAGCACCATTGTTCTTAAAAACGTCTTTATCATTGCTTCTAGTATCGCCTACAATCATAAAATTTCCATCATTGGTTTTGCAAATGTCTCTTGGTTCTTCAATTTCAGAACCGCCAAAATTCTTTTCCCAAACCAAGGTTCCGTTTGCATCAATTTTAAAAATCCAAAAATCATATTGCCCTTTGTTGTTTGAAATATTAAAATCATTGCTATCAGAAGATGCGCAGATTAAAAATCCATTATCATTGGTTTTTGTGATGCCAAAAGGAGTATCAGTAAATGTGCCTCCATAATAATTTTGCCATTGTTTATTGCCTGATGCATCCAGTTTTATTGCCCAAACGTCACCACCTGCGTGTTTTTGAACAGATTTATTTCCTTGTCCACCAGAAGCACTCACATCTAAAACACCTGTAAGTAAAAATCCATTATCATTGGTTTCAGTGATTGCATAACCAGTATCAGTACCAGAAAATCCAAACGATTTTTGCCAGGAGACAGTGGCATTCGCAGAGATTTTGACTATCCAAAAATCTTGATCACCATTATTTTCTGTGACATTTCCATCACTACTTTTGCTGTACCCAAAAAGTGCAAAACCACCATCATTTGTAGCGATTATAGCTGCTCCTCTGTCATCTTCTGACCCGCCAAAAGTTTTGCTCCATTGCAAAGTATCAGCTGATGAAAACTTTAGTAATAAATAATCAAAACTTTCATTTGTTTTATCAGTAATATCATCATCATTACTTTGAGTGAAACCCAAAATAGCATAACCCCCATCTGTTGAATTTATAATGGATTGAAATGAATCATTTTTAGATCCTCCAAAGGTTTTTATAAATTCGATTTTTGGTGAGTTTTCTTCATTTTCAGGGAAAAAAATTCCGTTGTGTTTTGAACAATTTACTAGGAATAAAAGCATCCAAAAAAGCAGTAATTTTCTCATAAAAATCTAGAAATATTATTGTGATTTTTTGACGATGAATAAGCCATTATCAATATCACTAATTACGATATTTCCACTTTCAAAATAAGGATACACACTCCAAGCTCCATTAAAACCAGCGATATTATTTGTTGGATAGGTATCAAAAAAACCAACTTCAGTCATCGATTTATTGGCAATATTGGTAATGTCAATAATTCGAATTCCAGCAGTATAATTTGCCAAATAAAACGTATTGTTTTTTACATAACCATTATGATCAATGGCATCCGTTGGTCCAAAATAATTGAATGATAACTGAGGATTGTCCAAATCAGAAAAATCAAAAATAACGGTTCGTGTTTTGTTCCCAAGACGAATTTCATCCAATTCATCTCCCAATAAAAAGTAACGCATATCTTGGGTAAACCAACCTTGATGCGCATAACCAACATTCGCGTAACTGATTGTTGAAAGTTTAATTGGATTTGCTTTGTTGGTAATATCAACAATGACAATTTCGGTTTCATTGCTGCCGATTAAAATTTCTTTTCCTGTGTGTTCAGTATCAGGACCTGCATAAGTAACTACCTGAGCATCATGACTATAATTTCTAAATCCGCCTTCACTTACAGGATTTAAAGGATTTTGAATATTGATGAATAAAGGACCTCCTGCATACATGCCACTTCTACTTGTACCCACAGGAAAAGCGTATCCTTTTGATTCGTTGATGACAATATTATGGGCACTTCCAAAATCAGTAAACGTAGTTTCTGCAGTAAAATTTTGAGGAGGATTTGTTACGGAACGTAACTTTGTTAAATCAAAAACCTGCATTCCGTGATTGGCAGCTTCGCTTACAACAAAAGCATAATTATTGTAAACTTTTACATCTCTCCAATCGCTATTTACAGTTGCTGTTGGTAATTTTCCTAAATAAATAGGGTTTTCTGTATCAGTTACATCTACAAAGGCGGTTCCATTATCAAGACCTATAATTGCATATTCATGATTCGTTGAAGTGTCAGTCCAACCCCAAGAATCGTTTGCAGATGAAGCGTTGAAAGTAGATAAAGGAATGTGTAGCAATAAATCATAATCGTTACAAGGATAAATACCCGCAAAACCATTAACACAAGTTACTTTGTTAGATGGTGTTGTATCACAAACGTCACCAAATCCATCTCTATCATTATCTTCTTGATTCGGATTTGCAATTTGAGGACAGTTATCTATTTCATCTGCAATTCCGTCATTATCAGAGTCGTTAAAATCATCACAGGCGTCACCAATTCCATCTCCGTCTTTATCTTCTTGATTTGGGTTTGCAATTTGGAAACAATTATCAATATTATTTTCAATTCCATCATTGTCTATATCGTTATTTACTTCTTCTTTTGAACAAGAAGTGATCACTAAAAAAAGTATGAATAAGGCTATTTTTTTCATCAATAAAAATGTTGAGTATTTTATTTATAACGCAACAAATAACAAATCTATTTTAATTGCATCAAATGTGTTTCAACAAATGTAATTAATTATTGTCCAAAAGAATCGTAAACCAAATGAAGATTGATAAATTTCAGACTCAAAAAATCAATTAAAAGTAAAGAACTTGTTACTTTTGCAACATGTTAGAAGATAAAAATCCACAAAGAACATCATTGGCTGAATTGGGTGAGTTTGGACTCATCAATCACATCACGAAATATTTTACCATTTCTCACACATCAACTGTTAAAGGTGTTGGAGATGATGCTGCAGTTTTAGATGCCTCCACAAAGCAAACGGTTATTTCTACAGATTTGTTGATTGAAGGGGTACATTTTGATTTAAGCTACATGCCTTTAAAACATTTGGGCTACAAAGCTGTGATAGTCAATTTGTCTGATATTTATGCAATGAATGCCATAGCTGAACAAATTACAGTTTCACTGGCAGTTTCTAACAGATTTCCCTTGGAAGCTATTGAAGAATTGTATGCAGGCATTCAATTGGCCTGTGAAACCTATAAAATTGATTTGATTGGTGGCGATACAACTTCATCAACCAAAGGAATGTTGTTGTCAATTACTGCCATTGGCAAAGCAAATAAAGAAGATTTGGTGTATAGAGATGGTGCAAAACCAACCGATTTAATTGTGGTTACAGGCGATTTAGGCGCTGCTTATTTAGGTTTGCAAGTATTGGAAAGAGAGAAACAAGTGTTTAAGGTAAATCCTCAAAATCAGCCAGATTTAGAAAATTACACCTATTTAATTGAACGTCAATTAAAGCCTGAAGCTCGAAAAGATATTGCTGATTTGTTAAAAGAATTGGACGTAAAACCAACTTCGATGATTGATGTTTCTGACGGGATTTCTTCTGAATTATTTCATATCTGTACGCAAAGTAATGTTGGATGCAAAATTTATGAAGACAAATTGCCTTTAGATCCACAAGTGATCAGTGCTTGTGAAGAATTTGAATTGGATTCAACCATGGTTGCATTGAGTGGAGGTGAAGAATACGAATTGCTCTTTACAGTCTCTATAGATGATTTTGATAACATAAAAGGCAATCCAAATTTGTCAATTATTGGGCATATTACTGAGCAAAACCAAGGATTACAATTGATTACAAGAGGAGGTCAAGAAATTGAATTGCGCGCACAAGGTTGGAATGCTTTGAAAGATAATTAGGCTTTTTGTTATTTCCAAAAGCTTTGTAAAGCGTCTAAAAGTTGCTTTGTGTTTTCCACATAACTCATATGTCCACCATCAAGAATTACATATTCGCTGTTGGTTTTAAGAGCTTCTTCTAGGGAGATATTCACATCAATAACAGGATCTTTTTCGCCAATAATTAGTAGTTTTTTGAAAGTAGCGTTTGTCAAAACATGATTTCTATTGGGCCTGATTTTCATGCCTTCTTGCGCGGCCAAATATCCTTGCAAAGAAGTTTTAAGTGCTTCTTGTTTAAGAAAATCAATTTCTGAAGTAAATTTTAACAAATTTTCATGATAGAATAAATTTGAAATTGATAACTGAATCATATTTTTCAAATTGGTTTGTGCCATTTTATTAGCACGCGTTCTAATGTCTTTTCGTTCTTCAGAATCTTCATTAGAAGTGGAATTCATCAAACACAAGCTTTTTACTTTTTCGGGATGTTTTTCAGCCAAAGCCAAAGCAACATAACCTCCTAAAGAATGGCCAATAAGCGAATATTTTCTGATTTTCAAGTGTTTTAATACAGCAGCCACATTTTCTGCAAAAAGTTCCATGGTATGAATATATCCCAAACAATCAGAATTCCCATGACCTAATAAATCAATGGCAACCACTTTGTTTCGTTTTGATAACTCAGGAATCAAATTTTTCCACATGGTTGAATTTTCTAAAAAACCATGAAGTAAAACGATCACAGGTCCTTTTCCATGGGTTTCAAAGTAAATATTGGCTCCTTTAAATGGTATAATCATCCTACAAAGAAAAAAATAAAAGCGAGTAAAAACCCGCTTTTATAGATAAAAAAGTTTAAAAAATTTAGTTTACTGTCAAGTTAAATGTTGCTTCAACATCAGTTTCTCCTCCAGCATTGGTGATGATTCCTGCACTTACTCCAGATGCAGCTTTGTTTGGTTCATGACGTAAAGTTACTGTCAAATTTCCAATTCCTGCTGTGGTAGTTGCTAAATCAAAAGTGATTCCAATTGGTCTGCCGTTTTTGTCTTGATCTGTGTAAGTTACAGTGGCAATACTGTTAGAAAACGTGTAAAAAAACTGATGCTCATCACCTTCTTCTTCTACTTCTAAAGTAATATTTTCTGCAGGAGACTCCGTTTCGTTCAACACTTGAGCTACTCCAGTATAGGTTGTATTCGCTTGCAAAGGTCCTGAAACAGTTGTTATAGGGGCACTTGGTCCATCACCATCCAAATCTTGCAATTGTAAGGTAACAACAGTTCCTCCACCTTGAGGGGTTAACGTTACTCGCAAAGTGGTGATCAATTCTTCTTCGTTTACGATTTCTGGATCGTTACTTGAGCAAGAAGTTAATGACATGATTACTAAAGAACTAAATAAAAAAATGTATTTTTTCATGATCTATGTTTTTTAAAATATTTAATAATTAATTTTTATTTGAAGTTGAAAATTTCTTCCCAAATCATCCGCAAAAAACCGAAGCCTGTTGAGATAATTTCGGTAAGAAGTGTTTAAAAGATTATTAATGTTTAAACTTACCTGAATTTTGGAGTGTTTTCCCAAATCAAAATTCATGGTATTGTTTATATGAAACAGATGATATGCATTTGGTGGCGTACTAATATCTACTAAAACTGTCGTGTTTGTTTCTGCAATAAATTGATTGAAATTAAAATCAGGAAAACGATTTTGTCTTCCTATAAATTCGCTAATCAACGTACTTGAAAATCCATGCCAATCATTGTTATTGTAGCTTATCGAATTTCTCATTTGAAATGGAGGCATGTCAATAATAGGCATTTTATTCTCTGTATCTTGCGCATAGATGTAGGAAGTATTCAAAGAATATCCCCAATTTTCTGAAAATTCTTTTTGAATATTGATGTCAAAACCAACCAATAATGCATCTGTTTGACGGTATTCCCACTTTGGAAAAGCACCTCTTATCGTTTGTTCTGTGCCATTTGGAGCAATGAAAATATAATCTTGAATGGCATTTACATACGTATCAATTTGCCATTTTGAGGAACTATTTTCTTTTAAAAATGACAACGAAAAACGATTTGATTTTTCTGAATTCAATGTCAAAGAACCCAACTCGATTCTTGCTGCTGAATGATGCAAACCATCACTAAACAGCTCAGCAATGTTTGGAGGTCTTGTTGCCAAAGTATAATTGAACAACAATGAATTTTCTTCAGAAAGTGTTCTTTTAGCACCTAAAGACATGGCGAAATTGTGAAAACTCAACTCCGGATTTGTCAACAATTGTGTTCCTAAATCTTGAATTACCAATT
>JANREL010000169.1:12460-14000 GCA_030758355.1 Polaribacter sp.
AAACTCAACTCCGGATTTGTCAACAATTGTGTTCCTAAATCTTGAATTACCAATTCTGGAAACAACACGTCATACCCCAAAACGCTCCAACGACTTGTTTGATAAAACTTTTTCACACCATAAAAGTTAAAATCATAGCGAAAGCCAGTATCAAACAACCAATTTTCAGAAAATTCATGTTTGATGGTTGTGTAAATTCCAGCGTCCGTTTTTTGATAATCAGGAATTAAACGACGCACACCAGTTGCTGGATTTGCGACATTTTCTTGAAAACGAAACAATGTTCCTGATTGAAAAGTCCATGAATTTTTGGCATCAAACAAAAAATCGGCAGTGGCTGTATGTGTTTGTAAATTCAAATCTACAGCAGGAATAAATCGATTATCGCCAATTCTACGATCATATTCAAATCGTTGATTTTCTTGAAAATCATATTGCAAGGTCAATTTTCCAACATTTTGAAAACGTTTAAAATAACTTGCCTTGGCTATAAAATGAGTTACATCTTGTTTTGGATTGTCAATCCTATAGCTAAAATCATTCTGAATCAAAGGTTGTTGGCTATTTAAAGCATTCACCAAATCTTGAATTCCACCAATATGCGAAGTCCCTAAAATGCCAATTTCATTAGCAATGGAACTTACAAAAAGATTCCAGCCAGTTTCAAAAGTTTTATACCCAACATTCAATGAAAATGCGGTCGATTTTGAGCCTGTATTTGTCAAAAAATAGTTAGGTGCTCTAAAATCCCCAAATCGTTTGTGAGTTGCATTGGCATCTAAAAAATAACCATTTTTATAGGTTTTATGCAATGAACTAGCAATATTATACGCTTTTCCATTGGTTTGAAATCCAGCAATGGTACTTCCAAAAAGCGAATCTTTTCTAATAGGATTTTTTGGATTTAAAAGCACAACGCCACCAATGGCGTCACTTCCAAAAGCCAAAGCACCTGCACCTTTAATGACAGAAACACTTTCTGAGGAATTCAAATCGATGTTTGGTGCGTGTTCAATTCCCCATTCTTGGTCTTGCAAACGCACACCATTGTTCATCACAATAATTCTGCTACTGTGCATGCCATTGATCATGGGTTTTACAATCGCATTTCCAGTATTGATGGATGAAACTCCCGCAATTTCTTTCAAAGCATCACCCAAAGAAGCTGCACTATAGTTTTCTAACATTTTTTTAGATAAAACAGTTTCTGAAAGTGAGGCTACTTTTTTGACCACTATTTTTCCTTTCAATGTCACTTCTTCTAGTTCCTCTGAATGATGTTCTAGTAAAAATTTTCCTGTATAGTTTCCATCAATTTTGATAGTTTTTTCGGAAGTTTTACAACCAATATGCGAAATAACCAAGGTGATTTTACCATTGCAAACATTTGAGATAGTAAAATTCCCTTCACTATCTGAAACAGCAAATTTATTGGTGTTTTTTATCAAAATGGTCGCATCGTCTATGATTGATCCGTCATGGAAATCTACAATGGTTCCTTGTATATTATAAGTGCATTTTTGACTGAATATCCAAAAGA
>JANREL010000170.1:0-5852 GCA_030758355.1 Polaribacter sp.
GCACCTGCCATCAACAAGTGAGGCATTTTTGCTAAATCAACTACAAAGGTTTCATTAGAAATTGTTTTTCCCAAAGCAATTGGCAATTCCATTTGTGATTCTTGGAATTTTTTGGATGAAATCGCAGAGAGCATAGAGACAACAGTGGGTCTTTTATTAGGAACTTCTATACCAATAGTTCCTTTTCCAGGTATTGGAGCAATTATACGGATTCCTAATGCAGCTAACGAAAGCGCAATATCATCTTCTAAATTTTTGATTTTTGAAATTCTAATTCCCGCATCTGGTACAATTTCATATAAAGTAATGGTTGGACCAACTGTAGCTTTTATTTCGGAAATTCCAATTCCGTAATTTTTAAGCGTTTCAACAATATTATTTTTGTTGGCATCTAATTCATCAGGGTCAATCGAAATACTTTCGTTATATTGTTTTAGTAAGTTGAACGTTGGAAAACGAAAGTTAGACAACTCTAATGTTGGATCAAATTCACCAAAATCTTTTAAAAGTTTGTTTGATAAATTTTCTACTTCATGTTCTTCTTCTTCCACTTTTTCTATATCAATAGCAACGTCATTAGAAGTTAAGGAAGATTCAATGTCAATGTTAACATCATCTTCATCTTCATCTAGAGTTACTGAAATCTCAGAATCATTTTTTTTTGAAAAATCTGAAAAACTAGAAATTGTAGGTTTTAAATTTTCTAAAGGTCGCTCAAAAGTTGATTTTTCTTCGTTATCAAAAATAATTGTATTTGAAACAGGAGTTTCTTGTTTTATTGGTTCTTGTATAGATGTTTCAAAAGCGTGCTTTTCAAGTGCAGCCTCTTTTTGAAGTCTACGCTCTTGATATTTTATTTTTAAATTTTCTATATAATCATCAAATGAAACTTTATATCGAACAATTAAATAGCTTATAAATAAGAAAATAAGGGCAATAATAAGACCAGTTTTTCCAATAAACGTTTGTAAATATTCATTGATTTCAACTCCTACAATTCCAGATAAAATAGCAAAATCATCAGGTAAAAAACCCAAAATAACTGAAATCCAAATCATAGAAATCAATCCCCAATTCCAAGAAATAATCACCTTTGAAAGTGGTTTCTTTAAAAGGATTGCATATCCTGTGTATAATAATTTGTAGGTAATTGTAAAAGCGGCAACACCAAGACCTTGATATATAAAAAAATGGCTCAGGTTTGCGCCAACTTTACCTAACAAGTTTTTAGCAATAACTTCTCTATTAAAAAATTGTTGTAAAGTACTTTGGTCTTCCTGCCAATGAAAAAAGAAAGAAATGAATGAAGAAATTAAAAAAACGGCCAATAAGATAAAAAAAATAGCAAGCATTGTGATTGTTTGCCTTGATTTTAAAAATGCAAATACTGATTTTTTTTGAATGTTTGCAGCTGTTTTTTGTATACCCGTTTTCTCTTTAGCCATTGAAAGTTAATCTAAAAATAAAAAATTGCTATTTGCTTAAAATATAGAGATGATTCTTGGAATGTAAATGATTCCACTTATTACAATTGCTGTGAAAGCAGCAAAACTTGGTGCTCCAGCAGCAACGTCTTTGATAACTTCTATTTGTTTATGGTAATCTGGATTTACAAAATCTGCGATTTTTTCAATAGCAGTATTGGCAGACTCAGCTACTAAAATTAGCCCGATTACTAAAGTTTGCATCATCCATTCTGTAGCTGAAATTCCAAAATAAAAGCCTAAAATTGTTACTAAGACTCCAAAAGACATTTGCACTTTTACACTATCCTCAGTGGTAATTAAAATCCAGGTGCCTCTTAAAGCATATTTTATACTTTTAAGTCTTCCAACTAAAAAATTATCATTAGTATCAATCATTATTTAAATAGCTTTAAGAGCAGCCTCGTAATTAGGTTCATCAACAATATCCGAAACTTGTTCAGTATAACTTACATTTCCTTGCTCATCAATTAAAACTACTGCTCTTGAATGCAAATGCGCAAGAGGTCCAGTTGTAATTTCTAATCCATATTCTTTACCAAAATTTCCTGTGGCAAAATCGGATAAAACTTGAACGTTTTCAATGCCTTCAGCACCACAAAAGCGAGTTTGAGCAAAAGGTAAATCTCTTGATACACAAATAACTATAGTGTTTTCAATGGTAGCTGCTTTTTTATTAAAGGTTCTTACGGAGGTTGCACAAGTGCTTGTATCTATACTTGGAAATATATTTAAAATTACTTTTTTGCCTGAATAATCTGCCAAAGTCTTGTGAGATAAATCTGAAGCTACTAGTGAAAAATTTGGAGCTTTACTTCCTATTTTAGGTAAGTTACCTATGGTTTCTATTGAGGTTCCTTTTAATGTAATTGTTGCCATTGCTATTTTAAATTTTTAAAAATCCAAAAATACTTAAATTTATCTATATTTTTGTTAAAAGGTTTATAACTTCTGCATCTTTTTAATTTATGCAGATTATGTATCTTCACGAACTCAAAATTAGAATATTGAATATTTCGCAATACACATCTGAATTTAAGAAAAACTGGTATTTAGCTGCTCCTGTAATTTTAGGAATGTTAGGTCATACTTTCGTTGGTTTTATAGACAATATAATGGTTGGTCAACTTGGTACGGCAGAGTTGGCAGCTGTTTCATTAGGCAATAGTTTTATGTTTGTAGCGATGTCTATTGGAATTGGTTTTTCAACGGCAATTACACCTTTAGTAGCGGAAGCAGATGCTGCTGAAAATACTTCTTTGGTAAAATCGTCATACAAGCATGGATTAATTCTATGTACCGTTTTAGGCATTTTACTCTTTTTGGTATTGTTTTTTTCAAAACCAATCTTACATTATATGCAACAACCTGATGAGGTGGTCGCATTGACGCTTCCTTATCTAGACTTGGTGGCTTTTTCATTGATACCTTTGATTATATTTCAGGGAATCAAACAATTTAGTGACGGATTGTCTTTAACAAAATATCCAATGTATGCCACTTTATGGGCAAATATTGTAAACATTTTTTTTAATTATGTACTCATTTTTGGAAAATTAGGATTTCCTGAGATGGGTATTGTTGGCGCTGCCTATGGTACATTAATTTCTAGAATTGTAATGGTTGCATATTTATGGTTCATTTTACGCAAAAATAAGCGCTCAAGAAAGTATTTGAAAGACATTAAAATACTTTTCGTAGAAAATGCCATGTTTCAAAAAATTATTTCATTAGGCACATTAACTGCGATGCAAATGTTTTTTGAGGTAGCTATTTTTACCACGGCTGTTTGGTTGAGTGGCTTATTGGGTAAAAATCCTCAAGCAGCCAATCAAATTGCACTCAATCTAGCATCAATGACATTTATGGTTGCGATTGGCTTTAGTGTAGCTGCCATGATTCGTGTTGGCAATCAAAAAGGATTGCAGAATTTTGTTGAGTTAAGAAGAATTACTTTCTCTATTCTATTTTTTGGATTGATTGTCGCAAGTATTTTTGCAATTTTTTTCTTTATATTCCACCAAAGTTTGCCAAAAATATATGTAGATTTTGAAGATGCAGTTAATTATCAAGATAATTTAGAAGTTGTAGGCATAGCCTCAAAATTACTTTTGATAGCTGCTATTTTTCAAATTTCAGATAGTGCGCAAGTAATGATATTAGGAGCTTTACGCGGTTTACAAGATGTAAAAATCCCTACACTAATAACATTTATTTCTTATTGGATTGTTGGTTTTCCAATTTCGTATTTTCTTGGAAAAGAGGCTGCTTTAGGAAGTTTAGGTATTTGGCTAGGGTTATTAGCGGGATTGACAACAGCCTCTATTTTATTATTCATTAGATTTAATTCTTTAACTTTAAAACTTATCGCAAAGAAATATGAACTTACCTAAATTTTTATTGGCTGACAACAGTCAATTTCCAGAAGATATTTTTGTGTTGCACACAGAATTCCCACGTTTTGTAATCAATTTGAAAGATGATGAAATAGAATGGTTCGAAGATTTATCAGAAGAAAATGAAGAAGATATTGCCAACGAATTACCATCATTAATTGAGCAAGCATCTCAGTTTTATGATGATGAAATGGCGCAATACGAATAATTTAATATTTTTTAAACCACTGATAATCTATATTTTACAAGATGTATATGAAGTAAACTTTCAATATGCCTTTACTGTTGATAAGTAACTTTTAGGTAGCTGGATGCTTATTATAAAAATACCCTATTTTTTTGCATTACATTCTAGTGCTTGTCTCTGTGGTAGTTTGTATTCAATGCTGACTAATTTCTATTTTTATATCATTTTCTTACATTTGTAAGAAGAGATAAAATGAATATGATTTGGTATATTTAACAAACACTTTTTCACTAAAAAATCCCCTTTTTTTAATGAGATTGAGTATGGGTTCATTAGATAAATAAGCCTCCCTAATACAAAAGGATTATTTGTTTCAAATTGGATGATAGTTTTTGAATTTTGATATGAAAAATTTTAAAACAATAGGAATACTATTACAATTTTCGAGAGTAAAACAATTTTTATATGTAATTTTTTGAAGTAAACTATTACTAAAAAAAATCCAAATGCCAATAGCTACAGAAGCTACTATAGAAATATAAAAACTGCTAAATAAATTGTGTTATTTATATTTCATGTATAAAGCTTCTGTTAAGATCATAAGGAATAAAATGCTAAAAATACTGACTATGGTAATTGGCAAAATGATTTTTTACCATATTTAGAAACTTAATCATGGCAAAGTTTTTAAGTAAAAACATTAAAAAAAATACAATAATGTACAATCAAATTAAAGTTACTAACAAGTAGTTTGATTTGAATTTTATTGAAAAGATGGCTTGCTTTAACTAATTTAAAAAAATATCTCTTATTTTCGCAACAAACAACGACATAAACTTTGAAACAAACTCGCCTTTATTTTATTGATATCGTTCGCGCTATTGCTATTTTAATGATGCTGCAAGGTCATTTTGTAGATACATTATTAGATCCTCAATTTAGAAATGATGATTATACAGCTTTTAGAATATGGTCGTATTTTAGAGGAATCACAGCTCCAACTTTTTTTACTATTTCAGGTTTAATATTTACTTATTTAATGCTTAAAGCCAAACAAAAAGGCGAATTAAACTTCCGAATAAAAAAAGGAATAATCAGAGGATTTATGCTTATTGGTATTGGATATTTACTAAGAATTCCATTATTTCAAATATTTTATGGTGATTTGGGTACAGCTTGGTTGGCAGTAGATGTATTGCAGTGTATAGGTTTGTCTTTAATCATGGTTGTTTTATTGTTTGTCTTTACTTTCAAAAAAACACTGATATTTTCAATACTTTTGTTTAGTCTTGGAACAGTTATTTTTATTACCGAGCCTTGGTATCGAAATTTGGAAATCAATAATTTACCAATTGCGATTGCCAATTATATGACCAAAACCAACAAATCTGTTTTTACCATTTTACCTTGGTTTGGTTATGTAGCTTATGGTGGGTTTTTAGCTACTATATTTTACAAATATTTAGAGCGTAATACTTTTAAAAAGACGGTCATAACAAGTTTGTTTATCATCGGAATTTTTTTAATCAACCAATCTACTTCGTTTTTATATTTTCTTCATAAAATTACTGATTTAGAAATTTTTAAGTTAAGTGCAGGTTTTAATTATTTGTTTAAAAGATTGGGGGATGTTTTTATGTTATTTGCCCTTTTTTATCTACTAGAAGCCTATTTAAAACATTCTTTAATTTTAAAAATTGGACAAAAAACACTCTCTATTTATGTAATTCATTTCATAATAATCTATGGAAGTTTTACGGGCTTAGGGTTGAATAGATTGATAGG
>JANREL010000170.1:5952-13926 GCA_030758355.1 Polaribacter sp.
GGAGTATCTGTTGGTCTGTGGTAATCTACATGGGTACCGTTAAAGTAAAAAATAATTGGAATATTGTGTTTTGCAAAGTTATAATGGTCAGATCGATAGTAAAAACGGTTCGGATCGTTTTCGTCATTGTATTTATAATCCAAATTAATTTTTGTGTATTTTTTATTGATATCTTCTGATAAAGTATGCAATTCAGTACTCAATTTATCTGAACCAATTAAATAAACATAATTTGGGTCTGATTTATGACGATCATCAATACGTCCTACCATGTCAATATTTAAATTACACACTGTATTTGCTAATGGAAAAATTGGATTTTCAGTATAATATTGAGATCCTAACAAGCCTTTTTCTTCACCAGTAACATGTAAAAATAGGACAGAACGCTTAGGGCCTTTGCCTGCTTTTACGGCCATTTGAAATGCTTGCGCAATTTCTAATAAAGCTACAGTTCCTGATCCATCATCATCTGCGCCATTGTATATTTCGCCATCTTTTATACCTTCGTGATCTAGGTGAGCTGAGATAACAATAATTTCATCTGGTTTTTCAGAACCTTTGATAAAAGCAACTACATTTTCTGAGTCTTTTAAAGAAACTTGTCTTTTTCGTTTGTTTAAAAAATCTGCAGGAACTTCTTGGAAATAATCATCACTTGAAATAGGTGAGGGAATTCCTTGACTTACATAAAAGTTTTTTAGGTATTCAACTGCCTTTTTTTGTCCAGGTTCACCAGTGTTTCTTCCTTCAAAATCGTCAGAAGCATAGGTGAAAAGGTGGGTTCCTAATTCTTTAGCAGTAATGGTTGATGCATACTTTACAGCGTGATCAAAGGTGCTGTCTTTGGCAGTGTCTTTGTTGGCTCCGCAGGAATAAATTGCTAAGGCACCAGAAAGAAAGAGTATTTTTTTCATAAATGAAATTTTTATAAATTTTTTATTATTTTTCAAATGTAGGGAAAAAGTTTCTATTGTTTAAATGTTCTGTCGTTTCAATTTTTCTACTACAAAGTTTATTTATTGCTGATGTATAACATAACATTATCAATGCATTTATCTGATATTTTAAAAAAAAAAAGAGCTACTTTCGCAACTCTTTTAGGTCTTATTTTTGCCAAGAATTAAAGTTTTTTCTTTTTGGTCCTTGCAAATCATGCATTTTACGGTTTCCTATAGATACTTTTACATCAGATGTAGTTGGTCTCTGCCAAACACTTAAATTTTTAAGTTCTGGAGATTTTAATAAAGGAGTTGTAACACCTTTCATAGTTAGCATTGTAGCAGTTTTTTTTAATTCCCAAACGTTTGTGTTTTTAGCCTCAGGCCCAGTTATACGCTGCTGAGCAAAGGCGCTTCCTGCAAAAAAAATCAAACAAATAATTCCTAATTTTTTCATATTTATTGTGCATTAGTTATCTTACTTTTAACAATCAAAAATAAAAAACTAATTTATTTTAATTTGTTAAAATATTATTAATATATCTTAATATTTATTTTAAAATTGGTAATAAATCAATAAAAATAAATAAAAATGTATTTATAATAATTTATATGTAATAAAGCCAAATATCAAATATAAATAATTTTTGATATTTATAATTTTTTTTAATTCCTTGTTATTTAAATTTATAGAAATTTTATCTAAGTTACTGATTTTCATAAAAATTAAAAAACCATGAGCTATTAACGTTATAATCTGTTAAAAAATGAGTTTATAAAGATTATTTTTAAAAGTAATTTTCCTAAAGATGACCTATCCTTATTTAATTATAAATTGCCGTAAATTTTTATCAAAATGAATCATCTCATCTAAAAAAAGTGAATCAAAAAGATTGTTCTCTATCAGTTTATCAGACGTATCTTTGTAAAATGAATTTTCATTCATCAAAGCTATTTCATCAGAAAATTTAATGGCTAAATTGACTTCGTGTGTAGATATTAAAATAGTTTTTGAAGTTTCGGTAACCAACTTTTTTAAAACTCTAAATATTTGTAAGGTATGATGCAAATCTAAATGTGCAGTAGGTTCATCTAAAATAATCAAAGAGGTATCTTGTGCAAGTGCCCTTGCAATTAATACACGCTGAAATTGTCCATCACTCAATTCATAATAGTATTGTGACGCTAAATGAGTAATTTCTGTCAATTCCATTGCAGTATTAATCTTTTCGATATCAAAAGTAGTTAAATGATCAACCCAATTAGTATAAGGTTGTCTGCCAAGTGCAACTAACTCAAAAACACTTAATTGACTTTCAGGTAAACGTTCTGTAAGCACCAAACTGATGCAAGTTGCCAATTGATTACTGTTAAATTGTTTTACGTTTTTTTGATTAATGTAGATATTGCCTTGTAATGGTTTTTGAACGTTTGATAAAGTTCTTAGTAAGGTCGATTTTCCAATGCCATTTTTTCCTAATAATGATACAAACGTTCCTTTTTTTAATTGTAATTGAATTTTTTCAGCTACGATTTTTATAGTTTTTTTTGAGCTATATCCTATTGATAAATCTTCAGTAACTAAAATATGTTGGGTTTCTTGTTGTTGCATCTTACACAAAAAGTTTCTTTTTTCTGATGAGTAACCAAATCACTACAGGAGCCCCAAAAATTGAGGTGATAGCATTAATTGGAAGCGTATAATCGCTAGTTGGTAATTGAGCAATGCTATCGCAAATGAGTAAAACGATTGCACCAATGATTGCACTTGCGGGTACTAATATTTTGTGATTAGATGTGGTGAAAAACATGCGTGCTAAGTGAGGTACAGCCAAGCCGACAAAAGCAATTGGACCTGAAAATGCAGTAATAATTCCTGTCAGTAAACTTGTGATTACTAAAATGATATTTCTGCTTTTTTGAATCGAAATCCCTAAGCTTTTCGCATAGTTTTCCCCTAAAAGTAAGCTATTTAATGATTTTAAAATTGGAAAAATTCCGCACATGGCAATTACATAAAATACACCCAGAACAAGCAATTCATTCCAACTTAAATTTCCTAAACTTCCAAAACTCCAAAAAAGAAATTGTTGCAATTTTGTTGCCTCACTAAAATAAGACAATACACTAATAATAGCAGAGGCGAAACTACCAAACATCAAACCAATAATTAATATTGACATGGTATTTCGCACACTATTTGCAGTAATAATCACAGCTGATAATACTAAAAAAGCTCCCAAACTTGCTGCAATTGGCAACGTCCAATGTGTGAATGTTTCCGAAAGTAAGACTCCACCAAAAAGACTTGACCCTATCAACAACAAAGCAACTCCCAAACTTGCTCCTGAAGAAATTCCCAAAACAAACGGTCCCGCTAATGGATTGCGAAACAAGGTTTGCATCAATAAACCACATACTGATAAACCTGAGCCAACCAAAATAGCCGTAATTGCTTTTGGAATTCGAAAATTCAGAATGATGATTTCCCAACTTTCTTTTGAACTATTTCCCCCTACTAAAACACTAAAAATATCTTGAAAAGGAATCGCAACTGACCCCAAACTGATGTTTACAAAAAACAGCAGTATCAGTAAAACTGACAACAGTAAAAAGTGTTTTTTGTATATTGGTAGGTTCATTAAATGGTATGAATCAATAAATTAAATTCGGTTTTTTATTTTTCAATAAACATAATTGGTTAAAAAGGCCACTAATTTTTCAATCGCCAAACCTCTGTGTGAAATTTTGTTTTTTTCTTCAGAATTCATTTCAGCAAATGATTGTTGAAAACCTTCAGGTTGAAAAATAGGATCGTAACCAAAACCTTCTATTCCTTGTTTTTCAGTTAAAATACTTCCTTTGCAAATTCCTTCAAAAAAATATTGATTTCCGTCCAAATTCAAACAGATTACCGTTCTAAATTGAGCTGATCTATCAGAAAAATTGGTCATTTCATTCAATAATTTTTCCATGTTTTTTTCAGCATTTGAAGGTTCTCCAGCAAAACGTGCAGAATAAACTCCAGGTTTTCCGTTCAAGGAAGCAACTTCTAAACCAGTATCATCTGCAAAACTATCTAACTGAAAATTCTGGGTGATAAAATTCGCTTTTAATGCGGCATTTCCTTGCAAAGTGGTTTCAGTTTCAGCAACATCTTCTGTACAATTGATGTCTTTCAAACTCACCAATTGTATGGAATTTGGAAGCATTTCTTGTACTTCTTTTAACTTGTGATTGTTGTTGGTGGAAAAAACCAGTTTCATAGGCGAATTTTAAAAAGCAAAACTAATCAAAATTTTAAGTGTTTTTGTAGTTTCAATTGTTTGAATTGTTTGTTTAGTCCATTACTACATCAACTCATTGGTATATTAACTCATTACCTCATTATCTCATTGATGATGATATGGCTCATTTTTTAAAATAGTAAAGGCTCTATACAATTGTTCTATCACAAAAACGCGAATCATTTGATGCGAAAATGTCATCTTAGAAAGTGATATTTTTCCGAGCGATTTTGCATATACATCATCAGAAAAACCATAAGGACCTCCAATTACTAAAACGAGTTGTTTAGTGCCTGCATTCATTTTCTTTTGAAGATAATTTGAAAAAGCTACTGAGGTAAATTCCAAACCATTTTCATCCAACAACATCAATTCGTCAGTAGGTTGTATTTTGCTTAAAATGAGTTCACCTTCTTTTTCTTTTTGTTGATATTCACTTAAATTCTTAGCATTTTTAATATCAGGAATAATTTCAAATTCAAATTTGATATAATGTTTTAAACGTTGTTGATATTCAACCATCAAAGATTGTAATGCTTTGTTGTCCGTTTTTCCGATGGCAAGAAGTTTGATTTTCATAACTCAAAATTACAAATTATGGCAATTGAATTTGTATTTTTACCTCAATAAATAAAAAATCATGATTTCAAAAGCACAATTTGAAAAAGAAATTCAATTGATTATTGAAAATGCCATCAGAGAAGATGTAGGTGAAGGCGATCATAGTTCATTATCTTGTATTCCGAAAGAAGCTACAGGTGCCGCAAAACTATTGGTAAAAGATTCAGGAATTATTGCAGGAGTGGATTTTGCAAAAAGGGTTTTTGAGTTCATTGATGCTGACTTAAAAGTAACCACTTTTATCGATGATGGAGAAAAAGTAATTTTTGGCGATGTTGTTTTTCATGTTGCTGGAACCTCGCAATCCATTTTAAAAGCGGAACGTTTGGTGTTGAATGCCATGCAACGAATGAGTGCTATTGCGACAAAAACAGCTTTTTTTGTAGGTTTATTAGAAGGTACTAAAACCAAAATTTTAGATACTAGAAAAACTACACCAGGTTTTCGTGCTTTAGAAAAATGGGCTGTAAAAATTGGAGGAGGAGAAAATCACCGGTTTGCTTTGTACGACATGATTATGATTAAAGACAATCACATAGATTTTGCTGGCGGAATTACTGCTGCAATCAATAAAACAAAAGCCTATTTACAAGAAAATAATCTCGATTTAAAAATCATTGTGGAAGCAAGAAATTTGGAGGAGATTTCAGAAATTCTAGAAAACGAGAGTATTTATAGAATCTTAATCGACAACTTTTCATTTGAGGATACGAGAAAAGCAGTGACTTTGATTAACGGTAAATGTTTGACAGAATCTTCAGGAGGAATCAATGAAAATACCATCAGGAAATATGCAGATTGTGGCGTTGATTATATTTCATCTGGTGCATTAACTCACTCAGTTTATAATATGGATTTGAGTTTGAAAGCGATAGAGTAATGCAAGATAATTATTTTGATAGTAAAGAATATTTAAAAATTGATTTCACAAAAACGAACATCAAAAAAGGAGAATATGACAATTGTACTTTTTTAAATTGTAATTTTGATAGTATTCATGCTTCTAATATACAGTTTGTTGAGTGTGAATTTACCGAATGTAATTTTAGCAATACCATTCTAAAAAATACTTCTTTTAAAGACGTTACTTTTAAAAATTGTAAAATGATAGGAGTAAAGTTTAATGAATGCAACCCATTTTTATTACAGTTTTCATTTAAAGATTGTCTTCTAAATTTTTCATCTTTTTATCAATTAAAAATTCTAAATACAAAATTTAATAATTGTAATTTAGAGGAAGTAGATTTTACTGAAGCACAAATTAGCAATGCGGTTTTCGAAAATTGTGATTTGAAAAATGCAGTTTTTGATCAAACAAATCTTGAAAACTCAGATTTTAGGACGGCTTTTAATTTCATCATTCAGCCAAATCAAAATAAATTAAAAAATGCAAAATTTAATAGAGATTCAATTGAAGGACTTTTAACAGAATTTAAAATTACTATTGAATAGAAAATTCTAAGTATTAATCGCTTATGAGCAAAGAAATAGAAGATAATTTACTCAAAATACCAATCATCAAACAATTGGTGTTTTTTCTGCAAAAAATAAAAATTCCTGGATTGGAAGGAATGTCTATGTATGATGTACTTGAAATGTATGGAATTGGCATCATCAAAGGTGCGTTAACTTCAAGAGCAGGCGGGATTGCGTTTAGTTTTTTTATGGCTATTTTTCCGTTTTTACTTTTCATTTTAACACTGATTTCGTACATCCCAATTGATGGTTTTCAAGAAGGGTTATTTAATTTTATCAAAGATATTTTACCTCCAAAAACCTTCGATTCTGTAAATATGGTCTTGATGGACATTCTCAATAATCAGTATGGGGGTTTGTTGTCTTTCGGATTTGTATTATCCATTTTTTTAATGACGAATGGTATCAATGCTATTTTTGGTGGTTTTGAATATTCGTATCATGTCAAAGAATTTCGCAATGTTTTTAGAACATATTTTGTGTCTTTAGGAGTATCTTTAATTCTTTCACTTTTTTTAATCATAACAGTAACGCTCACAATTTTTTATCAAGTTGCTTTGGTGAAAATTCATGAAAAAGGTTGGTTAAATACCTCTGATTTAAACCTATTTTATATTGGTAAATACGTGCTTTTTTTAATCATGATTTTTACGATTGTTTCACTGCTCTTTCGGTACGGAACCAAGCAAGGAAAAGACGTTAAATTCTTTTCTGCAGGGGCTATTTTAACAACTGTAGTTTCATTATTTACCTTTTATTTATTCGGAATTTATGTCGAAAAATTTGCACAGTACAATCAATTATATGGCTCTATTGGAACACTTTTAATATTGATGTTATTTGTTTGGCTAAATGCCATCATTTTGTTGTTAGGTTTTGAATTGAATGCTTCTTTATATTCACTAAAAAGAAGAAATATTTCGCTAAAAGCGTCCAAAAAATAGGATGTTTTAACGATATTTGCCGAGATTAATGAAGCAATGAATTAATGCAGTAATGAATAAATAAAATATAATAAAGATTTATTAATTTCTGAGGTTATTATAGTTAATACCAACTGAAAACTTAATACTAAAGACTAAAAACTCTTCAATGAAACCAAGTATTCCAAAAGGAACCAGAGATTTTTCACCTACAGAAGTAGCAAATAGAACTTATATCATTAATACGATTAAAACAATTTTTGAAAACTTCGGGTTTCAACCTATTGAAACACCTAGTTTTGAAAACTCTTCAACATTGATGGGAAAATATGGTGAAGAAGGAGATAGATTGATTTTTAAGATTTTGAATTCTGGGGATTATTTAGAAAAAGCAGATGAGCTATTCTTGTCAAACAGAAATAGCAATTTATTAACTTCCCAAATATCCGATAAAGCGTTGCGTTACGATTTAACAGTGCCATTTGCAAGATATGTGGTACAACACCAAAATGACATTACATTTCCTTTCAAGCGCTATCAAATTCAGCCAGTTTGGAGAGCAGATCGTCCTCAAAAAGGACGTTTTAGAGAGTTTTATCAATGTGATGCTGACGTTGTTGGTAGTGATTCTTTGTGGCAAGAAGTCGAATTTATTCATCTATATGATGCGGTTTTCACCAAATTAGGATTGCAAGAAACAACTATCAAAATCAACAATCGAAAAAT
>JANREL010000171.1 GCA_030758355.1 Polaribacter sp.
ATTATGGCAACAAGCTTTTCGGTTATGGGATGCAATTTATAGTTGATTTTTTATTTTAATCAGTTCTGCCTTTACTGTCTCCAATCTGCTAATAATTTCGTGACTATTAAAAGTTCCTGCCGGATTTTTTTTCAATTTTTGTTTTGCACCTTCTAAAGTGAAGCCATTTTCTTTGACCAAATTATAAATTATCTTGATATTTTTTAAATCCTCTTGCGTAAAAAGACGATTCCCTTTGGCGTTTTTTTTGGGTTTTAAAACATCAAACTCTTTTTCCCAAAAACGAATTAAGGATGTGTTGACTTGAAAAGCCTGTGCAACTTCGCCAATTTTATAATATCTTTTTTCGGGTAAATCTATGTACATATATGTTAATCTAAAGACTGACTTTCTTCTGATGCCTTTTGCAATGCTGCAAACTCTTCTAAGGTTAAATCACCGTAATAAAAATTAATCGGATTCAAAGAAACTCCATTTTTCAACACTTCATAATGCAAATGAGGAGAAACTGACAATCCGGTATTGCCAACATACCCAATTAAGTCACCTCTTTTAACATATTTTCCATTAACAGTGGCAATTTTACTCATGTGCGCATAAATTGTTTGGTATCCATAACCGTGACTAATGTACACAACATTTCCGTAAGTACTGCTCCTTTTAGCTAAAATAACTCTGCCATTTCCTGAGGCATAAATGGGAGTTCCTTTTGCTGCTGAAAAATCCATTCCTTTATGGAATTTGTTAATTTTCAAAATAGGGTGCATTCGCATTTGAAACCCTGAAGCTACATAAAAGTCTTTCTTTTTTACTGGTAAAATTGCTGGAATTGACGCCAACATATTCTCTTTGTCTTTTGCTAAAGCGACAATCTCGTCCAATGATTTTGATTGCACCACCAATTGTTTTGACAAAATATCAACTTCTTTAGTAAGATTGATAATCAATTGCGAATTGTCATAACCTTCCAAATCTTTGTATCTATTAACCCCCCCAAAACCTGCTTTTCGCTGTTCTTCAGTAATAGGGTTGGCTTCAAAATAACTACGGTAAATATTGTTGTCTCGTTGTTGAATTTCATCCAAAATAGCAGCAGTTTCCTCTAATCGATTGGTTAACAGATCGTAATGCAATTTCAAATTTTCCAATTCTCGTTTTTGAGCCCGTTGTTTTGGAGACATTATAAACTGACTGAAAGTAAAAAATCCCAAAAAAGCAATCAGCATAACCGCCAAAAAACTAAAAAGTATTCTTCGATAATGATCCCCTTTTTTTACCTTAATTTTTCGGTAAGATAATGTGAGTTCATCGTAATAATATTTTACTTTCGCCATAATGCTAAATGTACTATTTTTGTCCTATTAAATAGGTTTTTAACTGAAAATCCATATTAAGGAGCTTACAAATCTAAAAAATATTTTATTAGTACTTTTTTTTACATGGTTTTTTTAAAATTAATTAACACAATTCAACCTCCATTAGAAACATATTCTTTATGAAATCTCAAGATATTCGTGCTACTTTTTTACGCTTTTTTGAAGAAAAATTGCATTTAATCGTTCCCTCAGCGCCTTTGGTGCCTAAAGACGACCCAACTTTGATGTTCGTAAACTCAGGAATGGCCCCGTTTAAAGAATATTTTTTAGGAAACGGAATTCCAAAAAACACTCGAATTGCAGATACCCAAAAATGTTTACGTGTTTCTGGTAAACATAATGATTTGGAAGAAGTGGGGTATGATACCTATCATCACACCTTATTTGAAATGTTGGGCAACTGGTCTTTTGGCGATTATTTCAAAAAAGAAGCGATTGCTTGGGCTTGGGAATTATTGACCGAAGTTTACAAAATTGACAAAGACATATTATATGTCACCGTTTTTGAGGGTAGTGAAGAAGACAATCTTCCTATGGATACTGAAGCCTATGAATTGTGGAAGCAATTTATTCCTGAAGAACGCATTTTGAAAGGAAACAAAAAAGACAATTTTTGGGAAATGGGTGATCAAGGACCTTGTGGACCTTGTTCTGAAATTCACGTAGATATTCGTTCAAAAGAAGAAAAAGCGAAAATTGATGGCAAAGATTTGGTGAACAATGACCATCCTCAAGTGGTAGAAATCTGGAATTTGGTGTTTATGCAATTCAATAGAAAAGCAGACAGTTCACTTGAAAATTTACCCAATAAACATATTGATACAGGAATGGGTTTTGAGCGTTTGTGTATGGTTTTACAGGGTGTTCAATCCAATTATGATACCGATGTTTTTACGCCAATCATCAGAGAAATTGAGAGCATTACAAACACCAAATATGGCAACAATCCAAAACAAGATATAGCCATTCGCGTAATTTGCGACCATATCAGAACCGTTGCTTTTTCAATTGCTGATGGTCAATTGCCAAGCAATACAGGCGCAGGGTATGTAATCCGTAGAATTTTACGACGTGCTGTGCGTTATGGATTTACATTTCTTGACAAAAAAGAACCTTTTATGTATCAATTGACAACCGTATTGAGTGAAAAAATGGGGGTTGCTTTTCCAGAATTGAAAGACCAAAAACAGCTGATTGAAAACGTGATTAAAGAAGAAGAAACCTCATTTTTAAGAACTTTAGAACAAGGATTATTGTTGTTGGATGGCATTATTTCGTCTT
>JANREL010000172.1 GCA_030758355.1 Polaribacter sp.
AGTGAGAATTGGTGTAAAAAACTTTGATTTTAAATTCAATCAATTATCCCCAAGACTTTTAGCACCTTTTCTCTAAGTCTCACTGGTTTTTGAGTCTTAGCATCTAACATTGCCCAAATAGTTTTGGCTGCAACCAACAAGGTTTCGTCTTTATAAAATTCGATATGACGTATTGAGGTAACACCTTTCGTCTCTCCTACCCAAGTTTTTGCGATGATTTCGTCACCCAAAAAAGCCTGATTTTTATAATCAATTTCATGTTTCATAACCACCCAAATATATTCTGGAAAGGAATTTTGTTCCGTTAAAAATTGCCAATGTTTGGAAGCAACAACCTCCATCCATTGAACATAAACAGCGTTGTTTACATGGTGTAATGTGTCAATGGCTTCTTCAGTAACTGTAAACTTTACAGAGAAAATCGTATTCATGCTGTTGGTTTTTACAAACTTAGAAAAATAAATATTCTCATAACTATTATTGATGCGCTATTTTATAAAAACCCCTGATTATTTCTCATCTTTGCAGTTGAAATATGGTAGAATCAGCAAGCAATTTAGGGACAGAAAAAATTAGTAAACTGCTTATTAAACAAGCAGTGCCAGCCACAATCGGGATTTTAGTAATGTCCATAAACATGATAGTTGATACCATTTTTGTTGGTCAATGGATTGGGGTTTTAGCAATTGCAGCCATTACTGTGGTACTGCCCATTGCATTTTTAATTTCTTCTATTGGAATGGGAATTGGAATTGGTGGAAGCTCTATCATCTCGAGAGCTTTGGGTGCAGGAAAATCAGATAAAGCTTTTTTAACTTTCGGAAATCAAATTAGTTTAACGCTTTTATTAGCCATCATTTTTGTGATTTTAGGCGTGTTTTTTAGTGTGCCAATTTTAACGCTTTTTGGAGCAAAAGGGGCAATTTTACCCATTGCTGCTACTTATTTTGATGTGATTATTTATGGGGTTCCTTTTTTAGCATTTGCCATGATGGGAAATCCTGTGATTAGAGCCGAAGGAAAACCAAAGTTTGCTATGGTTGCCATGATTATTCCAGCTTTTGTAAATGTTATCTTAGACATCATTTTTATTAAAGTGTTTGATTGGGGAATGTGGGGTGCAGGTTTGGCAACTTCCATTTCATATGCTAGCTGTGGATTGTTTATTTTGTATTTCTTTTTATCTAAAAAAAGCGAACTGAAAATCATCCCCAAAAACTTTGTCATTAAACCGAAAATTGTTCGTGAAATTGTTGCTTTGGGCGGTGTTACAGTGGTAAGACAAGGTGCTATCAGTGTGTTGATGATTGTATTGAATTATTCTCTTTTTAAATATGGTGGCGAAATTGCGATTTCTGTTTACGGAATTATCAACCGAGTGATGATGTTTGCGTTATCACCTGTTTTGGGAGTTTCACAGGGATTTTTGCCTGTGGCAGGTTTTAATATTGGCGCTCAAAAAAAGGAACGAGTAAAAGAAACTATCAAAACAGCCATCATATTTGGAACAGTTTTAGGAACGATTATTTTTGTAGGGATTTTGATTTTTAAAGAAGAAATCATTCGCATTTTCACAACGGATGCCACTTTGATTGCAGATACTCCTCATGCTTTATTGATTGTATTTTTAGTAACGCCCATTGTTACCATGCAATTGATAGGTTCAGCGTATTTTCAAGCAGCTGGAAAAGCAATGCCTGCATTGATTTTGACCTTACTAAAACAAGGTATTTTCTTAATTCCTCTCGCTTATTTTTTACCCAAATATTTTGGTGTTGAAGGTGTTTGGTGGTCGTTTCCAATTTCGGATGTGTTGTCAACTATCATTACGATTATCGTTGTAAAAAGAGAGATGAACAAACATCTTACTGAATAGATTCTCCGTTTAAATTCGTCGTTAAAATATCACTGAATAAATCGAAAAATGGTCGTAAAGCATTGAAAGTGTTGTCAACTTCAGTTATAAAATTCTCAGACAATACTTCAGCATCAGTAAAATTTCTCTGAGCAATAAACCCTTTTTTCCTGAGCAAATCCAACTCAGGATGATCTTTATCAAAACCTCTTGGTGCTGTTTTCAGCTCTTCAAGACTCTCAAAAGTTCCACCAAAATAGTGTTGATAAGTTGGGTCAGTTAAAATGGCTTTGATGTCAGTAGCATCTTGTGCAATTTCTTGACGTATTCTGTGTAAATCTTCTTTATTGGGATCCCAAAAACCACCTGCTACCAAAGAAGCTCCTGGTTTAATTCTTATAAAATAACCACCTCGCAATTCTTTTCCCAACCGCGAAAAAGAGTTTGCAAAATGAGGTTTATACGGAGTTTTATCGTTCGAAAAACGAACGTCTCTATAGATACGCATCATTTTTGAGTTTTCAATTTGATCGTGTTTTTGCAAGTTTACATTCACTTCTCCGAAAAATGCTTTTACCTCTTTTATTGCTTTTTCATACCAAACCTTGTTTTCAGAAAACCATTCTCTGTTGTTGTTTTCTTGTAATTTTTCTAAAAATTCAAATGTGTTTAAATCGAGTTGCATTGCTGTCATTTTATTTTAGCAAATTACAAAATAGATTTGAAAAACGGGATCTTATATACAGATGAATCAAATAAAATACAAAAATGAT
>JANREL010000173.1:0-6610 GCA_030758355.1 Polaribacter sp.
GGGTCTTTCAAAATCATGTTTACTGATGTTTAACGATTTATCCGCATAACATTTTCTCATAAAAATCGCCCACGAAGGCAATGCCATTGTTGCTCCTTGTCCTTTTAAAATTCCTCTAAAATGCGTTGCTCTATCTTCACCTCCTGTCCAAACTCCAGTTACTAAATTGGGTACCATTCCCATAAACCATCCATCAGATTGATTTTGTGTAGTCCCTGTTTTTCCAGCTATCGGATTGGTAAAATTGTAAGGAAATCCTGTAGCTACTTTTCCTGCGGATGTGTAATCTGAACGCAAACGAATTCCAGAGCCAGCATTGGTAACCCCTTTTAACAAATCTATAATAACATACGCTGATTCTTCGCTTAAAACCTCTTGTGTTTTTGGAGTAAAATCTTTAAGGACTGTTCCGTTTTTATCTTCAATTCTGGTGACAATCATAGGTTCTACACGCAAACCTTTATTAGCAAAAGTGCTGTATGCACTTGTCATTTCCAATAAAGATAAATCAACAGCTCCTAAAGCTATGGAAGGCATTGGTTTGATGGGTGTTTCAATTCCTGCAGCTTTTGCCAATCTTACTACATTTTCAGGATCAACCATATCAATCAATCTTGCTGAAATGGTATTTACAGATCCTGCTAAAGCTTCTTTTATGGTTAACATTCCTCCGTATTTATTATCAGAATTTTCTGGAGTCCAATCTTGAATCAATCCATATTTTCCTGTGGGAATTGTATATCTGATGTTAGGGAATTCTTCACAAGGTGACATGCTTAATTGATTGATGGCAGTAGCATAGACAAAAGGTTTGAATGTAGAACCTACTTGTCTTTTTTGTTGAGAAACTGCATCATAACTAAAATGCTTGTTGTCAATACCTCCAACCCATGCTTTGATATAGCCTGTTTGTGGCTCTATGGAAACCAATCCTGAGCGTAAGAAAAACTTATAATATTTGATAGAATCGTTTGGAGACATAATGGTATCAATAGTTCCTTTCCAAGAAAAAACACTCATATCCGTTTTTGTATCGAAAATTTTATCGATTTCTTTTTTAGAAATTCCTGCTGCTTTTAAGCGATAATATCTGTCAGAATTTCTTTTGGCCCGCTCTAAAATACCATCAATTTGTTCTTTATCAATATCATAAAAAGGTGCTTTTTTATTGTATTTCTGCTCTGCAAAAAAGTACGATTGCAAGTTTGCCATGTGCTCTTTTACAGCTTCTTCAGCATATTTTTGAATTCGGGAATCAATAGTTACATAGATTTTTAACCCGTCTTTGAAAATATCATAATATTCTCCATCTGGTTTTGGATTGTTTTTTACCCAATCACGCATTACTTTTTGCAAATGCGATCTGAAATAAGTGGCATACCCATCACTATGACTTTCTGGAGTGAAATTGATTTTGAGAGGCAATCTTTGTAAAGAATCTTTTTGTTCTTCGGTTAGAAAACCGTTTTTTTCCATTTGACTAAACACTACATTTCTTCTCTCTAACGATTTTTGTTTGGAAATTTTTCTATTTGGATTGTATTGTCTTGGATTTTTGAGCATGGCAACAATAATGGCAGATTCTTGCACATCCAAATCTTTGGCTTCTTTTCCGAAGTAAATTCGCGAAGCTGAACGAATTCCTACAGCGTTAAAAATAAAATCTTGGGTGTTCAAATACATAGAAATAATTTCTTCTTTGGTGTATTGCCTTTCTAATTTAATAGCCACAACCCACTCTTTTAATTTTTGTAAAACACGTTTTACTTTATTGCTTGATGCATTTTTTGTGAACAAATTTTTAGCCAACTGTTGGGTAATGGTACTTGCTCCACCTCCACTTCCTAGTTTTACAACGGCTCTTGCAGTTCCTCTAAAATCAATTCCTGAATGTTCGTAAAAACGTTCGTCCTCAGTAGCAATTAGAGCGTGAACCAAATTTTGAGGTATCTCTTTAAATTTGATGGGAGTTCTATTTTCTTTGGCATATTTTCCAATAGTTACCCCATCAGCTGAAATAACTTCTGTTGCCAAATTAGATTGAGGATTTTCTAAATCTTGGAATGATGGTAACGAACCAAATCCACCGAAAGCAGCAATGATGAATAGTAAAAAAACGAACGTGAATCCACCTAAAAAGATTCCCCAAAACCATTTGATATATTTTTTAAACTGTGTTTGTTGTTTTTTCATAGTTAGTTAACTTTTTCTATACTGAATCCAATATCTTGAATTCCATTTAGTTTTTGTAATGGTTGCACTTCGCCATTTTTTCTCATAGCTTGGCGAACTTGAAATTGATAATTTCCTGCTTTGGGGAATATTTTTTGTTCTTTATAAAACAGTTTACTTTCTTTGATATCCGTAATTCCTTTTCCTAAAAACTTCCCAGTAGCATCCGCCATTTCATATTGCAAGGTATCAATGACTTTTGTTTCGTCAGGAAAAGTTAATGTAGTGATAACATAGATATTACTAAAAGAATAATCACTAGTATTTCTTAAATGAATGAACAAGTTTTTTGGTGAAATGGTATCCTGAATGTTAAAATCAAACCTAACTTTTTTGGAAGTTTCCCAAGCTGCATTTTCTATGGGTTCAAATTGTATGAACTCAATAGTATCATCACAAGAGAAAAAAGAAAAAACAAAAAACAATGCTAAAAAAACGCTTTTTTTATTGCGAATTGGAATCATTTTTAGGTTTTCTATTTTTTCTATTTCTGTTATTATACCTTTTTTTATTGGTGCTTTGTGTAGGTGCATTCGGCTGATTTACATTTTCTTGATTGTTAACAGACGTTGGTTTTTGTGCTTGTTGCTGTGGTTTTCTTTGTTGATTTACTTGTTTTTGAGGATTTTCTATTGTTGATTTTTCAGCAACCTCCGTAAATTTCTTCTTTGATTTTTTTCTTCTATTGCTTTTAATAGGCGCATCAAAACGTGTTAAACTATCCTCCCCAACTGCATCTTCAAAACTTACTTTTACTGGAATTTCAACCTCTGATTCATATTCTTCTAAGGAAGCAGATTTCTCATTGTTTTTATTCAACTCAATAATTTCCAAGACATGTTCTAGTGTTAATCGAAACCATTTAGAGCTTTCTTCTTTGTATGTGTACCATAAAAAGTTTTTGAAAATATCCATTTTAACGAAAACAGCTTCGCCTTTTTCGGTTTTTAATACCAATTCTTGTTTTGGAAAGGGTTTTAATGCATCTAAATAAGAATCCAATTCGAAATTTAAACAGCATTTTAGTTTGCCACATTGACCTGCTAATTTTAACGGATTTAGAGACAACTGCTGATAACGAGCAGCAGAAGTAGTAACTTTTCTAAAATCTGTCAACCATGTTGAGCAACACAATTCTCTTCCACAAGAGCCAATACCTCCCAACCTTGCAGCTTCTTGTCTTGCACCCACTTGTTTCATTTCTACACGCACAGAAAAAGCGCTTGCAAAATCGCGAATCAATTGTCTAAAATCAACCCTAGTTTCTGCTGTGTAATAGAACGTTGCTTTATTTCCATCACCTTGATATTCAACATCAGACAATTTCATTTGCAATCCCAATCGTCCTAGGATTTCTCTTCCTTTGCGTTGCGTTTCTTCTTCTTTGTCTCTGGCAGTTTGCCAAATATCAATATCTTTTTGAGTAGCTTTTCTGTAGATTTTATTGATTTCTTCGCTATCAATAGTGATATTTCGCTTTTTCATTTGCACTTTTACCAATTCACCTGCTAAAGAAACTACGCCAATATCATGTCCTGGCGAACTTTCAACAGCGACCACATCACCCATTGAAATGGTTAAATTTTCGGTATTTTTAAAAAAATGCTTGCGTCCGTTTTTAAAACGAACTTCAAAAATATCGAATCGTTCTTGGCCGCTTGGCAACGTCATGTTTGACAGCCAATCAAAAACAGCTAATTTTTCACTGCCACTTCCACACGTTCCTGTGCCACAATTTCCGTTACTTTTACAACCTCTAGGAACACCATTTACGGTTGTTCCACAACTTCCACATGCCATGTAATTCTTTATATTTAAATGGTTACTAATTTATAGTTACTGGTTTGTAGTTAAATAACTAAAAAACACCAACCAAAAAACACCAACCAAAAAGGTTCATAATTTTGATTATCAGACTTCTATCAAAAACATTTTTTTATAAAGTCCAATCAGTAAATATATGAAAATGGATTGACAAGTAAAAAGTTAATTTTTTAATGACAAAAAGACCCTGCAATTTAAGGTCTTTAAGGAATGATATTCTTTGATGATTTAGCTTTTAAACGGCAACACCTCACTCCTGCCTTTTTTAAAAATTTTGTTGCTTGCATGTTTGCCTTTGCGCAATTCTTTTTGAGTTTCATAGGGCAAATGAATCATTTCTTGGCAGGCTGTTGAGCAGGTATTTTCGGTTTTTTCTGAACATTCATCACATTGTATAAACAATAAATGGCAGGCTTCATTGGCACAGTTGGTATGCGTGTCAGCAGGTTTTCCACATTGATGACAATGAGCAATCACATCGTCTGTAATTTTTTCTGCACGTCTGTCATCAAAAACAAAGTTTTTTCCTATAAATTTGTTTTCAATTTCCAAGATATTAACTTGACGTGTGTATTCAATAATGCCACCTTCTAGTTGAAAAACATTTTTAAATCCTTTGTGTTTGTAATAGGCTGAAGCTTTTTCGCAACGAATTCCGCCAGTACAATACATCAATAAATTTTTGTCTTCTTTGTGGTTTTTTAAATCCTCTTCAATAATGTCTAATGAATCACGAAACGTATCAACATCTGGTGTAATGGCGCCCTCAAAATGCCCAATTTCGCTTTCGTAATGATTGCGCATATCTACACAAATTGTATCCGGATTTGCCAACATTTCATTAAATTCTTTAGCATTTAAATGCACGCCTTTGTTGGTCACATCAAAGGTATCATCGTTTAACCCATCTGCCACAATTTTGTCTCTTACTTTTACTTTGAGCTTTAAAAACGATTTATTGTCTTGCTCAATAGCCACATTTAAACGAATGTCTTTCAAAAAAGAAATACTATCCAATTGCTTTTTTAATGCGTGCATATTTTCTGAAGGAACAGATAATTGTGCATTGATACCTTCGTAAGAAACGTAAATTCGTCCTAAAACATCCAAGGCATTCCACTCTAAAAACAATTTATCTCTAAGGATTTGAGGGTTTTTTATCTGATGGTATTGATAAAAAGAAATGGTAATTCGATCTTTGCCAGCGGCATCAATTAAGGCAGCGCGTTCGTGTGCGCTTAACTTGTTGTACAGTTGCATGCTATACTTTTTTAAGTTTTACGATTTTACTGAACTTATTTCAGTTTCTGTTATTATAGTTGCAAAATTAGACAATTTTTGCACAAAGTTGAATTTTAAACACCACAAATATTGTTGATTCAATTTTAAACTTTCATCAATTTACTAGATTTCATATCATTCAATTGAGACAATTTTTAGGATATTTGCAGCCTGAAATTATTTAAAATAAAAGTAAAAATGAAAATAGCTGTAGTAGGTGCCACTGGAATGGTTGGTACAGTCATGTTAAGAGTTTTAGAAGAACGCAATCTTCCCATCACAGAATTAATTCCTGTAGCATCCGAAAAATCTGCTGGCAAAAAACTAACGTATAAAGGAAAGGAATATACCATTGTAACCCTTGAACAAGCAATTGCCCTAAAACCACAGATTGCATTATTCTCTGCAGGTGGTGAAACCTCTTTAGTTTGGGCTCCAAAATTCGCAGCAGTGGGCACAAAAGTAATTGACAATTCCTCTGCTTGGAGAATGGATCCTGACAAAAAATTGGTCGTGCCAGAAATCAATGGAGATGTATTGACCAAAGACGATTACATCATTGCCAATCCGAATTGTTCTACCATTCAATTGGTGATGGTTTTAGCGCCTTTGCATAGCAAATACAATATGAAACGTTTGGTGATTTCTACCTATCAATCTGTTTCTGGAACGGGTGTAAAAGCAGTACAACAATTGGCAAATGAGGAAGCGGGTATTGAGGGCGAAATGGCTTATCATTACAAAATTGGCAGAAATGCCATTCCTCAATGCGATGTTTTTTTAGAAAACGGCTATACCAAAGAAGAAATGAAATTGGTAAAAGAACCTAAAAAGATTTTACGAGATGATTCTTTTTCGGTAACTGCAACTGCTGTTCGAATTCCAACTGCTGGCGGACATTCAGAAGCGGTAAATGTGCAGTTTGAAAACGATTTTGACTTGGCTGAAGTACGTCAGATATTAAGCAAAACTCCGGGAGTTATTGTACAAGATGATTTAGCAAACCATATCTACCCAATGCCTATAACTGCCAATGACAAAGATGAAGTGTTTGTAGGGAGAATTCGCAGAGATGAATCTCAAGAAAATACGTTAAATTTGTGGATCGTTGCTGACAACTTACGCAAAGGAGCTGCAACAAACACAATTCAGATTGCTGAATATTTAATTGCACACAACTTGGTATAATTTTAATTTTTATAATGTCAACATTTTATAAAACCACTATTAAAGAGATTATACACGAAACCGCAACTGCGGTTTCTGTGTTATT
>JANREL010000173.1:6710-11304 GCA_030758355.1 Polaribacter sp.
TTTGGCAGAATAGACAAAGCTTTTACCAACTTTTTCATCAAAAATAAATACAAAGACATCACTTTTGATAGTGCTTATTTGTGTGGTCCTGAAGAGATGATTCATAAAGTTTCTGACACGTTAAAAGAAGGAGGTTTTTTAGCAGAAAATATTCATTTTGAACTATTTACTACTTCTGTAAACGAAGAGGAAGTCTCAAAAATAAAAGATGGAACTACTGAAATTACGATTCTTTTAGACAATGATAAAACAACATTTACTATGACACAAACAGACAGCATTTTGGCTGCCGCTTTGCGCCATCATGTAGATGCACCTTATTCATGTCAGGGAGGCGTTTGTAGCTCGTGTCTGGCAAAAGTAACTGACGGAAAAGCAGTGATGACGAAAAATTCAATTTTAACGGACAGCGAAGTTGCAGAAGGATTTATTTTAACCTGTCAAGCACATCCAACAACCTCAAAAATAACAATTGACTTTGATGACGTATAAAATTTGTATTTTTACGCTCTATGAGTTTTTTTGATATTAAAAATGCACTTCTCATTGGTTTCTTCATGGCTTTTATGATAGGACCTGTTTTTTTTATGCTGATTCAAACCAGTATTTTAAAAGGCGCAAGAGCTGCCATTGTTTTTGATTTGGGTGTTATTTTAGGGGATATTAGTTTCATTTTATTATCATATTATGGCAGTAGGTCATTACTAGAAAAAATAAAAGACGACCCTAGATTGTTTTTTATTGGAGGAATGGTGCTGATCATTTACGGTTTGATTACTTATTTTGACAAAGGAAACAAAAAACAAGTGGAAGAAAGTGAAGAGTTGGTAAACATTCCCATTAAAAATAATTACCTAAAACTTTTCTTAAAAGGATACTTTTTAAACTTTATCAATATTGGAGTTTTAACCTTTTGGTTGGGATTGGTATTGTTGATTGGCCCTTCTTTGGATATGAGTCGAACTGCCATATTTTCCTATTTTGGGTTTATCATATTGGGCTATTTCCTTACGGATTTGGCAAAAATCTTTTTAGCCAAAAAGCTAAAAGATAAAATGACGCCTACTTTGGTATATCGCATCAAAAGAATCATGGGGATTATTCTGATTGTTTGTGGTGTTTTCTTGATATTAAAAGGGTTTATACCGAATGAAAAAATCAATTCGATGATCAAAATTTCGGCTATCATTCCTCAATAAAGCACTTGTTTTTATAACTATTGAACCCTTTGTAAGGAATAAAGACCATACAAATCTTGTTGAATCCTTAAATGTTTCTTTAAAAAAGGTGTAAAAAACAATGTGCCACTATCAAAAAAAGTGACACATTGTAGTACTTTCTTTTAAAGCTTTGCCCCAATTGAAACAAAAAATGTTCTGCCTTCACCAGGTAATATTCCTGGTCCTGGATACCCTCCAGCTCTTCGTGTTGCGTACATTCGATTGGTTAGGTTGTTGATACCAGCTTTGATATTATAGTTCTTCAACAATTTGTATTCTGCTGAAAAATCCATCACCTCATAGCCTTCTAACCAGCCTGTAACTCCATTAGCAGAGGGGTTTTGAGTGTTGTTAGCATCTGTAAAAATACCACCTGAAGTACGGTATTGCAAAGTAGAAGAAAAATTATTTTTGCCATAAACCAACCCAAAATTATGCACATATCGAGGAGCATTTTCTACGCGATTACCTTTTAAATTACTTTCTGTAATTTGCACATTTGGTGCAGTACCACTAGAGGTAAACACCCTAAAATCAGTATAACGAGTATCAATAAAACTCATGGTGGCAAATAGTTCTAAATTACCAAAAGTGTTGTGGATATTAAGGAATCGAGCAACATTAAAATTCACAAAACTTTCTATTCCTTGGTTTACGGTTTCGCCTAAATTGGTTCGATATAAAAATGTGCCTTGGGCTGGGTCATTGTTCACAAATTGACGAACTCCCCCAATGCGGTTATTGTAACGTAAGTAAAACAAACTTACATCAAAATTGATGTAATTGTTAATGAACCCACGATAGCCTAAATCGGCATTGTAGCCATCCGCATCTTTAAGGTTTGGGTCTATTACATCAGTAACTGCTGGTGGAGTGAAATCGGAAAACAACACCGGACGAAATGCTTGGGTGATATTCGCATACAAATTGGTAGCACCAAACTCATATTCCAAACCTAAGCCAAATAAAGCCTTGCTTCGAGAAATGTTTTTGTTTTCAAACGGTACTTCGTTTCCGGATTGCAAAGCAAATCTGCCACTTCCGGTGTTTTCAATGTATTCGTATCGAACTCCGGGAGTGAGGCTAAATTTATCGGTTATTTTAAATTGATTTTCTGCAAAGACAGCTACATTGTTGGTAAGAAAATCTAACGCTCTTGGGTAGATTCCTTCCACACTCAAATCATAATCTGAAGCAGTAGTGCCAAGTCCTTGTTGATTTCGGATGGTATTTGCACGATATAATCGAACGCCGAAAGCCAAATTATTCTCTATGTCTCCTAATGTATAGTTTAATAAGTTTCGGTTTTCTAAGCCAAAATTCTCATAGAAGTCTCTATCCACTCTACGGTTGGCATATTGGTTAGTTACCGGATTAATGGCATCTGGCATATTTGGGGTAGCAGTAAACCCCACGCTATTTCTCTCTCCAACCAAACCAAAAAACTTGGTGTTGGAGGTTAAACGTGCTGAAATTTTGGTATCAAAGTTCAAGGAAAATACATTCCATGGAACGCCAAACCAATTGCGGTCTCTTAATGATTGACGAGGATTTTCGTTAAACTGACCGTCGGTTAAACCACCTCCTTGGTGCAATTCATAATTCATGTTTGTATATTCGGCCGAAAGTTTGGTATTTTCGGTAAAGGCATATTCCAAAAACAAATGGGTGTTTCGCACTTTGTATTGGCTGTTTACTCTCCAACCATCTGCACTTCGGGAATGATTATAGGCATAATAAGAAAACTTACCTAATTTTCCGCCAATGGCATTGTAGCTACTCATTAAATTATAACTACCTACGGTGTTTTGGGTTTCGAAGGAGAATTTTTTGGTGTTTTCGCGTTTCAGCACATAGTTTAGCATCCCACCAAATTGGGGGCCATACTGCAAAGCAGCTCCACCTCTTATCAGTTCAATACTTGCAACAGCCTCTAGAGGCGGATTATAATACGCTTCTGGATAGCCAAAAACATCTGCAGACACATCGAAGCCATTTTGTCTAACATTTAATTCCCAACTTCTATTGGGACTTAAACCCCTAACTCCAACATTTATTTGTACTCCCGATCCATCATTTTCCCAAATATTTACCCCTGGTACTCTCGAAAAAACTTCTCGAGCATTATTGGTGGTTAAATTGGCATTAAAAGAAGAAAGTTTTAATACTTCATTTTTTTTTCCAGAATAAACTGTGTTTTTCTTGGTTTCGGGCATTCTTTCCGGACTCATCCTTAAGGAAGATACTACGACTGTGTCTAATTTTACAATCGTATCGTTTAAAATAAAATGGTGATTTTGTGCATTCATAAAAAAACAGCATCCAAATGCGAGAAGGGCAAAAAGGTATTTCATTATAATTTATTTAGATTAATTCTTGATTGCAAAAGTAAAAGCAGATTTCCAATTACGCAAAACTTATTTAGATTAATTTTAAATAAATTTTGATTTTTCACATTTCTGAAAGATTTGTTAAATTCTTATTTTAATAGATATCGATGGTTTAACAATTTTTAAAAGGTAACCCTTTTTAATTTGAGTCTACAAACAACCATCCTGTTTTAGTTCGTTCAAAAAAACACCAATTATTGAGAGAGTTCTATTGATTGCCGTTTTTGTTGCCGCAAACCTGAAAATCAAAACCAAGTTTACAAAGGAGGATTGACAGCTTTAAAGAATAAACTGAAATGACTATTTTTATTGTTTTATAAAAAACTCATGCAAATTAGCTCCTTTGAATTGTGTTCTTTCGTGGGTAATATAAACAGTATTTATGTCTTTAAAACAAATGCTTTCTTCTTGCGATACGTATTTAAACAGCATTGTTTGAATAGTACTTGATAAAAAAGCAACGTCTATAAAATGGGTAAAAACCATGATGTTTTTTTCGGAAATTTAAGACTACTTTTTTTTACGTCATCCTAAATATCTGCCCTTGTAATCCAAGAATAACTGCTGTCTCCGTTATAAAGTTCACCTACCAATTTGACTGTATGCTTTCCTGATTCTAAAGGTATTTGATACATAAGGGTTTGTCCATACTTGTCTTTCACCCTGCTTTTGGTAAATATGTATAAATGGTTTTTAAATAAAAAAGGCTTCTGGATCAAAAAATAATTATTCTTTTTAGGCGGGAACTCTTGTTGATTTTCGGATCAAAATTCGATAATTTCAACAATAGCTTTGCTCTTTTTTAACTCATTACCAGCAACCTTTAAAATACATAAATTTTTACGTTTGCCGTGATTGTTGCCAAAATCACCTATGTATAAATTGCCTTTTTCATCACTAGTAATATCTTCCCAATCATGGTTTTCGGTATCAATCGTGACTTCTTTTTTTTATATTCCTTTTTTTGATACTCCATAAATTTTT
>JANREL010000173.1:11404-13358 GCA_030758355.1 Polaribacter sp.
ACTGAATAGGATTAAAAAACTTAAAAAGATGCTGATTTCCTTCATTCAATTTACCATCCGCCAGAGGCTCCGCCGCCACCAAAACTGCCACCGCCAAAGCCGCCACCAAATCCACCACCACCAAAAGAACCACCTGATGAGCCTCCAAAACCACCACCAAAACCGCCACTTCTTCTGCCCATATTTGTTAAAATGATGGTATCAAAAATACTTTCGAGGGTGGATGGTTGTCTGTAATTTTTGCCTCCTTTGTTGTTATTCCCTTTCGAGGATAAAATGATGATGATAATTACAATAACCACAAAAATAATGACCCCAAAAGGAAAATCACCCTTTGAATCATTTTTTCGTGAGCCTTTGAATTCGCCTTGAAGGGTTCTAAAAATATAGTCAGACCCCAAGTCCAAACCATTATAAAAATCGCCTTTTTTAAACTCTGGAATAATGACTTGATCAATAATTCGTTTGGATTGAAAGTCCGTTAAGAATTCTTCCACACCTTTTCCTGATTGGATGTTGATTTTACGATCATCTTTTGCCAATAAAACTAAGATTCCGTTGTCTTTTGCTGCATCTCCAATTCCCCATTTTTCACCCCAATTGGCTGCTAAATAAGCAATATTTTCACCTTCAGTTGAGGCTATAATGGCAACTACAATTTGGGTGGATGTGGTATCAGAATACCGAACTAATTTACTTTCTAAACTGGATTTTTGTTCTTTGGTTAGTAAGTTGACATAGTCATACACACTAGTTTGAAAGGATGGTTTCTCCGGAATTTTAAATCCCTGAGAAAACAGTGTTTGGAAAAAACATAGAAATCCTATAAAAAAAACCCATTTGCGAAAAACGTTCATCATCCTTTAGAAATTTGATTAGAAAGTTCGTTTTCATCATCTACTTGCCAAGGAAAATGGGCTTTTAATTCTTCACCTGCTGTGAGAATTCCATCAATCAATCCTTGTTTGAAATCTCCTTTTTTGAAATGTGCTTGCATGATCTCTTTAGTCGTATTCCAAAAATCGTTGGGCACTGCTTCATTGATACCTTTGTCTCCACAAATCACAAATTTATGATCGTGTACGGCTACATAAATCAAAACACCATTTTGTTGATTGGTTTTATCCATTTCCAAAAAATAAAATACTTCTAATGCTCGCTCATAATGATCAAGTTTAGTGCTTGCTTCAATATGAACACGAATTTCACCAGAGGTGTTTTTCTCTGCTTTTTTTATGGCATCAACAATTTCTTGCTCGTCATTAGGGGTTAAAAAGTTTTCAACTTTTGACATTTATTCTTTTTTCTTGTTGAAATCAAAGTTTACATCTGGTGCGTTTTCAGAACCTGGATTGGATTTGTAACGGCTCATTTCGCTAAAATTAAACATGCCAGCCAACATAGAATTTGGAAATACTTTGATGTGCTTGTTGTAGTTATTTACGCCTTCATTGAAACGGTCTCTAGCCACATTGATTCTATTTTCTGTACCCTCTAACTGACTTTGCAATTCTAAAAAGTTAGCATTTGCTTTTAAATCAGGATAACGTTCTACCACCAATAGCATTTTAGACAACGCACCCGTTAAGCCTGTTTGTGCCTGTTGGAATTGTGCCATGTTTTCGGGCGTTAAATTGTTGGCATCAATCGTAGTTGATGTTGCTTTTGAACGCGCTTCAATTACTTGTGTTAGGGTTTCTTTTTCAAAATCAGCAGCACCTTGTACTGTTTTTACTAAATTGCCAATCAAATCGTTTCTTCGTTGATACGCACTCTCTACATTAGACCAGGTTGTTTTTGCGTCTTCTTGCAAAACAACAGCTGTATTGTTAAAACCTTTTGCCCAATTGTAGATACCAAACACTATAATAAAAATAACTATTCCCGGGATTAACCATTTTTTCATAATCTCTAAATTTTAATTTTTTTGTTGATCTTATTTTACAAATTTACG
>JANREL010000174.1 GCA_030758355.1 Polaribacter sp.
AAAAAAAATTATGATTTAGCGGATGTAATTTGCTATTTACCTATAGATTCTAAATCAAATGCTCAACAGTTTATAGGTAATTTGCAAATTAAATTTGTTATTTTTATTAAGTATGAATTTTGGCCAAATTTTTTATTCGAATTAAAAAGAAATCAAATTCCCACATTGTTAGTCTCTGGAATTTTTAGAGAAAACCAGCTTTTTTTTAAATCGTATGGAAAATTTATGAGAGATGCTTTACAAGCCTTTCATCATTTTTTTCTTCAAGACGAAACATCAAAAAAACTATTAGAAAGTATTGATTTTAAAAACAATACAGTTGTTGGTGATACTCGTTTTGATCGAGTTTCAAAAATTTTTCAACAAGACAATTCTCTAGATTTTATATCAGAATTTAAAAATAATCAATACATAATTGTTGCAGGAAGTACTTGGAAAGAAGATGAAGAATTTTTGGTAAATTACATCAATAAAAAACAATTTTCAAATGAAAAATTCATTATTGCTCCTCACAATATTAACAAAGAAGCAATTGCAACATTGCGAAAGTCAATCTTCAAAAAAACAGTACTATTTTCTGAAAAAGAGGGAAAAAACTTAGCTGATTTTGATGTTTTTATCATTGACACCGTGGGAATTTTAACCAAAATTTACGCTGCGGCAGAGGTTGCTTACGTTGGCGGAGGTCTTAAAACAGGATTGCACAATATTTTAGAGCCTGCAACTTTTGGTATTCCTGTGGTGATTGGCAATAAATTCCAAAAATTTAAAGAAGCTGTTGACTTGGTTCGATTAAACGGATGTATTTCTGTCAGTAATCAAAGTGAATTTTCGACTATTTTTAAAAAATTAAAACAAGATAAAAATTTCAGAATAGCAACTGGAAAAATCAATAAAAATTACATTCAAGAACATTTGGGAGCAACTCAAAAAATTATGAATTATCTAAAAACAAAAGTATAATATGGATTTTATTTTTGAACCTTGGCCTTGGTTTGTTGGTGGCCCTTTGATTGCACTTTCATTGGTTTTATATTTCTATTTCGGAAAAAACTTTGGAACTTCAACTGATTTTGAAACACTTTGCACCTTGGCTGGTGCAGGAAAATTTTCAGATTATTTCAAAAAAGACTGGAAGGAACGTGATTTTGGACTAATGTTCGCAATTGGACTGGTCATAGGCGGAATCATTGCTTCCCATTTTTTAATTCCTGATCAAACAGTTGTATTGAATCCAAAAACAATTCAAGAATTAACAGAACTGGGATTTTCAAATGTAGGAAATCAATATTTTCCTGACGAAATTTTTAGCAATGAAGCCGTTTTTTCATTCAAAGGATTTTTGATTTTAGTATTCTCTGGATTGTTAATTGGTTTTGGAACACGCTACGCAGGAGGTTGTACTTCAGGACACGCGATTACAGGATTAAGTAGTTTACAATTCCCATCATTATTAGCTGTAATTGGATTTTTTATAGGCGGTATTATTGCAGCTTGGTTTATCATCCCTTTAATTTTTTAACTTATGAAAAACATCAAATTTTTACTTTTAGGAATCTTTTTTGCGATTGTTTTAAGCAAATCTCAGGCTATCTCTTGGGTGCGTTTTTATGAAATGTTTCGTTTTCAATCCTTTCATATGTTTGGTATTATTGGAAGTGCCATTGTTATTTCTGCTATTTTTATGCAATTGTTTAAACGAGGAATTATTAAAGATACCCATGGCAATCTTATCAAACCAAAAGAAAAAGAAAAAGGATATGTTAGAACCATAGTTGGAGGAATCTTTTTTGGTTTAGGATGGGGAATTTCTGGCGCTTGTGCAGGACCCATTTTTGTAATTCTTGGATTCAAGTTTTTACCAGCGTTGATTTTGTTAATTTCCGCTTTGATTGGAGCATTTATTTACGGATTATTGAGTAAAAAATTACCAAATTAATGATTAATTTAATAGATTCTTTTGGGCGTCAAATAAATTATGTGCGTTTGGCGGTTACAGATCGTTGCAATTTGCGTTGCCAATATTGCATGCCTGCTCAAGGAATTGATATTGTGCCAAGAGAAGAATTATTAACATTCAAAGAAATGTATCGTCTAATCCGTGTGTTGACAGAATTAGGCGTTAAAAAAGTGCGTTTAACAGGTGGTGAACCTTTTGTGAGAAAAGATTTTATAAGTTTTTTAGAAATGCTTTCCTGTAATGATTTGTTAGAAACCATCAATATTACCACAAACGGAGCGTTGATTTCTGAACATATTTCAACTCTTGAAAAGTTGGAAAAAGTCAAAACAATCAATCTGAGTATTGATAGTTTACAACGAGATAAATTTACCAAAATTACCAGAAAAGATGTCTTTCCTGAAGTGTTTAAAACCTTCGAATTGCTTGAAAAAAGTAGCCTAAACCTCAAACTAAATGTGGTTGTTCAATCGGGTTTTAATACAGATGAAATTTGCGATTTTGTAAAGCTTACCAAAGATAAAAATATGACTGTTCGTTTCATTGAAGAAATGCCTTTTAATGGAAAAGGTCAGCGTGAAATGAACGAAAATTGGACATTTACTAAGATTTTAAACGAAAT
>JANREL010000175.1 GCA_030758355.1 Polaribacter sp.
TTTTACTTTCGATTTTACTACCGATAAAATAATATCAATATCATGAATCATCAAATCCAATACTACTGGCACATCTGTACCTCTTGGATTGAACTCAGCCAAACGATGTGTTTCAATAAACATAGGGTTATTGATCATGTCCTTAACGGCTAAAAACGCAGGGTTAAAACGCTCTACATGTCCAACTTGTCCTAGTACATGATACTGACTTGCCAATGTTTTAATTGCTTCAGCTTCAATTACTGTTTTTGCAATAGGTTTTTCTATAAAAATATGACGTCCTTTTTCAATGGCATTTTTTGCACAATCAAAATGCGAAAGAGTGGGAGTAACAATATCAACAACTTCGACAGCATCAATCAATTCATCCACCGAATTAAAGGATTTATACCCAAATTCGGCCTCCACTTTCTTTGTGTTCTCAGTAGATGGATCGTAAAAACCTACCAACTCATATTTTTTAGATTGTTGCAATAAGCGCAAATGAATTTTACCAAGATGACCAGCACCTAAAACTCCAACTTTCAACATACTTTTTTAGATATTTATATGATTTTATTCAAAATCCACGATTAGCAAGTCCCTAGATTCCTAAAAAACAAAGATACAATTTTATGAGTATTTAAATAAAAATATTGTTATTTTTAGCTTTCGTAAATGGATATGATATTGAGAGATACTGCAAAACACCAAGGACTTCGCAATCAATTAGCTAGCGTTTTAAAAAACAAAGGAATCACGGATGAAAAAGTGTTGGATGCTATTCGTTCCATTCCAAGACATTTATTTATCGACTCTAGTTTTGAAGACCATGCCTATCAAGACAAAGCGTTTCCAATTGCTGCTGATCAAACCATTTCTCAACCTTATACTGTTGCATTTCAATCACAAACTTTGCAAATTTCTAAAGGAGATAAAATTTTAGAAATCGGCACAGGTTCAGGATATCAAACCGTTGTATTACTCGAAATGAAAGCCATAGTTTACACCATTGAAAGACAACACGAATTATTTAAAAAAACCTCGCTGTTTTTGCCAAAATTAGGTTATTATCCTAAGAAATTTATTTTTGGTGATGGGTACAAAGGTTTGCCAGAGGAGGCTCCTTTCGATAAAATCATTGTTACTGCAGGTGCGCCTTTTGTGCCTAAACCTTTAATGGCTCAACTTAAAGTAGGTGGAATGCTTTTGATTCCTGTTGGAGATCAAAAGCAAATCATGACGTTATTTATTCGAAAATCCAATAAAGAATTTGAAAAACATGAATTAGGTGATTTTGCATTTGTACCTATGCTAGAGAAGCGCAGTTAAAAAATAGTTTACAGCATCATAAGCTATTTTCTATTTTGAATAGAGGCATTTTATAATCTAGTTTCACTTTCTCAAGGTGTTTATTTTATAAAGTTTGACAAGTTAATATGTCATACACTTTTTAGTTTTAAGTTTTGATAATTTAGAGGCAAGTTTTACTAAGATTTAAATTTTTTGTTCGGGGAATTGGCAAAGTGGCAATGACGTTTGATTAACTAAAAGATTTAAATTTACTAATGAGCTTTCATAGATACTTGCCTTTCACTATTTATTAATTCGTTGATAGCATTCCAAAGTTCAATCCTTTTTTCTAATGATTGTTTTGCTACTGTAAGTGTTTCATTCCATTTCTGCTCATCATCTTTACATAATTCAGAAATCATTTCAAGAGATAGCGGGCCATGCTCATCTCCATCAAGTTCTATATGCCTTTTGAGGTAATAATTTACTTTACTGTATAATTTATTTTCAGAATCGGAACTTTTAAGTATTTCAATAAACATGTCTGGGATTACATCTTCTCTACCAAATGTAAATGCAGAAGCTACGAGATGAGTCTTATTTGTTTCAATAATTGAAAATGTGAATTTAACAAAATCAGCCACCCTTTTGTCTACATTAACTTGACTAAAACAATAATCAATTGAATTTCCTGATAAAATTAGTTTGATAAAATCATTAATTTTATCAGTATTTCCATTTATTTGATGCATTGCATCTAAATACATCTCAAAATGACTTTTTGGTTCTCCCAACTCATTAATATCACTTTCTTCACCAAAAACAATTTCATTTATAAATCTTGATAGTTTTGGATTTCTAGGTGGTGTCCAAGGTGTTTCAACTTTTGTGAGATTTATTTGTAGATTTTTTAATAAAGACATAAAATCCCATACAGCAAAAACATGATTTTCCATAAAAATTTTTACGTCATCAATAGCGTGTAAATTTTTATAAAGTTTATGATTTTTTAATTCATTTCTTAATCCTAAAATTTCATTTTCTATAAATTCTATTTTATTCATGTTTTTCATATCTATTTACCTACCTCAATTAAAAATTCAAAATTATAATTAAATTAAAATAATACCTTGAATATGTCATAAATAAATTAAATGATAAAATAGTAGAAAGTTTTAGTGATTAAAAACACATGAGACTATAAACAGAAAGGACACTGATTTTAGTTAAAACTAAGAGCGTATTTTTCAATTTTTCATCTAAATACTTTTTTTAAGAAAGTTCAACTTGGTGT
>JANREL010000176.1 GCA_030758355.1 Polaribacter sp.
GAAATTGATTTAGGATTGACAAACAAATTCATTAACTTTAAAGCAACCGGATTGTATCAATGGGTTTGGACGCTAGAAGAAAGGTTTAATTGGTATGCAGGTGCTGGTGGAGGTTTGGTTTCTGCAGGTGGTACTGGAATTTATGCTGCCGGTGTAATTGGAATTGAATATAACTTCAAAGTCCCTATTCTACTCTCTATTGACTATCGTCCAGAAATTGGAGTAGCTGGTGGTTTAAATGGACTAGAATCAGATATTGCTTTATCAGTAAGGTATCAATTTTAAATTGAAGCTTTCAATTTTTTTTAAAATCACAAAAAAACCTCAACGATTGTTGAGGTTTTTTTTATTTTGGAGGATACTTACTCAATACTTTTGGGACGATTATTTGAAAATAGATCTCTTTTTCTTGTGGTAATCGTTTTTCTTTTACGGTACTTTCCAAAGTTGCATTCCAAAAAAGTTCTTCTTTGATGGGAGTTAAAAATTCAATTGTTAATACTTCTCTAATTTTCTTTGATCCAATTGGAATTCCTCCAGAGACTCCAAAAACACTATTCGAATCTGCATTTCCAAATCCAACAGCTACTGTATTTCTGGCAACTTCAGCTGATTTTTCAATATTGAAATCGATAAAAAAATCAGGTGTTTCACTAAATGTCAATCCTTTTTGTTGCATTGTAGTATCAATAATTTTTAGAATTCTTTTAACATCTAATTCATTCAAATCCTTACCTACATTTTCATAAAATCCAAAGGTTTTGAAATTTCCAAAATCAATTGTATCATCATAATCAGCAATTACTTTTGCAGAGGAACAACTCATCAAAAAAAATCCAAAAACAATTAAAAGAAGTTTCATAAAATTACTTTTTTTCTTCTATAACCACTCTTGATGGCGTATCAATTCCTTTGATAATGCTTTCAGTACCTTTTGCAACTGCTTGAATAGTTTGTGTAATTACAGTAATATTTAAAGTTTCAGCTTCATCCGAAGTTTGATGATATTCTTTATCAACATCAATGGGAGTTGTTGAAAATGTGTGTGATGGAACGCCCAATCTTGCTAAAGATGCATTATCAGATCTGAAAAATAAATTGAAATTTGTATATGGATCAGGAAATAATTGATAGCCTGTTCCCACTAAATTTTTCTGGATAATCTTCCCAAAATCAGAACGCTCAAATCCGGTTAACCAAGCTGTATTTCGCCCAAAACTGGGTGTTTTTCCAATCATTTCTAAATTAATTCCAGCTACAAATTTACTAGCATCAATTCCTTTTCCAAAATGAGTTGAGCCAATCAGACCCATTTCTTCTGCTGTAAAAGCGACAAAAACAATGGTTCGTTGATTAGAATTTTGTTCTTTAAAATATTTTGCCAAAGCCAAAACTGCTGTAACTCCTGAAGCATCATCATTGGCACCATTGTAAATACTATCTAATTGTCCGTCTTTTTTAATGATTCCTAAATGATCATAATGTGCAGAAATTATAACAAATTCGTCCTTTTTTGATTTCCCTTCCAAAACTCCAATAATATTAGCGCTCGTAATTTCTTCTTTGGTTCTTCTATTGGTAAAAGTGAACGTTTGTCTGTAAGAATCCAATCCTTCAAAGGTTTTCAAATCCAAATTTGAAAATTCATTTTCTATATATTGTGCGGCTTTTTCAATCCCTAGAGTTCCTGTTTTTCTTCCTTGCATTTCATCAGAAGCCAAGGTATATAAATGCGTTTTTACCAAAGTAGAATCAATAAAAAAAGTATTGCTTGATTTCTTGGTATTTTTGGTTTGCGCTAAAACACCAGTCTCTATTAAGGAAAATAAAATAACGAATCCTAAAAGAAAGTTCAATTTTTTCATAATTTTGAAATTTAAGAGTTGAAAGATAGCAAATATAATTTTGTACTTTTACAGAAATTTTTAATAAAAATGTTTCTAACTGAAATCCCACAAATTAAACATACAACCGCAAATAACTTTTTTTTATTAGCTGGCCCTTGTGCCATTGAAGGCGAAGAAATGGCATTGAGAATTGCTGAAAAAGTAGTTGCAATTACCGATAAATTACAAATTCCATTCATATTTAAAGGCAGTTTTAAAAAAGCGAACAGAAGTAGAATTGATAGTTTCTCAGGAATAGGAGATGAAAAAGCGTTGAAAATTTTACGCAAAGTTTCAGAAACTTTTCACGTTCCAACTGTTACTGATATTCACGAAACTTCGGATGCTGAAAAAGCGGCTGCATATGTTGATGTATTGCAAATCCCTGCGTTTTTGGTGCGTCAAACAGATTTAGTGGTTGCTGCTGCACAAACTGGAAAAGTGGTGAATTTGAAAAAAGGACAATTTATGAGTCCTGCTTCCATGAAACATGCTGTTCAAAAAGTTAAAGATGCTGGTAATCATAAAGCTTGGATAACTGATAGAGGCACAATGTTTGGTTATCAAGATATGATTGTTGATTTTCGTGGAATTCCTGAAATGCGCCAATTTGCACCAACAATTTTAGATGTAACACATTCTTTACAACAACCCAATCAAACAAC
>JANREL010000177.1 GCA_030758355.1 Polaribacter sp.
TTGTTATTGGCTGCTTCTAAATATTCTTCATTTTCTTCACGCATCAATTTATAACGTAATAAATTTCGTTCTTCTCCAATATCAGCAGTAGGATTGTTTTTAATACCCAATTTAAAAGCTGTATGAAATTCGTGAACAGCATTAATTTTATCTTTCATTTGTGTTGTTTTTTATTTTATTTTAACCTTTAAATATTGACTATTTTTGTCAATAAATATGTAATTTTACAACTGACAATATAGGAAAACTTTTGAAGTAAATTTTTACAATATTGCATAAAAAATCAAATACTATATGATATTTTTAAACGCTTTTTTTTCAACTGGAAGAGTCATTTTTATTATCTTTTTTGTGATTGCTTTCTCAGCAGTATTGGTATGGAGTTATAAAAAAGATACTAAAAACCACGAACGATATTATAAAAATGCTGGAAAAAAAGTAGCCATTTATGGAGCTATTATCATTACCATTTTTGTAGCGTTGAGAATTTTATTTGGAAATTAAATAGAAATTCGCATTTTCCTCTAATTTCCGAGTCTTTTTCGAGTCTTTTCCGAGGCAAATACTTTCTTTGTGTGTAAATAAAAAAAAAACTACATCCAACAAAAATTAAAATAAACTGATGCCACTTAGAGGTATATTGCTTGGCAAAAAAACAAACATTCCAAAAGAGGTTCCTGGCCATTTCTAATATCCAAAAGCTGTCCTCTTATATCTAAAATTGCTACTAAAATATCTATGGAATAAATAAAGTCGGTTTTTGATTTTTTTCTATAGTAATTGAAAAACAAAAATTGTCAGCAAAAATCCGAAAAAATCTTTCATCAAAACAAGGTAAATTGTTGCAAAATTGCAACGGCAATTACAAGTAATTCTTCTATCTCTCTTTGGTGTTTTCGAACAATAGACGCTTTGCTAAATATAAAACTCTTCCGAACTAATCAGTATGTACAAGTAGAACATACAAAGAAACATTTTCTAATCTACACCTGAACATTCCTTGTAATATTGAAAAAATATTCGCCAATAAATCCTAAAATTACTACATAAATCATAAATTCTTTTACTTTTGATTTGCTCTAAAATACATGATAAAAAAAACCGAAAACAGCATTAGACTGATACAAAGTTGTAAATTGAAAATTTGATTTGCAGAATACAAACTATCAAAAAGAGTACGAAAACAAAAAACCCCTATTAACTCGATTGAAAATGGCATTAACTTGATATATGATGTAAATCAACTTTTAGAACCAAATTTATGAGCATGAATGATGAAATTTAAAACAGGTTGTTGTATGATCATTGACCATGCCAACTGCTTGCATAAACGCATACATAACTGTTGATCCAACAAATTTAAAGCCTCGTTTTTTTAATGTTTTAGAAATTGCATCCGAAATTTCGGTAGTTGCTGGAACTTCATTTCGTTGATGAAAACAATTTACAATTGGTTTCCCATCTACAAAACGCCAAATAAAATTAGAAAATGACCCAAATTCTTTTTGAATTTCCATAAATAATTGGGAATTTGTAATGGCACTTTGAATTTTTAATCGGTTTCTAATAATACCTTCATTTTGCAATAATTCTTGGTATTTTTTATCTGAATAATTAGCAATTTTTTGATAATCAAAATTGTCAAATGCGTTTCTAAAATTCTCTCTTTTGTTCAAAATTGTCAACCAATTCAACCCTGCTTGAAAAGTTTCTAGCAATAAAAACTCGAACAAAACGGCATCATCATACACAGGTTCTCCCCATTCATAATCATGATATTCTTGATACGGTTTACTATCTGTCACCCAAAAACATCGATTTTTCATTGCTAATTAATTTTAATTGGTTTGATGAAAGTTTGTCTTTCATTAACGTATTCAAAGGTATTGTTTCCAAAAAAACCTGCTTCCTCTAGCATAATTCTGATGTCCTTATTCCATTCTTTGATGGCAACTGTCGTATTTAATTCAATGGCATATACCGTGTTTTTATGTAAAGGATATTCTCCATTAAAAGGCACGCCATTTTGAGAATCCCACATGCCAATGGTAGTTCCTGCACTATGTCCAAAAGTCCCTAAAGGATGTGTGTAAATTGAAGGTCTTAACCCTTCTTTTTTTCCTTGAACCAAAGAAAGTGCTAAAATTTCATCCCCAGTTTTTCCAATTTTCATGTTTGATGTTAAGATATCTTGCACACGATTTCCATCAGCAAAAGCAGCTTTCAAAAACGCTGGAACTTCATTTTCATCTGACTTTAAAACATAAGCATGCTGCTGACAATCAGTATTTAAACCTATATAAGTAATTCCAAAATCGCAATGCAACAAATCACCTTCTTGAATGATTTCTTCTTCTTTTTGTTTTGAAAAAGATTCAATATGTGATTTTAATGGGTCATATTTTCTTTGGACATCAATGGTGGGGTGAAACCAAGTCTCTAAACCCAAATCTGTCACTTTTTGACGTAAAAACCAAACCACATCTTCAGTAGTTGTGATTCCGGGTTTGATGACTTTTTCAGAAAAACCTTCATCAATAATATCATGGGTGATTTTTACCAATTTTTTGTAAAGAGCCATCTCTTTTTCAGTTCTGGTCTCTATCCAAGTTATTGCTAAATTTTCTGCAGACACAATTTTTGAGTGATATTCTACCGGTAAATTTTCTAAAAACTCCTCATAATCTGTTTTTACCAAACCATCAGCCAACGCAAAATGTTTTGAAAAATTCAGTCCGATTTTAGTCGGATTTTTCTCTTTGATAATGGCTTTCAAAGCTTCCCATTGATTGGGTTGTTGTTCTTTATTCCAAGCAGATTGAATACTTTTTCCAATATCATATCTAGCAACAGCTAATCTTTCGAGGGTATTTTTTTCTTCATTTCTATAAAAAACAATGATGGTTCTTCTGCGCGCATTCAACCAGGTTGCAGGTAAGAATGTTTTTAAAACGGGATCTTCATTGTACTCTCTTGAAATCAACAACCACATGTCAATATCTGCATCATCCATTAAGGTTGGTAATAAATTTGATAAACGATCTTCTAAAAGTTCGTTTTTTAGAATAGCTCTATCTTTTTCAGATAAAATATCATAATTTAATTGATTTTCAGTGTTTTGTTGACAACAAAAACATAGAAAAAAAAGGCCTAAAAGAAGGTAATTTTTAAACATCATCTATTTTTTATGATTTAAAAATACTGTTAAACGAATTGAAAACCTATCAAATCCAAAATATTTTTTGCAAATTTACCAATGTGAAATACTTTAAATGATGAAAATTTTTAAATCAATTATTTTTCTATTGCTAATTACACTTGTTTTATGGGCTTGCAGTTCTGTGCCTATTTCAAAAAAAAATATTGAAAATGAAGAACCTGTTGTGATTGCCAATGATAGTTTAGAGTATGAAATAATCATTATAGATCCTGGATTTAACTACTTTTTAAATGCAGTTGCACAGCCTGTTGGTTATTATTCACAAGATTATATGGAAAATCGGAATATTGCTTGGGTGACAACTTGGAATTTGAGAGCGCAAAATCCTTTTCAGTACAATCCTAATACTTACGAAAACACCATTGATTATCAATCAAATATTGATTACGGCTATGAGGTAAATTATAAATTATTTAATTATTTTTTATTCGCACAACAAAAATATCGAATGAATTTGGGTGGAGGATTTAACAATACCCGAATTAATTAGCTCTTTTTTGGTATTGGATAAAACTGTAATCAAACTTATTTTTTTCATCAGCCTTAAAATTTTCTCTTGAAATTTCTTCCCAAATTTTTAAATCAATTTCCGGAAAAAAAACATCTGCATCAAATTCATCGTGTACTAGAGTAATATCTAAAGCATCAACCAAATTATTTTCTAACGCTTTTCTATAAATTTGCTCTCCACCAACAATACAAATAACCTCTTCATTTTTAGCGATTTGAATAGCATTTTCTAGACTTGAAGCCGTCAAACAACCTTCTTGAAAATATTCAGGATTTCTACTTACAATAATTGTAGTTCTATTTGGTAATGGTTTTCCAATAGATTCGTAAGTTTTTCTTCCCATAATCATATGGTGACCTGTAGTAAGCTGTCTAAAACGCTTTAAATCAGCAGGTAAATGCCAAATCAAATCATTATTTTTACCTAAAGCATTGTTTTTGCCAATGGCTGCAATGAGTGTTATCATTAGTTAATTGATGGTTTTAATCTCTGTAAACTTTATTTGTAGTGGTATTGAAAATTCAATTGCAACGTCTTGGCCATTTTTTTGAGCCCCTTTTTTGATGCTCAATTTTTCAAGCACTTTTTCTAAAGCTTCTTTTTGAACATTAGTAAATTCTGATAAATTATTTATTTTTATGCTTCCATCAAGAGTAGTTTTTAGATGCAATACATAAGAAGGATCTTCTTTAAAATAAATCAACGATTTTGATCCAATATTAGTGATAAAAAACTGTTGCAACTTTGCTTGAAATAATAGCGTACTATTTTTTTTACTTTTTGGAATTTCGAATTGATCAAAAATAGGAAACTCATCAAGTTCTGATAAATGAGACGATTTAATGCTTTCTTGTGAAAAAATAAAATTGGTAAGCATTAAAAAAAAAACAAAAAAAGCTCTATTCATATTTCAAAAATAATGTAAAAGTGATGATATTTGATATTTTTCTTCGTTTTTGAGAAAAAACACCTCTTTACGAAACCGATTTAGGTGCAAAAGTACTGAAAATCAGGGAAAATATATTCTCAAAAAAATTAAAAATCCCATAAGCTAACCTTGGATTTTTTTCGAATAATTTTATTATTTAGCAAAGATTTTGTTGAACTCGCAAATCGAAACATTAGGAATGCATTAAAGTTTGTCATAGAAAAGTTGTTATCTACTTTTACCATGTAACTTAAACATAAAATTATGGCAATTAAAAAACAATTTTTAAAAAGCAAACCAGTTTGTAAAGTAACATTTTCTATACAACCTGAAGGCGCTGAAAATGTTGCAGTTGTAGGAAGTTTTAATGGCTGGGGTGAAAGCGCAAATCCAATGAATAAGTTGAAAAATGGGACTTTTAAAGGCACAATCGATTTAGAATCAGGAACATCATATGAATTTAGATACTTAGTTGATGGAAACTATGAAAATGATGAAGAAGCTGATGGATATGCTTGGAGCGATTTCGCTGGAGCAGAAAACAGCGTATTGAATTTGTAAAAATCACACGGAGATTTCATATATTTTGAGAGCGCTTTTTGTTCTTATACTGCAACAATTCCTTTAATATGGGGATGAGGATTGTAATTGATCAATTCAAAATCCTCGAACGTAAAATCTTCGATATTTTTTATTATTGGATTTATTTTCATCATTGGCAAAGGTCTGATGTCTCTTGACAATTGTAACTCTAATTGTTCAATGTGATTGTTATAAATATGTGCATCCCCAAAAGTATGAATGAACTCACCTGCTTTATAACCACAAACTTGTGCGATCATCATGGTAAAAAGTGCATAAGATGCAATATTGAAAGGAACCCCTAAAAAAATATCTGCACTTCTTTGGTATAATTGACAAGACAATTTATCATCTGCTATGTAAAACTGAAAAAATGCATGACAAGGAGGCAAAGCTGCTTTTCCATTGGCAACATTTTCTGAAAAAGATTTGGATGTATCAGGCAACACTGATGGATTCCAAGCAGATACCAACATTCTTCTTGAATTCGGATTTTTTTTCAATGTTTCAATCACTTCTTTTAATTGATCAATTTCATCGCTATTCCAATTGCGCCATTGATGTCCATATACAGGTCCTAGATCGCCATTTTCATCTGCCCATTCATTCCAGATTCGTACTCCATTTTCTTGTAAATATTTAATATTGGTATCTCCTTTTATAAACCACAATAATTCGTGTACAATTGATTTTAAGTGTAGTTTTTTTGTAGTAACCATTGGAAAACCTTCACTCAGATCAAAACGCATTTGATACCCAAAAACACTTTTTGTTCCTGTTCCTGTTCTGTCTCCTTTTTCATTTCCGTTTTCTAAAACGTGTTTTACTAAGTCATGGTATTGTCTCATAATCCAATCAATATTTATGTAAAAATAAAAAAGCATCAGTAAAAATTTTTGATGCTTTTTAAAAAATTCTTAAGAAGTTATTAACCAATAATCATTCCTGCTATGGCAGCTGACATTAGAGAGGCAATGGTTCCTCCAATCAACGCTTTCATTCCAAATTCTGATAAAGTTTTACGTTGACCTGGAGCTAATGAACCAATTCCGCCAATTTGTATTCCAATGGACGCAAAATTGGCAAAACCACATAACATGTACGTTGCCATAATGATTGATTTATCGTAATTCAAATGAATAACACTTGTAATGTTCTTTAAATCAGACAATTGAATATATGCTATAAATTCACTTGCTGCTAATTTTATTCCTAATAATTGCCCCATCAAAGCCATATCTTCTTTAGCGACACCAATCAACCACATTAAAGGCGCAAATAAATATCCTAAAATAGCTTCAATTGAAAAAGAGCTATAAGCAGTGTTTTTTGTCATCCAATTATTTAAAGAAGTAATTTCCCCAACCCAACCTAAAATTCCATTCAACATTGAAATGATTGCTACAAAAACCAACAACATTGCTCCTACATTTACTGCCAAACGTAAGCCTTCGGTAGTTCCATTTGCGATGGCATCTAAAATATTAGACCCTATTTTTTCTTGAGAAACGCTTACATCTGTATTTACTTTTTCAGTTTGAGGATATAAAATCTTAGAAATAACAATAGCGCCAGGTGCAGCCATTACTGATGCAGCTAATAAATGTTTAGCAAATACCAATTCCAATGCTTTGTCACCTCCACCTAAAAAACCAATATACGCTGCTAAAACAGCCCCAGCAACAGTTGCCATTCCACCAATCATTACCAACAACATTTCGGATTTATTCATTTTCTCCAAATAGGCCTTGATTAATAAAGGTGCTTCAGTTTGTCCTAAAAAAATATTTCCTGCCACTGACAAACTTTCCATTCCTGATATTCCAAGGAATTTTGACAAGGCAATTGCTAACCATTTTACAACTTTTTGAATTATTCCGAGGTAAAATAACAAGGATGTTAATGCCGAGAAAAAGATGATTGTTGGCAATACTTGAAAGGCGAAAATGTACCCAAAAGTATTCATATCTCCCACCATTCCTGCAAATAAAAATTCGCTTCCAGCTTTGGTGTATTCTAAGATGGAAATGAAAATTCCACCAACAAACTCAAAAATATGTTGTATGAATGGCACTTTCAATACTCCAATTGCAATGACTAATTGTAATGAAATTCCAATTCCTACTTTTTTCCAATCAATCGCTTTTCGATTGCTGCTGAATAAAAAGGAAATCAAAATCAAAACTACCATTCCTAGAACACCTCTCCAAAGACTTTCAATTGAAAAACCTTGACTTGGTTTTATGGAATTAGAAGCAATAATTTGACTATTTTTAGCAGCATCAACACTGTTTTTTTTTGAAATTTCTGAGGAAACTAATTTATAAGTAATATCATTTTCAGTTAATACTAAGGATGATTCATCTAAAGAAACGATATTGAAATAACGAACAGTGTCTTTTGGGTTTTTAAAATGAAAAATCAATAAATTATTTTGACGGATGTAATTTCCAGTATTTACAGAACCTGTTTTTTGTTTTAATTGATACGTGAATTTACCATCAATCAGTGAAAAAATATCCGAGGAGTCAATTGCAACTGAGTCAGTTCTTGTTTGATTTTTTATAGAGGAGAATTTCCAATCTTTTTCTAATTGTTGAGCAAAAGTAAGTGAAGTTATAAAGCAAAAAATCGCTATGATACTATTTTTCATATCTTAAAATTTAAAAGCGTTTGCTTATTTCGTCTCTTATTTTTGCAGCTAATTCATAGTTTTCATTGATTACAGCTTGTTGCAATTGTTCTTGCAATTGTGTCAATGCTAATTTTGATAAACTAGATTTTTCTGTTGATTCGCTTAAATCAGCAGGGATTTTTTCAACTTGTTTTTTACCTTCGAGCGCCATTTCTTCCTCGATTTTAAGATACACTCCTGCCTTATCTAAAATATTTTCGTAGGAGTAAATAGGAGCATCAAAACGAACAGCGATTGCAATGGCATCCGAAGTTCGGGCATCAATCTGTTCTTCTTTTCCGTTTTTTTCGCAAATCATACTAGAAAAGAAAACGCCATCAACCAATTTATGAATAATAACTTCCTTGATTTTTATGCCGAAAGTATCAGAAAAAGTTTTAAATAAATCATGAGTTAATGGTCTTGGAGGTCTGATTTCAGTTTCCAAAGCAATTGCAATAGATTGCGCTTCAAAAGCACCTATTATTATCGGCAAAGTTCTAGTGCCTTCAATTTCACTCAAAACCAATGCATATGCGCCAGTTTGAGTTTGGCTATATGAAATTCCTTTGATGGTTAGTTGTATTAAACTCATAAATATCTCAACAAAAAACTAAAAAACACCTTATTTAAAACTAAAAAACTGTTTAGTAGAATTGTGGCACAATTTACTAAAAATATGTAGGCTATAAATTAATTTTAGTTGTTTTTTGTATATAGAAAAACCCAGAAGCTTTTAAACTAATGGGTTTTTATAGGTAAAACACTCAAAAATAAATAACTACACTTCTTTGAATGCTTTTAATTTAGTGATTAATTCAGGTACAACTTGAAAAGCGTCACCTACAATTCCGTAATCAGCTGCTTTAAAAAACGGAGCTTCAGGATCAGTATTGATGACAACTTTTACTTTAGATGCATTCACTCCGGCTAAATGCTGAATGGCTCCAGAAATTCCAATGGCAATGTACAAATTAGAGGCCACAGGTTTTCCTGTTTGTCCAACATGCTCTCCATGGGGGCGCCATCCTAAATCTGAAACTGGTTTAGAGCAAGCAGTTGCAGCTCCTAATACATTTGCTAATTCTTCAATCATTCCCCAGTTTTCTGGTCCTTTTAGGCCTCTCCCTGCAGAAACAACAACATCTGCATCAGCAATTGTTACCTTTCCAGAGGCTTTTTCTACTTTTTCTGATTTTACTGCGAAGTCTTCAGCTGAAAGAGAAACTTCCATATTCTGAACAGTTCCTGAAACAGGATTTTCATGAATTCCGAATGAATTTTTTGCAACACCAATGATTTTTTTATCAGTTGAAATCACTGTATTTGCAAATCCTTTATTTGAAAACACTTTTCTTTTGATCGTAAAAGGTGTTATAGAAGTTGGTAATGCAACCACATTTGATGTATAACCAGCATCCAAAGAAACTGAAACTAAAGGCGCAACGTGCAACGTATCAATACTTGAATCTAATACAATTATTGTAGCATTTTCAGCATCCGCCACTTGTTTTATAATAGATGCAAATGCCTTAGCATTGAAAGTAGCTAACTTATTTTCTGTGATTGAAACCACTTTTTCAGCTCCATATTTGTGTAATTCTTCGTTTGAAGAAACATTGATAGTGAGTGCAACCAAATTTGTACCCAATTGATCTGCTACTTTTTTTCCGTAAGAAACTACTTCAAAAGCGCTTTTTTTAAATTTGCCATTTGCGGCATCTGCAAAAACTAAAACTGACATATTTTTTATTTTTTATATTCTAAACTTGATTCAAGTTCTTGTTATTTAATTAGATAACTTTAGCTTCGTTGTGCAATAAATTGATGAGCTCATCAATATTATCTGCATCTACCAATTTCACAGCACCTTTTGGAGCTGGTTTTTGATACGATAGAACTTCCGTTGCGTTTGCAGCAAACACAGGTTCAACAACTTGCAATGGTTTTTGACGTGCCATCATGATTCCTCTCATATTAGGAATTCGCAAATCTTTTTCTTCTACAATTCCTTTTTGACCTGCAATTACCAATGGTAAAGTTGAACTTAACGTTTCGTTTCCACCATCAATTTCTCTTACCAAGATTGCTGAATTTCCTTCAATTTCAACACCAACACAACCATTTACAAAATTATAGTTTACTAATGAAGCAACCATTCCTGGAACCATTCCTCCATTATAATCGATAGATTCTCTACCAGCTAAAACCAAATCATAATTTCCGGTTTCTACAACTGCTGCAATTTGCTTAGCTACTGACAATCCATCTTTTGGCTCTATATTTACACGAATTGCGTCATCTGCTCCAATTGCCAATGCTTTTCGTAATGTTGGCTCAGTAGTTGCATTTCCAACATTTAAAACAGTAATTGTCGCTCCTTGTTTTTCTTTAAACCACATAGCTCTTGTTAAACAAAATTCATCATAAGGATTGATTACAAACTGCACTCCATTTATATCAAATTTTGTATCGTTATCTGTAAAGTTAATCTTAGAGGTAGTGTCTGGCACATGACTTATACAAACCAAAATTTTCATAATCTTTCTATTTTATCATTATTATACGCAACGAAATTACATCTTTTTTTTAAAAAATACTATGCATGCATAATAAATTTTCAAGATTTTAACATTTTCCGAAAACGATTGCGCTTTTCAAATAAATTTTTAAGGGTAGATTCTGATTTTCATTCAAAAAAAATGACAATTAATTGCTTACTTTTGCAAGATAGAAAATAATACTAGATTTAATTTTACATGAAAACAGTTCAATTTAGAGAAGCAATTTGTGAAGCAATGAGTGAAGAAATGCGCAGAGATGAAAGCGTTTATTTGATGGGTGAAGAAGTTGCAGAATATAATGGCGCTTACAAAGCGAGTAAAGGAATGTTGGATGAATTTGGTCCAAAAAGAGTCATTGATACTCCTATTGCAGAACTTGGTTTTGCTGGAATTGCTATTGGATCTGCCATGAATGGAAATAGACCAATTGTAGAATATATGACGTTTAATTTTTCATTGGTAGGTATTGATCAAATCATCAATAATGCTGCAAAAATTAGACAAATGTCTGGAGGACAGTTGAATTGTCCAATTGTTTTTAGAGGCCCAACTGCTTCTGCAGGTCAATTAGGCGCTACACATTCTCAAGCGTTTGAAAATTGGTTTGCGAATACTCCTGGTTTAAAAGTGATTGTCCCTTCAAATCCATATGATGCAAAAGGCTTGTTAAAAGCTGCAATTCGAGATGATGATCCCGTTATTTTCATGGAATCTGAACAAATGTATGGTGACAAAATGGAAATTCCCGAAGGAGAATATTTAATTCCAATTGGAGTGGCAGATATTAAAAGAGAAGGAACTGATGTAACAGTTGTTTCTTTTGGAAAAATCATCAAAGAAGCCTACAAAGCTGCAGATGAATTGGCGAAAGAAGATATTTCTATAGAAATTATTGACTTGAGAACAGTGCGTCCTATGGATCATGCAGCCATCATAAAATCAGTAAAAAAGACAAATAGATTGGTTATTTTAGAGGAAGCTTGGCCTTTTGCAAGTATTTCATCAGAAATTACTTACAGAATACAAAGTGAAGCATTCGATTTTTTAGATGCACCAATCAAAAGAATTACCACTGCTGATACTCCTGCTCCATATTCATCCGCTTTATTTGAAAAATGGATTCCAAATTCAGAGGATGTTGTAAAAGCAGTAAAAGAAGTATTGTACTTAAAAAAATAACTAAAAATGAAAAAAGCCTTTCAAAAAATGAAAGGCTTTTTTCATGGTTTAATTCGAAAAGCTTTGCGTAATTCCGTTTAAAATTTCCTGATTTTAGCGGTACTATTTCCTATTTTTGTTCACAGAAAATAATAAAAAAATGAATATAACTTTTGATGTGCTTATTGAAATTCCAAAGGGAAGTAGAAACAAATACGAATATGATTTTAAATTGAATAAAATCCGATTTGACAGAATGCTATTTTCATCTATGATGTATCCTGCAGATTATGGTTTTGTACCTGAAACGTTAGCCTTAGATGGAGATCCATTAGACGTCTTAGTATTAGGTCATGAACCAAGTTTCCCAATGTGTGTTATGGAAGTAAAACCAATTGGAGTTTTTCACATGACAGATGAAAAAGGTCCTGATGAGAAAATAATTTGTGTACCCGTTTCTGATCCAATTTGGAGTAAGAGAAAAGATATTTTCGACTTAAATCCTCATAGATTAAAAGAAATCGAGCATTTTTTTCAAGTATATAAAGATTTAGAGAAGAAAAAAGTAGCTGTTGGTGGTTGGGGAGATGCATCCGAATCTGAAAGAATCTATAAAGATTGTGTTGAGAGATATAACAATAGTGAATATAAAAAAACCAATTATTTTTCGATTTAATAAAATATTACTCTAAAAAAAAGAACCTCAAAAAATTAAACCTTTTTGAGGTTTTTTATTTCATTATGATTTTATTACTTTTACCGCCATTTTTAACTAAACAGTTTAACTATATTTTATGGAATTAATGATTTATGTGCCAATTGTAATGGCAATTATTGGCTTACTTTTTATGTATGTCAAAAGAGCTTGGGTTTTAAAACAAGATGCTGGAGATGGTAAAATGAAAGAAATTTCAGATTATATCTATGAAGGAGCCTTGGCTTTCTTAAAAGCAGAATATAGATTATTAACGTTTTTCGTAATTGGAGCAAGTATTGTTTTGGCAGTTGTTTCTCAATTTGTAGAAACTACAAGTATCTTAATAGTAGTTGCCTTTATTTTTGGAGCTATTTTCTCCGCTTTAGCTGGAAATATGGGGATGAAAATTGCTACTAAAACAAACGTTAGAACTACGCAAGCAGCTCGTACAAGTTTGCCACAAGCGTTGAAAGTTTCTTTTGGTGGTGGAACTGTAATGGGATTAGGTGTTGCAGGTTTAGCAGTTTTGGGTTTAACAGCTTTCTTTATTTTCTTCTATCATTATTTTATGGGTGGTGTTTGGACAACAACCGAACAAATGACCATCGTTTTAGAAACCTTAGCTGGTTTTTCTTTAGGTGCTGAATCCATTGCATTGTTTGCAAGAGTTGGTGGAGGAATTTATACGAAAGCAGCAGATGTTGGTGCTGATTTAGTTGGGAAAGTAGAAGCAGGAATTCCTGAAGATGATCCACGAAATCCTGCAACAATTGCAGACAATGTGGGTGATAATGTGGGTGATGTTGCTGGAATGGGAGCCGATTTATTTGGTTCGTATGT
>JANREL010000178.1 GCA_030758355.1 Polaribacter sp.
GCAAACGGAATTGCTAAAAATGACTTGATGCTCATTATCTAAAATCAATCAAATTTGTTGGATTTACTGCATACGCACCACTCCAAAGTTCAAAATGTAAATGAGGTCCAGTTGTATATTCGCCAGTAGAACCCACATTGGCAATTACTTCGCCCGATTTTACAAAATCGCCTTCTTGTTTCAGTAAATTTCCATTATGTTTATATACAGAAATGTAATCATCAGCATGTTTCAAAATTAGTACGTTTCCAGTTTCTGTTGTCCAGCCTGAAAAAATTACAATTCCATCAGCAGTGGCCTTTACTGGATCGTTTTTTTTAGCAACAATATCCACCGCAAAATGTTTTGTTTTAGGATCAAATCCTTGTGAAATTATTCCGTTTAATGGAGCAAAAAACACCACTTTTACAACTGATTTTTCACTATTTATGATTGGAAAGCGATCTTCACTTTCTATTTTTTCCCTAAAATTTAAATCCATTTTTGATGCTTTTAACAAGCGGTCACTCAACATTTTTCTGCCAGATTCAGTTAATAAAGTATCAATTTCTTCGCCTTTCATTTTACCAGATAAAATAGGTCCTAAAAATCGTGTGTAATTTTCAATAACTGCTAATTTTCTTTTTAAAGAGTCTGTTTTCAATGTCAATTTTGTAGCCTTTATTCGTAATTCTGTAGATCCATAACCAGGAATAAACTCTTTAATTGGTGTAAAAGTGATTAAAAATGTAGTTACAAAAATCAGTAAAAAAGAAAAAACACCACCTACAACAAATACGTTTAGCAAAGAAAGTTTTAGTGAAATTCGCTCTTCGTAGGTTTCATCATTCATGATGACCAACCTATATTTATGAGTCAGTTTTTGTTTGAGTTTCCTTTTTTGTTTGCCTTGATTTTTCAAAAAATAAATGCTTTAATGTCACAAATATACAACGAAAAAGTACTAATTTTTATTTTTCCTAGAAGGGATTGTTTCTATAAAAAATTACTTTTTATAAAAATTCATTTCATCAATATATTCCCAAACTTCATTTGGCAACAATGGTTGTACGTTTTTTTTATGTTTAATTCCATTTCTAATCATGGTTGAGGAAATTTCAACAATTGGTGCTTCAACAAAATGAATTTTTGGATGATTTTCAAATTGACGTGATTGTTTTTCTTCAGAAATTCTTGGATACACATATATGTGATGATTTTCCAAAATGGTTTCATAGTTTTTCCATTTGTGAAAACTATTCAAATTATCTTCACCCATGATCAACGAAAATTGATGATTTGGATAATTTTCTGAAATGTGCGCCAAGGTAAAAACTGTGTAATTTGGTTGTGGTAATTTGAACTCTATATCAGATGGTTTTATCTTCGGATAGCGTTCAGTAGCTCTATAAACCAGTTCAAAACGATGATGATTTTCGAGCAAAGAATTCTTTATTTTGAAAGGATTATGAGGTGTTACCACCATCCAAACCTCCTCTAAATCAGTATGTTCAATCAAATGATTGGCAATAATCAAATGCCCCACATGAATGGGATTGAATGTTCCAAAATACAAACCGATTTTACTCATCTTTAAAAGATATATAGAAGAAAGAGGAAAGAAAAGAGACTTTTATATCGGCTATTTTCTTGTTTCTCTATTCTTGTTTCTCATTTCGTTTCAAAAAATCTACTACCAAATTTTCAGCTTCCTTCAGCGCAATTTCTAAATCGTAATTTTTGATAATTTTATCAAATTGAGGTGCAGTTGCCAATTCTACAGACGCTTTTGCAATGCGCATATTTATTTTGTCTTCGCTTTCAGTACTTCTTTTTTTCAAGCGAATTTTCAGCTCATCAACACTAGGTGGTTTTACAAAAACCGCCAAGGTTTGCTCAGGAAATTTATTTTTGATTCGCAAACCTCCAACCACATCAATATCAAAAATAACATGTTTTTTTAGTGCCCAAATCCGCTCTACTTCCGCTTTTAAAGTGCCATAAAAATTATCTCTATACACCTCTTCCCATTCTAAAAATTCGTCGTTTTTTATTTTCGTTTTAAAATCATTCAGCGAAATAAAATAATAATCCACTCCATGCTTTTCTTGATTTCTTGGCTCTCTGGAAGTTGCAGAAATGGAGAATTCTAAATTGAATCGTTCTTGTTTCAATAAATGACGAACAATGGTTGTTTTTCCAGACCCTGAAGGAGCAGAAAAAACGAATAATTTTCCTTTAAAATCAGTACTCATTTTTGATGAATACCTACAAGTTTTTAAAGCCTTGCAGGATTTTTTATAAAATATTTAAAATTTGTTCTTTGATTTGTTCCAATTCATTTTTCATCTGAATCACGGCTTTTTGCATAGGTGCAAAGTTCGCTTTAGAGCCAGTGGTATTGATTTCTCTTCCCATTTCTTGAACGATAAATCCTAGTTTTTTTCCATTAGAATCCTCAGTTTCTAGAGTTTGTAAAAAATAATTCAAATGATTTTCCAAACGTACTTTTTCTTCATTGATGTCTAATTT
>JANREL010000179.1:0-3409 GCA_030758355.1 Polaribacter sp.
CTGCTCATGCAGAAATGCAAGCGTTCACTGCGGCAGCTGATTTTTTAGGAGGTAAATATTTGAAAGAATGTATTTTATATGTTACTTTAGAGCCTTGTCAAATGTGTGCTGGTGCAAGTTATTGGACACAAATAGGTAAAATTGTGTACGGAGCTTCTGAACTTCAAAGAGGATTTCTTCATTTAAAAACTACATTACATCCTAAAACTTTAGTTCTTGGTGGAATTTTAGAGAACGACTGTTCTCAAATTTTAAAGCGTTTTTTCATTGAAAAAAGAAATTTAAATTGATTGCAAATTGTTAAAATTTTAACAAAAAAGGGCTAATAATTTGTCATGTAAATCCTTTTAAGGAAATTTAGCTTTTTAATTCAAATTTAATCAAACATTTTTTATGAAAAATTCAGTTGTCATTTATCTTTGCGCTCTGTTTACTACTATCGTTTTTGCGCAAGAAACTCCCAAACCAAATTATAGACAAGCTGCCAGATTTTCACCTGAAAATATTGCAAAAATGGTGCATTCAACCACTGTAAATCCAAATTGGTTGCAAAATGGAAACCGTTTTTGGTATCAGTACAAAACCGCTTCTGAAGGTTCTAAATATTATTTAGTTGATGCGGATAAAAAAACAAAAACACCACTTTTTGACAATGTGAAAATGGCAAAATGGTTGTCAGAAATCACTAAAGATCCCTATGAGGCTAAACATTTACCTCGTTTTAATTTTACATTTACCAAAGATGAAAAAGCAATTCGTTTTTATGTAACTTCCAATGAAGAGGTGGATGTAAAAGAAGATGATGCAAAAAAAGAGGACACAAAAAAAGATGATAAAAAGAAAAAAGGAACCCCAAAAAAAGAAAAGAAAATCTATCATTTTGAATATACTTTAGGGGGAAATGGTTTGAAAGTTTTAGACAACGAAAAAGCACCTGAAGAAAAGTGGAAAAGTTGGGCAAACATAGCTCCTGATAGTTCAATTGTGTTATTTTCTAAAAACAATAACATCTTTTGGATGGATAAAGCGAACTTTCTGAAAGCTGTTAAAAACGAAAAAGATTCCACAATTGTTGAAAATCAATGGACTAAAGATGGTGTTGAAAACTTCGGTTATGGTGGAGGTTCTTATGGGAAAACAGACAAAGAAAAAATCAAAGAAAAAGATGATCGAAAATATTTGGGAGGATTTTGGACTCATGATGCCAAAAAATTCGTAACCACAAGAACAGATTCAAGACATATTGAAGATTTGTGGGTAATTCACGCTACAAAAAGTGGCAGACCAGAATTGGAAACCTATAAGTATCACATGGCTGGAGAGCAGGAATTTTATAAAGAAGAAATGTTGGTTTTTGACATGGCTAGCAAATCTAAAATGGACATAAAACTAGATTCTACCATTCAACAATCTATCAGTATTTATAGATTTCCTAGAAAAAAATCTTCAAGAAAAGATGAGTATAATCCTACGTTATTATTGTCAAAAAAAGGAAAAATTTATTTCAATACAGTGAGTAGAGATCGCAAAAGATTGGATGTTCATGTGGCTGATATTGAAAGTGGTGAAGTGAAAACAATCATCAAAGAACACTCAAATGTGTATATTGAAAGTCGAGGAAAATCGATTGTATTGTTTAATAATGAGCAGGAAATTCTATTTTGGGCAGAAAATGATGGTTGGGGACATTTCTATTTGTATGATGTCAATGGAAATTTGAAAAATCAAGTTACAAACGGACCTTTTCACGTTGATTCTTTTGAAGGAATTGATCAAAAAACTCGTACATTATATTTTTCAGCTAATGGAATTCCAACAAACGAAGATCCTTACTATTTGCATTTGTATAAAATCAACTTAAATGGTTCAGGATTAACAGCTTTAAATCCTGGAGATTTTAATTCGAGCATTGATATGGCAGATTCAAATCAGTATTTTGTCAGCAATTTTTCCAAAGTTAATACCGTTCCAAAATCAGAATTAAGAGATGCTACTGGAAAATTGGTAATGAAATTAGAAGAAGCAGATTTATCACAATTATTTGCTGCTGGATATCATTTTCCAGAACCATTTAAAGTGAAAGCTGATGACGGAATTACAGATATATATGGAGTGATGTACAAGCCTTATGATTTTGATTCTATCAAAAAATATCCAATCATTGAATATGTATATCCAGGACCGCAAACAGAGGCTGTAAACAAATCATTTTCAGTAAGTATGGACAGAACTGATAGATTAGCGCAAGTTGGTTTTATTGTAATTACACTGGGAAATAGAGGAGGACATCCTGATCGTTCTAAATGGTATCACACATTTGGATATGGAAATTTGAGAGATTATGGTTTGGCAGATAAAAAATATGTAGCTGAACAATTGGCTGATAAACATGATTTTATCGATATTGATAAAGTGGGAATTTTCGGACATTCTGGAGGTGGATTTATGTCAACTGCAGCCATGTTAGTGTATCCTGATTTCTTTAAAGTAGCCATTTCTTCTGCTGGAAATCACGACAATACTGTCTATAATAGTTGGTGGAGTGAAACCCATCATGGAATCAAAGAAGAAGCTGATGATAAGGGAAATATCAAGTACAATTATTTGATTGATAAGAATCAAACTTTAGCTCAAAATTTAAAAGGAAAAATTTTATTAGCAACTGGTGATGTTGATAATAACGTGCATCCAACAGGTACCATTCGTATGGTGAATGCTTTTATAAAAGCCAACAAACGTTTTGATTTTATGCTATTTCCAGGAAGTAGACACGGATTTTCTGACAGAGAATATTGGTTTTGGAAAAATGTAGATTATTTCAGCAAACATCTTTTAGGAGTTGAAAAAATAGATGTCGACATGATTGAAATGAATCGTGAAAAGCCAATGAAGAATTAATTAGTTTCTATCATATAAAAAAAACGCTAAACGAAAGTTTAGTGTTTTTTTATATATTTTAATTTGTAGAAAGATAAAAAACCTACAATTTCTTAATTACATTGGTTACAATTCCCCAAATCATAAAATCATTCTCTTCTGTGATTTTAATAATAGAATAATCTGGATTTTCTGGTTGCAACCAAATTCCTTCAGCATTTACTTTGAGTCTTTTTACTGTAAAATCTCCATCAATAAAACATACTGCAATTTTATTATTTTCAGGTTGTAAACTTCTGTCAATCACCAGCAAATCATTGTCATTCAAACCTGCACCAATCATAGATTGACCTTTTACTTTGGCAAAAAAAGTAGCATTTTTATTTTTGATAAGTTCTTCATCTAAAGAAACTTTGGTTGCTTCAAAATCATCAGCAGGTATAGGAAAACCAGCAGAAATTCCTGTGTCTAATAAAAATGCGCCTTCAGAGGTGGAAGGTTTTGGAGTAAAAAAAATAAGATTTTTTGAAGT
>JANREL010000179.1:3509-6438 GCA_030758355.1 Polaribacter sp.
GGAAATAACGATTGTCCTAATTTTCCTAAATAAATAACCATTCCGTTCGCATCTGCACTCGCTAATGGCAGAATGGAATTACCATCGAACTGAAAATCAAAGTCGTAATCATCTTCAATAATAGCAAATTCGTACTCTTTTGCAAGTTGTAGCAACTGCAAACGGCGTTCAGCACTCAACTTTACAGTTGTTGGATAATCTCTATTTGCACAAATATATACGCATCTAATTTGCTTATTTTCAAAGTTTTTTTTGATGTATGAAATGTCTAAACCATCATTATCTACTGGAATCGTTTTCATATTTGCGCCAGCTTCATGAAAAATCATGTTGGAAGCATAATTGCTCAAATTTCCAACCAAAACCAAGTCATTTTGCTTGATTAATAATTGAGAAACAATATATAAACTCATTTCTGTACTTCGTGTATTCAATATATTTTCTGGTAAAATCCGAAAACCTCTAGTTGTATTTAAATAATTACACAGTTCAGATTGAAATAATGAAGATGAAAATTCATTTTTTTTATCCCATTTTTTGGGCAAGGTTTTTCTTTTCATAGCAGCACTATACCACCTGTTAAATTCATTCACAGGATGCAAACGTAAATCTGGTTTTCCATCATTTATAACGAATTTCGCATGTGATATTTGTGTTGTAGAAGCTAAATGAAATGATTTCTGAAAAGGAAATCCAGTAGTATTTGCATACGCATAAACCTGATTTATTTTTTCTGAACTCGCTTTCATTTTTATCCTTTTTCTCGGTGTTTCTAACACAAATGTGCCTTTATTTGGAATAATCTCAACCCAACCTTGTGAGGCCAATTCATTGTAAATAGCAACGGCAGTATTTCTATGAACCTGTAACAATTTTGATAATAAGCGAGTTCCAGGAAGCATGGTGCCTTTTGAAAAATAGTTGCGTTGAATGGCATTTATAATTTGCTGGGAAACTTGAATATAAATAGGATTTGAAGTTTTTTTTTCAATACCAATCAATTGTGTAAAAAAATCAAAATCCGGACTATCATTCATTTTAAAACGGGACTATTTTTATAGTCCGGAAAATTACGACATTTGCCTCGTTTTTTAAATCATTATGTATGAAAGTTACCATTATGTTTTTAGGATTTTCTTTTTTGAGTTTGATACAATTTCAGGCACAAGACGAAAATTCAAGAAGAGATACTTTAAAAGAGGTAATTATTACATCTACAAGAATTGAATTGCCTTTCAAAGAAGATTCAAGAACAATGACCATTATCAATGCAAAAACTATCAAAAATAGCGCAGCAACCAATGTAGCAGATTTGTTGCAACAAGTTGCTGGTGTTGATATTAGAAGAAGAGGAACAGGAGGAGGACAAGCAGATTTGTATATTAGAGGTGGAGGTTTTGACCAAACATTATTGTTGATTGATGGCATCAAAATGGATGATGCACAAACTGGTCATCACACGTTAAATGCTGCATTACCTGTTGAAGTGATTGAGCGCATTGAAATTATCAAAGGTCCTGCAGCAAGGGTTTTTGGACAAAATGCGTTTACAGGAGCCATTAATATTGTGACAAAAAAATCTCTACAAAATACTGTTTCTTTAAATGCTGAGACAGGATCATTTGGTCAAATTAATAGTTCAGTAACTGTAGGAAAAGAATTTTCGAATACATCAATTATAGCGCATGCAGGTGTTTTAACTTCTGATGGTTATCGAAATAATTCTGATTACAATAATGCCAATTATTTTTTAAAGGGTGTTTTCAATAAAAAGAAACAGCCAATGGAATTGTTAGCGACATTTTTTGATAAGAAATTCGGAGCAGAAAATTTTTACACAACCAATCCAACTTTTAATGAATATGAAGAAACTCAAAATAGTTTGGTGGGTATTTCAACCACATTTCATACTGATAAATTCAAAATAAAACCAAGATTTTATTGGCGACGTGGACAAGATGTTTTTTTACTCAGAAGAAATAATCCTGCCTTTTATAGAAATTTACACATCACCAATAAAGTGGGAGTTGAAACCAACGTTTCTTATACTTCTAAACTCGGAATTACAGGTTTTGGAATCGATATTTCGCGCGTTTCTATCAGTAGTAATAATCTAGGAAAACGAGACAGAATGATGACAAATGTTTTTCTAGAACATCGTTTTCAATTATTGGATTCAAAACTAGATATCACTCCTGGAGTTGCCATTACCTATTTTTCGGACTTTAAATTTCATGCTTTTCCAGGAATTGATGTAGGATATCAAGTTTCAGACAATCTTAAAATTTATGGAAATTTAGGAACAACTTACAGAATTCCAACCTATACTGATTTGTATTATGCTGATCCTGTAACTATTGGAAATCCGAATTTGCAACCAGAAGAAGCATTTTCGCAAGAAATAGGCGTAAAATTCAATCGTGGAAATTTCTCTGGAAGTATGGCTTTTTTCAACAGAGATGCCACCAATTTGATTGATTATGTTCGTCCAACTTCTCTAGAGAGTATTTTTACAGCTACAAATATTGTGGAAGTTGCTACCAAAGGTTATGAACTTGATGCAAATTACACCTTTAAAATTTCCGAATTTTATCAAAAATTGACAATAGGTTATTCGTTTTTAGATGATAACATTTTCAATAAAAGTGAAAATTTATCACGTTATTCTTTAAATACTTTAAGGCATCATTTTACAACACGCTTTTCGAGTAAATTCTTTAAAAACGTTACTCAAAACATCATTTATAAATATGCAGAGAGAACTACTAGACAAAGCTATAATGTTTGGGATGCTTCTGTAATTGTCAATCTATCAAAATTTGAGTTCATTTTTACAGCCAATAATATTTTCAATACAAAGTATATCGAATCTGGATTTGTCCCAATGCCAGGAAGTAATATTTTGATTGGTGTTCGTTTTGGGATGTAA
>JANREL010000179.1:6538-12862 GCA_030758355.1 Polaribacter sp.
ACCTATCCTGATTTTGGATTAAAATTATTGAAAGGTTTGCCAATGTTGTTTTTTGGAGGAGGAGATTCTTATACATTTATGCATTATGATATTGATTTGGCAAATATTTTTCACTTTCATTTTCATGGAAAAAAAGAAATTATTTTGTTTGATCAACAACAAAACGATTTTTTATACAAAGTTCCTCATTCATTGATTACCAGAGAAGATATTGATTTTTCCAATCCAGATTTTGAGAAATGGCCAAGACTAAAACAAGCTAAAGGATACATTACAAATATAGAGCATGGTAATGTTTTGTATATCCCTGAAGGTTATTGGCATTATATGAAATACATCACTCCGGGTTTTTCAATGAGTTTGTGCTCAATTGCCCAAAAACCTAAAAATTTAGCCAAAGCGGTCTATAATATTTTCATAATGAGAAATTTTGATAACGTAATGAGAAAATTACTAGATCAAAAATGGATAGAATGGAAAAATGAGCAAGCGATAATAAGAAATTCTTAATAATTTGCTTTTACTTTGGCAAGTGTCTAGATATAAGTTTCTTTGTTGATCATCCAAATAAAGTGAAATGAAAAGTTTCCCAAAATGCGAATGTGAGTCTAATCATAGAACTAGAAGAAAAGGTTTTGTCTAGATTAATTTCAACCAAAAGTTACTCTTGTGATAAATGCGATACACACTATATTTGGTTTTTGTTCTTAAATGATTCTTTCAGAATATAATAAAAAAAGCACTCAAATTTTGAGTGCCTTTTTTAATTAATAGGATATTGAATAAATGTTGCTATTTAAAAAGCCTTACAACATCATTTCCGTTTGCAAAAAGAAGCAATGCTATCAAAATGATAAATCCTGCAACTTGTGCATATTCTAAGAATTTATCTCCTGGTTTTTTACCAGTAATCATTTCCCAAAGCGTAAAAACTACGTGACCACCATCCAAAGCTGGAATTGGTAATAAGTTCATAAAACCAAGCATGATTGATAAAAATGCAGTAATATTCCAGAAAGTTTGTGCACTCCACTCTTCAGGAAAAATACTTCCAATAGAGATAAATCCACCCAAACCCTTATAAGCTCCTGTATTTGGATTGAAAATTTTCTTCAATTGTTTTACATAATCTGTCAATGTTTTCCAAGATTTTTCAAAACCCGCAGGAATAGCTGCTGCAAAAGAATATTCGATTGTTGCCAAATCATAGTAGCCTAGTTTTTCCATATCATCAAACGATAAAAAACCAGAGACAACTCCAATTTTTCCATCATTAGTTACCTTCAATGATAGCTCTTTACTTTCATTACCTCTCTTTACAGTAACTGTAATTTCTTGGTTTTTATATTTGTCTAATTCTATTTGCGCTTCATCAAAATAGGTAATTGGATTTCCATTAATGGCTGTAATAATATCTTTTAATTTTAAATCAGCATTTTTATTTGGAGATTCAGCAGAAATCTCTGCAATTGCAAAAGGATATCTTGGAAATAAAAACGGACCGGCATCTTTCCCACGATCCATCAATTGCGATATGAAATTTTCTGGGATTTCTTTTGAAATTATAGCGCCATTTCTTTCAATTTCGTAAGTATTACCATTTATAAATTCAAGCGATAAGTCCGAGAATTTTTTCACTTTTTCGCCATCAACAGTAATAATTTTATCACCTGTTTGCAAACCTAAGCTTGTGGCTAAAGAATCTTGAGCCCAAATACCATCTTTTAAATTTTCATTTGGTAAATATTTTTCACCATACGCCCACATCAAGCAGATATAAATAAAAATACCCAACACAAAGTTTACAAACACGCCACCCAACATAATAATTAAACGTTGCCAAGCTGGTTTAGAGCGAAATTCCCAAGGTTGTGCAGGTTGTTTTAGTTGTTCAGTATCCATGCTTTCATCAATCATTCCTGAAATTTTTACATAACCACCCAAAGGAATCCAACCAATTCCATATACAGTTTCACCAATTTTTTTCTTAAAAAGTGAAAATTTGTAATCAAAAAATAAATAGAATTTTTCAACCCGGGTTTTGAACAATTTTGCGGGAATAAAATGTCCCAATTCGTGCAGTACAATTAGTAAAGACAAGCTTAAGATAAATTGCGATGCTTTGATAAGTATTTCCATGCAGCGTTAGATCAAATTTTTAAAACGCACAAATGTACGTTTTTACAAAGAGTTTCAAAAGAACTAAATTCAGTTCATTTTTATTTTAACAAAGATTTTTGACTGCTTTTGATGCTTCTCGCTTTTTTGCCGTTTTTTTAAATCGTAAATTTGCAGTAGAAATCAATTTTATGGAACTCAAGTTTTTTAAAAAATCACTTCCAACACTTATTTTTTTAGCTATTTTTTCGGCAATTGCCATTCCAATTTTCTATCATTTGTTAAAAGTTGATAAAAAATTAAAGGTTTACAGTCCTGCAGATGTAAACCCTAGTTTGGTTGATTTTTCTGTCAAACACATCACTAAAGATCATACTATTGCTGATTTTTCACTCATCAATCAAAATGGCGAAATCATCACTCAAAAGGATTACAAAAACAAAATTTATATTGCAGATTTTTTCTTTACACGCTGTACAAATATTTGTGTTGCTATGGCTTATAATATGAATCAGTTGCAGGAATATTATAAAAATGATGCAGACATTTTATTTTTATCACACTCTGTTACTCCTGAAATAGATAGTGTGCCAATTTTGAAAAAATATGCGATTGATAAAGGGGTGATTGATAGAAAATGGAATGTTACAACAGGTGATAAAAAGCATATTTATGAACTTGCCAGAAAAAGTTATTTCGCAGTAATTGAAGATGGAGATGGGGGAGAGGATGATTTTATCCACACAGAACAATTTGTTTTGATTGATAAAGAGCGCAGAATTCGCGGTTTTTATGATGGAACAGATTTAAAAGACATGGAAAAATTAAAACAAGACATGGTGTTGTTGAAAGCTGAATATGAAAATTAATGGTTTAATAAAAAAAATCAAGGTAATAAATTGTTTAGAATGATTCTAAACTCTTATCTTTGTGATTAACTTAATTCCCGCTTTTGCGGGACTTTTTATATCAAAATTTGAGCACAATAGCGTCTTTACAAATTGGTGAAATTGGATATATTTCTGAAGAATCTTTGGATAATATACCTTTAAAATTATTAGAAATGGGTTGTTTGCCAGGCGCAGAAGTGCAATTAATTCAAATAGCGCCCCTAAAAGATCCAATTTATATTTGTGTAAATGGCAGTCATTTAGCGATCAGAACAGAAACTGCAGCGCAAATTAAAATCCTAAAAAGCGAATAAATCAATGGCAAACAAACCTATAAAAGTTGCCTTAATTGGAAATCCAAATACAGGAAAAACACTACTTTTTAATCAGTTAACTGGCTTGAATCAAAAAGTAGGAAATTATCCTGGAGTAACTGTGGATAAAAAAGAAGGAGTTAGCAAATTGTCAGCTACACAAAACGCCATTATTACTGATTTGCCTGGAACGTACAGCATCAATCCAACATCAATGGACGAAAGTATTGTGCTGAAAACCTTACTTAAAAAAGACATTAAAGAATCTCCAGATGTTATTTTGGTGGTAGCAGATGTTGAAAATTTAAAGAGAAATTTACTGCTTTTTTCGCAAATAAAAGACTTAGAAATTCCTACTATTCTGGCAATCAATATGGTTGATCAAATGCACAAAAAAGGCATTAGTATTGATGTTTCAGTGTTGAAAGAAGAGTTAAATACTGAAGTAGTGCTTATCAGCGCCAAAAAAAATGAAGGTATCAAAGAGGTAAAAGAAGCTATTATTCGTTGTCATGTGGCTGCAAAAGCTTCTCCTTTATGTGGGATCAATCATAAAATTGATCCTGATTATTTTGCAAAATTAAAAGAAATTAGTCCCAACTATTCCTTGTATGAATTGTGGTTGATGGTTACTCAAAATAATTTTCCTGAAACCATAACAGCTTCTGAAAAAGCTGCTTTATTATCTTTCAAGCAAGACATTTCAAAACTTAAAAAATACCAACATAAAGAAACCATTTATCGCTATCAAGAAATCAATAAAATATTGAAAAAAACCTATTTGGTTGATAAATCTAAAGCAAGTGATGTTCGAAGTAAATTGGATAAAATCTTTACACACAAAATCTTTGGATATATCATTTTCTTTTTGATTTTACTGGTTATTTTTCAATCTATTTTTGATTGGGCTTCTGTTCCTATGGATTTTATTGACGGACTATTTGCTAATTTTTCTGAGCTTGTTAAAGAGGCTCTTCCTGAAGGAGTTTTTACAGATTTGCTGACAGATGGAATCATTCCAGGAATTGGAGGTGTGGTTATTTTTATTCCGCAAATTGCTATTTTGTTCCTATTCATCGCCATTTTAGAAGAAACAGGCTACATGAGTCGTGTTGTTTTTTTAATGGATAAAATCATGCGTCGTTTTGGGATGAATGGCAAAAGTGTGATTCCATTAATCTCAGGAACAGCTTGTGCAATTCCTGCTATTATGGCAACAAGAACCATTGGAAATTGGAAAGAACGATTGATCACCATTTTGGTGGTGCCTTTTACAACTTGTTCAGCACGTTTGCCAGTGTATGCAATTTTAATTGCGCTGATAATTCCAGATACCAAAATTTTCGGATTGTTCAATTTGCAGGGATTAGTGTTGCTTTCTTTATATGCTTTGGGTTTTGGAACAGCTATTTTAGCAGGATATATTTTACACAAAACATTGAATATCAATTCAAAATCATTCTTTGTCATAGAAATGCCCAATTACAAAATTCCTTCTTTCAAAAATGTATTTTTTGAAGTTGTTGAAAAAACAAAAGCGTTTGTTTTTGGAGCAGGAAAAATCATTTTGGCGTTGTCAATTGTATTGTGGTTTTTGGCTTCCAATGGGTCATCTGACTTTAAAAATGCGGAAAAAAATGTATCGAAATTGGATGTTTCTCAAAACTTACCATCAGACGAATTAGACAAAAAAATTGCTTCCTACAAACTCGAAAATTCTTACATAGGAATGTTAGGAAAATCCATTGAACCAGTCATTAGGCCTCTAGGATTTGATTGGAAAATTGGAATTGCGTTAATTACTTCCTTTGCAGCTCGTGAAGTTTTTGTAGGAACTTTAGCAACCATTTATAGTGTAGAAGCGAATGATGATGACGTAACAACAATCAAACAAAAAATGGCTTCAGAAATCAATCCAGAAACAGGAGAAAAACGATTTAATTTTCCTGTAGGAATGTCATTATTGGTGTTTTACGCTTTTGCGATGCAATGTATGGCAACATTAGCCATTGTGAAGAAAGAAACAAAAACATGGAAATGGCCTCTGATTCAATTAGTTGGTATGGGTCTATTGGCATATGTTTCTTCGTTAATTATCTATCAAATTTTAAGCTGATGCAACAAATTATCGTCTATATTTTAGTGGGAGCAGCCTTTGTATTTCTGTTGAGAAAATATATTTTCACTTCAAAGAAATCAAAAAATTGTTCAACCGATTGTGGCTGTCATTAAAATCTTAACAGAAAATTAGTACCTTTGAAAATCAGGGTTTTATAACTTTGTTTTTTAATCAAAATCCAATAAATTTAATTTACAAATACATGAAAAAATCTATTTTATTAATTGCTTTACTAGCAGTTTTTTTAGGAACAAGTTCAGATATAACTGCGCAAAAATTTGTAAAAGTTGATGCAAGTCCAATGGATGCAGCAGCTTTTCCATCTAATTGGAGAGAAGCAGACAAGTTGGTGAAAGTTGTTTACAGCCGTCCACAGTTAAAAGGAAGAACTTTGGATAAATTAGCGCCAAATGATAAAGTATGGAGAACTGGAGCTAATGAGGCAACAGAAATTACCTTTTATAAAAATGTTGTTTTTGGGGGAAAAGAAGTTGCTGCAGGTACATATACATTGTTCACTATTCCTACAAATGAAGATTGGACAGTAATTTTAAGCAAACAAAAAAACGTTTGGGGTTCCTATTTTTATGATGAAAAAGACGATGTAGTTAGAGTTAAAGGAATTGTTACTAATTCAGATGAGCCAATTGAAGCTTTTTCAATTGTTTTTGAAGGCGAAAACAATGAAGCAATCATGTATTTTGGTTGGGGAAATAAAATAGTTTCTGTGCCTGTAAAAGGATAAATTTAAATACATTCAAAATGAAAGCCTCAAAAATTTGAGGTTTTTTTATGTATTAAAATTTGTAAGTTTTGGAAAAATAATAAAATGAAAAAGCCTTAAAAATCTAAAGATTTTTAAGGCTTTTTGCGGTCTGGACGG
>JANREL010000180.1 GCA_030758355.1 Polaribacter sp.
CCATCACCATTGGCATCTTCATTTTTAGTCAAAACGCCATCACCATCATCATCTGTGTCAAAATAATTAGGAAGTCCATCACCATCGGTATCGTCATTATTTACATCACCATCTCCATCAATATCTTCTTTGATACTTGGGACATTGTCATTGTCTTGATCTGTATCTTTTACAAAATCAAGTAAATCCACGAAGAAAAACAAATTAGTATCTACCAAATTACTGGATTGATTTTGCGCTCTTGAAGAAGGATATGCCAAACCAGAAGGGATGAAAATAATGCCCTTCCCACTGTTTAAAAATGTAATGGGTCCGTTAAATGGGTCTCCATTAGGTTCTTTTTTTAAAGAGCCTCCTTTAAAACTTGTCATTCCGTGAGTCCAACCTGCTATCACAGCATTCAAATTAAACCAAATTCCAAAAGTATTAGAATCAAATTCGTTTGCATTGAACGTAGTACCTGAAAAGGTTCTTCCGGCATATTTTACAAAAACAGAATCTACTACTGTTGGAAATCCTTTGTCAGGATTAGGAGCTGTACTGCCTTCATTAATCACATACACATACAATTTATAATTGATGTCATTTTCAGTTACTTCCTTTATTTTTAATTTTGAGTCTTCAAAAAGTGCTGTTTTACCTGTTTCTAAAGACTTTAACACATCTTCTGTCTCATCATAATAATGTGCTTTTAAAAACTTTACAATAGAGTCATTGTCAGAGATTGCTAGTGCTTTATGATCAACATCGGTAAATGGGTTTCGAAAAGTATTATCATCACCACAAGCATAAATTATCAACGAGAAAAGTAATACAAGAATACTATTTTTTATTTTAGTCATTTAACTGTAAAAATTTAGGGTGCAATTTACCAATTTTATACCTTTGTAGAAAGACAAAAAGAATTTTTTAACTTTTTTATGAGAATAGATAAATATTTGTGGTGCATTCGAATCTATAAAACACGAAGTTTAGCAACAGAGGCTTGTAAAAAAGGACATATAAAAATTAGCGGAAGTAACGTAAAACCCTCTCGTGAGATTTTTGGTAATGAATTGCTCTTGGTTCGAAAAGAACAAATCAATTACCAACTAAAGGTATTGGACATTCCTGGAAGCAGAGTTGGCGCTAAATTAGTAGATTTATATCGGAAAGATTTGACTCCGAAAGAAGAATTTGAAAAAAATGAATTGTTACAATTTGCCAAAGAGTATTATCGCAAAAAAGGCGAAGGAAGACCCACAAAAAAAGATCGAAGAGATATAGAAGGATATCAAGACACAACAAACGAAATCATATGACGAAAGAGCATAACATCATTTTAAATACAGTTCAAATAAATCAACGTATCAAACGAATAGCCTACCAAATATATGAGAGCAATTCAGACGAAAAAGAGGTTGTAATTGCAGGCGTCATTGGAAATGGGTATATTTTTGCAGAAAAATTAGTAGCAGTTCTTTCTGAAATCTCAGATATCAAAGTACGCATTTGTTTGGTAACTATTGATAAGAAAAATCCGTTGAACCCTATTACAACTTCCTTGAGTGTTGACGAATACGCAAACAAATCACTCGTTTTGGTAGATGATGTATTAAATTCAGGTACCACCTTAATATATGGAGTAAAACATTTTTTAGATGTGCCTTTACAACGTTTTAAAACAGCTGTTTTGGTTGATAGAAACCACAAAAAATATCCTGTAAAAGCTGATTTTAAAGGTGTTTCTTTATCAACATCGATTAAAGAGCATGTACAAGTGGATTTTTCTAAAGAGGATGCCTTGGCATATTTATTATAATAATGCTTTAATTTCTGCAACTATAGTTGTTTCAGATTTGTGATCAATTGCTATTGTATGCTGCGCTTGTTCATAAAAAAAACGTCTTTCAAAAAGATGTTTGGCAATGAATTCAGGTACTTCTTCATCTGATAAAAAGGCCACCAAAGGTCTAGATGCCTTGTGTTTAACAATTCTCTCAGTTAGGGTTGGAATACTCGCCCTTAAATAAATAGACACTGCTTTTTGTTGGTAAATCAATTCCATATTATTGGCATAACAAGGAGTGCCTCCGCCCAAAGAAAGTATAACTTCTTGAGAGTTCTCCAGCACTTCTTTTAAATATTCATGTTCTATGTTCCTAAAATAGATTTCACCTTTCTGTGAAAAAATTTCAGGAATGGATAGTTCTTCTTTTTGGGAGATGTATTCGTCTAAGTCTAAAAAGGATTTCTTGAAATGCTCGGAGAGTAATTTACCGATAGTTGATTTTCCTGACGCCATATATCCCAACAAAACAATATGCATGATTGATTTCTTTTTGGCAAATATCGAGAAAATTTATTCAAAAATGTAGGACTAATTCATAAGATAGGTAGTATATTTGCAACTTGAAATTTTTCAAGACCTGGTAGCTCAGTTGGTAGAGCATTTCACTTTTAATGAAAGGGTCCTGGGTT
>JANREL010000181.1 GCA_030758355.1 Polaribacter sp.
CTACCTTACTGTTGTTTTCTTATTTTTGTAAAAAAGCACAAGGTACTACTTCAAATTTTAAAAAAAATAAAAATTATGGTTAAAAATACTGTTACGACTGTCTGGACTCAAAAATCGCAGTTTGAAACCGACAATCCAAGTGGATACAAATTCACAATGTTTGATAAATCACAAGATAATGGCGATGTTGTTGGTTTTGCTCCAAAAGCATTGATGCTCTCCTCTTTAGCAGGTTGCTCTGGTTTAGACGTGGTTTCATTATTGGCAAAAATGCGTGCAGAAGTAGCTGATTTTAGAATTGAAGTTACAGGCGAATTGACTGACGAACATCCAAAATATTATAAAAAAGTACATGTGGCATATCATTTTTCTGATAGCAATTTACAACCTGAAAAAATCCAAAAAGCGGTAAATTTATCAGTTACAACCTACTGTGGAGTTATGGAAATGTTTCGAAGATTTGCAGATGTAGAAACCGAAATATTCTTGCATACAATTTAAAAACTCAATTGCTATGAGATGGACTTTAAAGTCAAAACCCACTGAGGAAAAAGTAGAAAAACTCGCTAAAGAATTACAAATTGAAGAGACATTAGCGAGCATTTTGTGTCAGCGAAATATTGAAACTTTTGAGAGTGCAAAGAAATTTTTTAGACCAAATTTAGAGGACATTCATGATCCTTTTTTGATGAAAGATATGGACAAAGCCGTCCAAAGAATTGAAAAAGCGATCGAAAATGAAGAAAATATTCTGATTTATGGAGATTATGATGTTGATGGCACGACTGCTGTTTCGTTAGTTTCTGCCTATTTAAAAACCATTTATCCAAATATCGCAACCTATATTCCTGACAGATATGATGAAGGTTATGGCATTTCTTACATAGGAATTGACTTTGCATTTGACAATGATTTTTCGCTAATTGTTGCCTTAGATTGCGGCATTAAAGCCATTGAAAAAGTGGCGTATGCCTCTGAAAAAAACATCGATTTTATCATTTGTGATCATCACAAACCTGGTCTAGAAATTCCGAAAGCTGTTGCCGTTTTAAATGCAAAAAGAGTGGATTGCAACTATCCTTTTGATGAATTGTGTGGTTGCGGAGTTGGCTTTAAATTGATTCAAGCTTTAGGCTCAAAAAGAGGTCAAAATATTGATGATTTTATTCCGTATTTAGATTTAGTAGCAACTGCCATTGCAGCAGATATTGTACCAATTACTGGCGAAAACAGAATCTTGGCACACTATGGCTTGCAAGTAATCAACTCCAATCCAAGAAATGGAATCAAAGCATTGATTCATCAAATCAAGAAAAAACAATTGACAATTACAGATGTCGTTTTTATTATCGCACCAAGAATCAATGCTGCTGGAAGAATAAAACATGGCAATTATGCAGTAGAACTTTTGACAGAAATGGATTTTGATTCGGCTGTAGAATTTGCAAAAGCAATTGAAGTTTTTAATGCTGACAGAAAAGAATTGGATAAAAAAATTACTGTAGAAGCACTCAGTCAAATTATGGAAAATGAGGAGGAAAATAAATTTTCAACCGTTGTTTTTCGGGAAGATTGGCATAAAGGCGTGATTGGAATTGTAGCCTCAAGATTAACAGAAACCTATTACAGACCTACCTTAGTTTTTACAAAAAGTGGTGATAAATTGGCTGCTTCTGCTCGTTCTGTAAAAGATTTTGATGTGTATGAAGCTTTAGAAGAGTGCGCAGAATTTATAGAACAATTTGGCGGACATAAATATGCTGCAGGATTAACTTTGTTGCCAGAAAATTATGAAAACTTCAAAAATAAATTTGAAGAAGTTGTTGCAAAAAGTATCGACAAAGAACTACTAACTCCCGAAATTTTGATTGATGCTGAAATAGAATTGTCGGAAATTACACCTAAATTTTTTAGAATTTTACAACAAATGGCACCTTTTGGACCTCAAAATATGACACCAATTTTTAAATCAACAGGAGTAAGAGACAATGGTTATGGAAAGAAAGTGGGTTCAGATGAAACACATTTAAAACTGAATTTGTTTCAAGGAGACAATCAAAAAACCTATAATACCATTGGTTTTGGTTTAGGAAATAAAATTGAATTGGTTGAAGATGAGTTTGATATTGTGTATTCGTTAGATGAAAACGAATGGAATGGCTATAAATCTGTGCAATTGGTTTTGAGAGATTTAAAATAATTTTACTTAATTTCTATTTTTCCAAAGTCATCAAAACCATTCGTAATTCAGCATAAGTAAAACGATCATCCACTTTTTCTTTGAGTTCAGTAAGGTTTTTAAATTCTGTTTCTTCAATTATTTTAGTCAGTTCTTTGTACTTTTTGAGTGGTATCAATTCTAAAATATCCACTTCTCCTAAAGGAATAAAACTTGCCAAATGACTTTCAATAGTACTTGTAGTAAAATTCCGTTCTTTCGCAAT
>JANREL010000182.1 GCA_030758355.1 Polaribacter sp.
CCCTTTCAATTTCTTCCAACGATTTTCCTTTGGTTTCTGGAACTATTTTTAGCATCACAAAAAACCCAATCAACGCGATAAATCCGAAGATAAAAAAGGTCAATGCATTCCCGAAATTGGACAATTCCCAAGGGAAAATTAATTGTACCAAAGAACTAATCAAAGAGTTGATAAATGCTATAATTCCAATGGCCAAACCACGATATTTTATGGGATAAATTTCCGACAATAACACCCACATTACAGGGCCTAATGAAAAGGCAAAACAGGCTATAAATCCTAAAATTCCAACTAAAACTAAGGTTGCATTGATATTGGTAGCAGCTTCTAAAATAGCGCCATCATTTTTTTGATAAACACTTAATCCCAAAGCAGATTTTGCCGCATTTTTAAAATCCAAATCGTTGGTAAAAACAGTATTTGCTATGGGTAACAATTTGGATGAATTATCGAAAGTAAGATTATTTATTTTTTCAGTAGTGAGTTGATAGGTTGCTTTTTGAAAACCATAAGCACATAAAATCAAACTAAAAGCAATACCAAAAGTACCCACCAATAAAAGCGATCTTCTACCAGTTTTATCAATCAAATACATAGAAATAATCGTAAAAATGACGGAAACAGAACTCAATAAAATTCCGGATGAAAAGGAAGCATCTGTGCCAATTCCTGTTTGTTTGAAAATGGAAGTGGCATAAAAATAAACAGCATTAATGCCTGTGATTTGTTGCAAAATTCCAATGACCAACCCCACTAAAAACAAAAATTTCAATCCTGGTTTAAAGAGATCTTTGATGTTTATGGTTGATGTATTCGTTTTTTCTGTGACGTTTTTTTCGATGGCATCAATTTCTTCATTCGCAGTAATTTTTCCATGAATTTGAATAAGAACCAATTTTGCTTCTTCAGGTTTGTCTTTTAAAAACAACCATCTTGGACTTTTGGGGACGAAAAATAGAAATATAAAATACAACATCGCAGGAATCAATTCAACACCCAACATGTATCTCCAAACATTTTCATCAGTCAAAAAAAAACTTTCAGTAGTGTTGTATTTGTTGAAAAAGTAATTGCTTAAAAAAGCTGCAAAAAATCCCAAAACAATATTTAATTGCTGAATGGCTACTAATTTTCCTCGATTTTTTGAAGTAGAAATTTCGGCAATATACATAGGTGCTAACACCAAAGCTGCTCCAAAAGCCAAGCCACCTATCATTCTTGCGATGTATAAAACTTCGTAAGAGTTTGCAACTGCTGATAGTAAAGCAGATAAAGCATATAAAAATGCGACAATCAATAAGATTTTTTTTCTTCCAAAAATGTCGCTCAATCTTCCTGAAAACAACATGGCAATCATGGCTGCAAATGAAGGTGAACTCACCACCCAACCTTCTTGTAGTTCTGTTAGCTGAAATTCAGGACTTGCATACGACATGACTCCAGAGATGATTCCGGCATCAAAACCAAATAAAAATCCTCCAAGAGAGACCACAAATGCAATGAGTGTAAGTTTTTTTGACATAATTGTTAACTTATTTCTTTTCCGTTTGCAACTTTTTGAGAAGGTTCCACAAAAGCCAGTTTGCCATCAGGAGTATCTGTCATTAAAATCATTCCTTGACTTTCAATTCCTTTAATGTTTCTTGGTGCTAAATTTACCAACACCGATACTTGTTGACCAATAATTTCTTCAGGTGAAAAACTCTCTGCAATTCCTGAAACAATGGTTCTTGTATCAATACCAACATCCACTTTTAGTTTCAATAATTTTTTGGTCTTTGCTACTTTTTCAGCTTCTAAAATAGTGCCAATTCTGATGTCTAATTTTGTAAAATCATCAAATTCGATGGTTGGCTTTTGGGGAGAAGTTTGTTTGTTTTCTTGGTCGTTTGCTTTTTTGGTAGCAATTAATTTTTCTAATTGTGCCTCAATTTCGCTGTCTTCAATTTTTGAAAACAACAATTCAGTTTGCCCAATTTGATGATTAGGTTGCAATAAAATATTTTTTTCAGCAACATCAGACCAACTAATTCCTTTGTCTTTTTCACAGAAAACAATGTTTAATGAATTTTTTAATTTTGATGATGTAAAAGGTAAAAATGGTTCAGAAACAACAGTCAATCCTGCCACAATTTGCAAAGCAACATACATAATTGTTTTTACACGTTCTTCATCAACTTTAATCACTTTCCAGGGTTCTTCATCAGCCAAATACTTGTTTCCCAATCTAGCCAAATTCATCATTTCTTGTGATGCTTCTCTAAATCTGTAACGTTCAATAGATTTACTAATCGTATTTGGAAACTCTTTTAAAGCCGCTAAAACATCTTCATCAATGGCTGTAAATTCTCTCGGAGTTGGTACAAATCCGTCATAATATTTATGCGTTAAAACAACCACTCTGTTGACGAAATTTCCAAAAATGG